>NZ_JARWOP010000377.1 GCF_029868745.1 Nocardia wallacei | reverse complement strand
CGAATGTCGAGATCTACCGGGACCGCCTGCGGGAGTTGGGGATCGAGGGGCCGGACCTGCCGTAGCGGCCTCGGAAAAGCCCGGCCGTGCGCGCGAAAAAGCCACGCCGACAGCGCTTCTCATCGCATACTGAGAGTCGATTACCGTGCGTGGGGCCGACACCACCCCCCCGCCACGACCAGTTCCCCCGGGGGGGCGGCGCACAACCCAACCGCCCGCCCGCACATGATAGCCGGGCGGGCGTGCCGCGAATTCCGCGCGACCGCGGAGTCAACCGACGGCGGCGCCGATCCGTAGCGCGTGCGGCTCGATCGCGCCGCGCACCAGGGCCCGCTCGTCGATGGTCGCCGCGCGATACGGCAACCGCGACAACCTCTCGGTCATCACCGCGACCGGATCCGCGACCGGCTGGGCCACACCGAACAGGAATGTCCACTCGTGCTCGTCGGAGCCGTAGGGCACGACGGTGTCGAACAGTTCGCGGAAGCGCTGCCACGACCGCTTCAGGGTTTCGTTGCGCCACATGGTCGCGCAGCCCGCCTGCGCGGCCAGCACGCCGCCGTCGGACAGCAGCGCCCGACATCGGCCCAGGAACTCCTCCTCGTACAGGCGGTTGTGCTGGGCGTCCTCGACTCGCTCGTCGGGCAGATCGATGACGATCACGTCGTAGCGCACGCCCTCCGCCTCGGCCCGGCCCAGGAAGTCCCAGCCGTCGGCGTAGTGCATCCGGATCGGCCCGGTCGCGGCCACCGCCGTCGCCAGATCGGCCTCGGTGTAGCCGTAGGGCAGGTGCTTCGCGCACAGCTCCACCTCGAGCTGGTCGATGTCGACGTGATCGACGCGCGACGCGCCCGCCGCCACCGACATCTGGCTGGCCACCCCCTCGCCCGAACCGATGATCAGCACGTTGTCCAGCTTCGCCGCCAGCGCGTACGCCGGCACCAGCATGGCCTCGTGGTAGGTCAGCTGGGAGAACTCGGTGGACTGGCGATCGTCGTCGGAGAACAGCGAGATGCCCTGTTCGGTGCGCGCGATCACCATGTGCTGGAACGGAGTTCGGGTATCGACCAGGACTTCCTGGAGGTCCCAGACCCGGGTCAGCCCGGCGCCCACCGGTTCGTGGATGCGCCGCGCGCTGTGGCCGCGCTGGATCACCTCGGTGTGCACCGTCCGCGGCGACAGTTCCGCCGCCAGCAGATCGACCGCCCGCCTGGCCCCGGCGCCGATACTCCCGCAGGTGAACACGTCGACGAAGATGTCGCCGGACTCCGGATAGGTATGGATGGACGCATGCGACTCCGACAGCAGAGCCAGCACCGTGACACCCATCGGCTCGAACTTCTTGTGCACCACATCGCAGATCGTCACGCCCGCGGCGAGCAACGATTTTCGAAGTGCTGCCTCGAGGCGTTCGAGATCGTCGCACAGTGCTACGTCGACACCACCGAACTCGGCCAGCACGTGCCAGCCGGTGAATTCTGCCGTCATGGGCAAACTCACTCTCGCTCAGCGCCGATGACATGAACAGTCAAAGGCGGAAAACCGTTGAAGGACACCGACGAATAGCTCGCCGTATAAGCGCCGGTATCGAGGATCCGAACGGGATCACCGGCACGCAACGTGGTCGGCAGCAGGACCCGTGTGCGTTGATAGAGTACATCGTCTCCGTCGCAGGTCGGACCGGCGATCACGGCCTCGTCGCAGGGGTCACCGTCTCGTAAGGTTTCGATCCGGTAGGCGATGTACTCGTTCTCGGTTTCGGCCATGCCGTTGTAGCGGCCGATATCGAGGTATACCCAGCGCCGCCCGTCCGGCGCGACGCGGACGTTCACGACCTCGGCGTGGATCACGCCGGCATTGCCCACCAGGGCGCGGCCGGGCTCCACCACCAGGTCGGCGTGCTCGGGGAGGTGGCGCGCCGCCGCCGCGGCGATGGTCGCGGCCAGCTCGGACAGCGGCGGGGCCGGATCGGCGTACGAAATCGGCAGTCCGCCACCGATATTCACCGAACGTACCCGAATGTCCTTGACCGCCAACGCTTCCGCGATAGCGCCCGCCTGTTCGATGCCGATCTGCCACGCCGCCGGGTCCAGTTGCTGGGAGCCGACGTGGAAATACGGGCCCACCGGACGTAACCCCAGGTCGCGGGCGCGAACCAGGAGCCGGACGGCCTCACCGGGCGCGCAGCCGAACTTCGCGCCGAACGGCGTCCGCGACTGCGGCGCGGCGGCCAGGAAACGGCACTCCACCTCCGCGCCTGGGGCGTGCGCGGCGATGCGGTCCAGATCGTCCTCGGTGTCGAAGGCGAACCGGCGCACGCCCGCGGCGTGCGCGGTGGCGATGTGGCTCGCCTTCTTGAGCGTGTTGCCGTAGGACAGCGCCGCCGGGTCGATGCCCAGGCTCAGGCCGTGCTCGATCTCGCCGACGCTGGCGACGTCGAACTCCGCGCCCAGGGAGTCCAGCAGCCGGATGAGTTCCGGAACCGGAGAAGCCTTGACCGCGAACCGGATTCGCGCCGTGGGCAGTGCCGACCGCAGGGTGTGGAAGTTCTCGCGCACCCGGGCGAGATCAATGACGAGAAAAGGCGACTCGGGCGCGTTTGATCCGAACAATCTAAGGGAACTCTCTTTCTTCTGGGCAGCCTCTCGCCGCGGGCAGCGAGCGAGAGAGTATCAGCGGAGGGCCGGAGAAATCGGGACGGGTCTTCGGAGCGCGGACAGGGTTCCGGCGGGGATCATCCGGCCGTCACCGTCACCTCGTCGAACACCACTTCGCCGGCGGCGTCGGATTCGGCCAGGTCCACGATGGCGTCGACGGACCAGCCGTGGTCGTCGGCCGGATCGTCGAGCACCTGGCGCACATGCCAGAAGCCGGGCCGCTGCTCGACCTGGAACAGCCGCGGTCCGCGCGCGTCGGGGCCGGTGCCGATCTCCCCGTACTCGGCGAAGTAGGGCGCGAGGTCGCGCTCCCAGTCCGGGCCGTCGTCGAGTTCGGCCAGGGTCTGCCAGCGGTGCAGCGCCGCCAGTTCGACGCGGCGGAACACGGCGTTGCGGACGAGCACCCGGAACGAGCGCTCGTTGGCGGAGATCGGCCGCACCGTCTCCGCGCCGAACGCCAGCTGTTCGGCATCGATCTCCGCGCCCGGATCGGTGAGCTGCTCCCACTCGTCGAGCAGGCTCGAATCCACCTGGCGGACCAGTTCACCGAGCCACTCGGTCAGATCCTCGAGTTCCTCGGTGCGGGCGGTCTCGGGCACGGTGCGGCGCAGCGCGCGATAGGCGTCGGCCAGGTACCGCAGCACCATGCCCTCCGAGCGGGCCAGCTCGTACTCGCTCACCAGTTCGGCGAAAGTCAGTGCGCGCTCGATCATTTCGCGCACCACCGCCTTCGGCGACGGGCTGAACTCGGACATCCACGGATGGCCCGCGCGGTAGGTCTCGAAGGCCGGCTCGATCAGTTCGGCGAGCGGTTTCGGCCAGGTGATGTCCTCGATGAGCTCCATGCGCTCGTCGTACTCGATGCCGTCGGCCTTCATCTCCGCGATGGCCGCGCCGCGCGCCTTGTGCTGCTGGGCGAGCAGCAGCTGACGCGGGTCCTCCAGCGTGGATTCGATGATGGACACCACATCCAGTGTGTAGGTCGGCGCGTCCCTGTCAAGTAGCTCCAGCGCGGCCAGGGCGAACGGTGACAGCGGCTGATCGAGGGCGAAATCGCGCTGCAGGTTGATGGTCAGCCGGGCGCGGCGGCCGTACTCGTCGGGCTCGTCGAGTTGCTGGACGACCCCGGCGTCGCGCAGCGCCCGATACAGCCGGATGGTTTTCAGAATATGTTTGCGCTGCGCGGGCCGCGGCTCGTGATTGTCCTCGAGCAGGTGCCGCATCGAGGCGAAGCAGTTGCCAGGGCGCGCGATCACGTTGAGCAGCAACGAATTCGTGACGCGGAAGCGGGACACCATCGGCTCGGGCTGCGCGGCGACCAGACGATCGAAGGTCTCCTCGGACCAGGACACGAAGCCCTCGGGAGGCTTGCGCCGCTGCACTTTTCGCTGTTTCTTCGGGTCGTCGCCGGCCTTGGCCAGCATCCGGGTGTTCTCGACCTCGTGATCGGGCGCCTGCACGACGACCGTGCCGGTGGTGTCGTATCCGGCGCGCCCGGCTCGTCCGGCGATCTGATGGAACTCGCGCGCCTTGAGGCGGCGGGTGCGCACGCCGTCGAATTTGGTGAGCCCGGTGAGCAGCACCGTCCGGATCGGCACGTTGATGCCGACGCCCAGCGTGTCGGTGCCGCAGACGACCTGCAGCAGCCCCTCCTGGGCGAGGCGTTCCACCAGCCGCCGGTACTTGGGCAGCATGCCGGCGTGGTGGACGCCGATCCCGTGCCGGATCAGCCGCGACAGCGTCTTGCCGAAGCCGCTGGAGAACCGGAACGAGCCGATCGCCTCGGCGATGGCGTCCTTCTGTGCCTTGCTCGCGAAGTTGACGCTGGTGAGCGCCTGCGCGCGTTCCAGGGCGGCGGCCTGGGTGAAATGCACGACGTAGACGGGGGACTGATGGGTGGTCACCAGTTCCTCGAGTGTCTCGGTGATCGGCGTGCGCCGGTAGGAAAAGGTCAGGGGGACAGGACGTTCCGAACCCGCGACGATGGCGGTGGAGCGGCCGGTGCGGTGTTCCAGGTCGCGGGCGAAGAAGTCGACCTCGCCGAGCGTCGCCGACATCAGCAGGAACTGCGCCTTCGGCAATTCGAGCAGCGGCACCTGCCAGGCCCAGCCGCGGTCCGGGTCGGCGTAGAAGTGGAATTCGTCCATCACCACCTGGCCGACGTCGGCGGCCGCGCCCTCGCGCAGCGCGAGGTTGGCCAGGATCTCCGCGGTCGCGCAGATGATCGGGGCGGTCGGGTTCACGGCGGCGTCGCCGGTCACCATGCCGACCCGGTCGGCGCCGAACACCTCGCACAGTGCGAAGAACTTCTCGCTGACCAGTGCCTTGATCGGCGCGGTGTAGTAGCTGCGCTCGCCGCGGTTGAGGGCGGCGAAGTGGGCGCCGACCGCCACCATGGACTTACCCGAGCCGGTCGGCGTCGCCAGGATGACGTTCGCGCCGGTCATCAGCTCGAGCAGCGCCTCCTCCTGCGCCGGGTACAGCGTGAGGCCCTGCGCGCTGGTCCAGTCGGCGAAGGTTTCGTACAGCCAGTCCGCGTCCACGTCGGGCACGACACGGTCGGGGATCAGATCGGACAGCTGCACGTGCCGCAACGTTACCGGGACAGCCCCCGGCCTTCGCAAACCGCGTACTTACGGCAGGTCGCCGCCCTCGGCACCGTCGCCGTCGCCGAGACCGGACTGCTCGGCCAGGAAACGCTCGAATTCGGCGCCCAACTCGTCGCCGGTCGGGAGGTCGGCCTCGCGGGCGAGCAGGCTCGATTGGCGCTCCTGCGCGGTGACGAAGCTGTCGTACTGCCGCTCCAGCGCGTTCACCACCGTCTCGACCTCGGTGTTCCCGGCGATATGCTCGTTGACCTGTTCCCGCACCCGGGCCGCGGCCTCACTGAGCGCCGCCAGCGGCAGCTCCAGGTCGGCGTTCTCCGCGACGTTCTCCAGCAGCGTCTGGGCGGCCTCCGGATAGGCGGTCTGCGCCAGGTAGTGCGGCACGTGCACCGAGAATCCGATGGATTCGTGGCCGTGCTGCGCCATCCGGTATTCCAGCAGCGACGACGCGCTGCCCGGCACCTGCAACTCGCCCGGCCAGCGCTGATGTTCGCCGATCAGGTCCCGGTCGCTGGCGTGGGCGGTGACGCCCAGGGGCCGTGTGTGCGGGATGGCCATCGGGATCGCGGACAGGCCGATGGTGCGACGCACGCCCAGCTGCTCGGCCAGCAAACGGGTGGCCGTGACGAATTTCTCCCATCGCAAATCCGGTTCCAGCCCGGCCAGCAGCAGAAACGGGGTGCCCGCGGTGTCGCGCAGCGCCCACAGATTCAGCTCCGGGTCGGCGTAATCGGAGAAGTGATCGGTCTTGAACGTCATCAGCGGCCGCCGCGACCGGTAGTCGAGCAGTTCGTCCACGTCGAACGAGGCGACCAGCTCCGACTCCAGGCTCTCGCGTAGATGCGTCGTGGCCAGGCGTACCGCGTGACCGGCGTCGGTGAAGCCCTCCAACCCGTGCACCAGCACCGGACCAGCGCCGTCGGCGGACGACAGCTGCGGAGCGGGGAACTCCAGCTCGTACATTCGCGACTCGTAGTCCATCGCGTACTCCTTCCTGCGTGGTCCGCCCGCATCCGGCGCGCCGGGGCGACCGTTCCCGACGTGAAATCCGTCGTCACGGGGTGTCGTCCGGGCTTGTCGTCACAACCGACGGCGGATGTGAGGTCGCGAACCACCTTCATTGTCTCTCATGTTCTTCGGAGGCCGCGCCGGGTGGGGGCACCACTGCCTCCAACAACCGGCCGGGGGCGGCTCGCATTCCCGCGCGGGCATCGCGGCGTGGCGGTTCCGGCGAACGGCGAGCGTTGGGCATAGTGAGTCGGGTGATCGTGCCGGACTCGCCTGGCCCGCGGCCGCGTCTCGAGGACCGTGCGGTCGCGCGCGCACTGGGCGGCGTGCTGCTGGCGGGGCTGCTCGCGGGCTGCGGGTCGACGGTGGCGGGGCATCCGGAAGCGCTGCGGCAGACCACCATTACCCGGCACGTCGGCACCGCCCTGCCGGCGCTGCTGCCCCGTCCGGACAGCTTCCCGGCGGGGTATACGGCCGTGGTGCTACCGGCCGACCAAGCCCGCAAGGCGGTCGGAGATGTGGCGGGTATACCCGCGGGCGCCCACGCCGATCCCGAGGACTGCGCTCCCGCGCCGCCGCGGTTCGGCGCCGATCGCACCGCGGTCGTGGTCGGCACGCACGGCGACACCCGCGCCACCCTCACGGTCGAACTGTCCCGCTCCGATCAGCCGCTGACCGCGCTGCGCGAGCAGTTGGGGCGCTGTCACGCCGTGCGCGTGCAGCGCGGGCAGCTCGCGAACGCCGTTGTCACCCAGCTGGATCCGGCTCCGGCGGTGGCCGCCGACGACGCACTCGCGGTGCGGCGCACGGTGTCCGGGCCGATCGGCGGGCCGGGGCTCACCCAGTCGATGCGCACCCGGCTGGCGCAGATCGGCGACGTGCGCGTCAACGCGACCTATATGACGTTCGGGGACGGCGCACCCGATACGGCCGCGCTGGATCAAATGTTCGGCGTCGCGGTCGGGAACGTCGGGAAGGGCTGAGCGCGGTAGCTGTCGCGGCGCGGTCGTGTCGGCCGTGTACACGGCGCGCCGCGGGGGTACGTTCGTGATCATGGCCCCACTCGGTACGACCGATCTGGACGTATTTCCCCTCTGCCTCGGCGGCAACGTCTTCGGCTGGACCGCGGACCGGGACGGTTCGTTCGCGGTGCTGGACGCCTACGCCGAGGCGGGCGGGAACTTCGTCGACAGCGCCGACGTCTACTCGGCCTGGGTGCCCGGGAACAGCGGCGGCGAGTCCGAGACCGTCCTCGGCGCGTGGGTGGCCGCGCGCGGCAACCGCGACCGCGTCGTGCTCGCCACCAAGGGCGGGCGGCTGGCCCCGTTCGACGGGCTGTCCTCGAAGGCGATCCACGGCGCGGTCGAGGCGTCGCTGCGGCGGCTCGGCACCGAGTACATCGACCTGTATTACGCGCACTACGACGATCCGGAGACCCCAGTGGCCGAGATCGTCGCCGCTCACGACGCGCTGGTGCGCGCGGGCAAGGTGCGGTACGTGGCGGTGTCCAATATGAGTCCCGACCGCATCCGGGAGGCGCTGGCCGTGGCCGATCGGGAGGGTCTGGCCCGGTACGTGGCCGTGCAGCCGCACTACAACCTGATGGAGCGGACCGGCTTCGAACACGACGTGCTGCCGCTGGCCGAGGCCGAGAATCTCGCGACCGTGCCCTACTACGCGCTGGCCAAGGGCTTTCTGACCGGGAAGTACCGTCCGGACGCGGAGGTGGACAGTCCACGCGCCCAGGGTGCCGCGGCCTATCTCGACGAGCGGGGTGCGCGGGTACTGACCGAGCTGGATCTCATCGCCGCCGCCCACGGTGTCTCGGTCGCCGCGGTCGCGCTGGCCTGGCTGGCCGCGCAGCCCACCGTCGCCGCTCCGATCGCGAGCGCCCGCACGCCGGAACAGTTGGCCGATCTGCTGCCGGTGGGGGAGTTGCGGTTGTCGGAGGAGGAGTTGGCCGCGCTGAACGCCGTGTCGGACTGACATCTCGGCACCGTCTTCCGCCCCCGGTCTGCGAATGTGGTTGCCCGCGTGGACTATAGCAAGGACGGATGACAGAACGGCGTGGGCTCGGGCCTCGGCAGCCGTGTCCTCCACAGGCCGCGGGTTGTCCCCAGAGCGAATGAAAGCCCAGTTCGGCGGCCGGGAGACGGGCCGGGGCCGGAGCACGCTGGGCCACATGACATCTCCCGCCGATCCCGCATCAGCAGGCAACGACTCCGCCTCCGGCGCCGAACGCCGCAGTTCCCCTCACCCGCCCCGAGGCCACTCCGGGTCGGGCGCGAAGACTCCGTCTGCCGGGCCGGATGCCGTGACGGCACCGCTGTGGGAATGTCCACGGCTGCGGATAGACGAGGCGGGCGAGTTCGTCGCGGCCGTCCCCGCGCTCCTCGGATTCGTGCCGCGGCGGTCGCTGGTGGCGTGCCTGCTGCAGGAGGATCCCGATCGGCCCGGTGTGGTCCACCTCGGCGCGCTGGCGCGGCACGATCTGGATGTGCCCGGCTGCGGGGCCTGGCTGCGGGTGGCCGGGCAATTGGCCGCGATCTGCGCGCAGGAGCGCGCGGCCGGTGTGCTCGCGCTGATCGTGGACGACCGCGCCGCCCCGCCGCTGGCCGGGCGGCCGGGTCCGCGCGCGGCACGGCATCGCGACCTGGTGCGCCTGCTCGCCGGTGCGCTGCACGCCGAGGACATCGAATTGGCCGACGCCTGGGCGGTGCGCGAGATCGCCGCCGAAAGTCCGTGGTGGAGCCTGCTCGACCCCGCCGGCACCGGCGTGCAGGCCGATCCGGCGGCGTCGCCGATCACCCTGGCGCACGTGCTCGACGGCCGCCCGATCCGGTCGTCCCGGGAGGAGATGACCGCCGTCGTCGCGCTCGACCCGCAGTCCCGGGACGCGGTGGCCGAAGTACTCGGTGAGGTCAGCGGGACCGCGCGGGAGCGCTACCGGCAGGCGGTGTGCCGGTGCGAACCGGCCTCGTATACCCGTTCCGCCCTGGACCTGGTGCTGCGGCGGATCTCGGATATCGACGACCCCGACGGCGGGATCGGCCCGGCCGAGATCGCGGAAGTCGCTGTCGCCCTGCGGGACCGCGCGGTCCGCGACGCGACCTTCGCGCTCGCCCTGGGCGACCGGGCTCCCGCGGCCGAGGTGTTGTGGTCGATGGTGTGCCGGTCGCTAACCGGTCCGGACCGGGCCGAGGCGGCCACCCTCCTCGGATACAGCGCGTATGTCAACGGCGACGGTCCGTTCGCCGGGGTCGCGCTGGAGGCGGCGCTGGACGCCGACCCGCAACACGGTCTCGCGCAATTGCTCGACACCGCGCTGCGAACCGGCATGCGCCCGAGCGAGATACGCAAACTCGCCCTGTCCGGGCTGGCCAAGGCCGCCGAACTCGGCGTCGAACTCCCCGTCGACCCGTCCCGGTGCGGGCCGTGACAATGGTTGTGCGCCAGGGGATTACCGCGCGCTGTGGGCACGGTCGCCGAGGGCGCGCAGGAATTCCCAGGCGTCGGCGACGATTTCGTCGAGATCATTGTGCCGCGGCGTCCAGCCCAGTTCGGCGATGGCGCGCTCGCTGGAGGCGATCAGCACGGCCGGATCACCCGGCCGGCGCGGGGAGTCCACCGCGGCGATCGGGCGTCCGGTGACCTGCTCGCACGCCGAGATCACCTGGCGGACCGAGAAACCGGTGCCGCTGCCCAGATTGAAGATGCGGTGTTCGCCCGGCCGCGAATCGGCCAGCGCCAGCAGGTGCGCCTGCGCCAGATCGCGAATGTGGATGTAGTCGCGGATGGCGGTGCCGTCGGGGGTCGGGTAGTCGGTGCCGAACACCGAGATCGACTTCCGATGGCCCAGCGCCGTCTGCAAGACGAGGGGGATGAGATGCGTTTCCACCACCCGGTTCTCGCCGAGCCCGCCGTAGGCCCCGGCGACATTGAAATAGCGCAGGCTGGTCGCGCCCAGCCCGTGTGCCACCGCATAGGAGGTGATGGCGTGATCGATGGCCAGCTTCGACGCCCCGTACGGGTTGGTCGGCCGGGTGGGCGAATCCTCGGTGATCGGCACCTGTTCCGGCTCGCCGTACACCGCCGCCGTGGAGGAGAACACCAGCCGCGGAGTTCCGGCGCGGCGTATCGCCTCCAGCAGGGCCAGCGTCTTCACCACGTTGCCGTGCCAGTACTTCTCCGGCTGCTGCACCGATTCGCCGACCAGCGACTGCGCGGCGAAATGCAGTACGCCGTCGAAGGATTCGGACTCGATCAGCTCTACGCCGACGGTCGCGATATCGCCGTCGACGAACTTCGCTCCGCTGGGCACCCCGTCCGCGTTGCCGGTGGACAGATCGTCGACCACCACCACCTCGTGGCCGTCCTCGATCAGGACCTGCGCGCACACTCCGCCGACGTAGCCGGCGCCGCCGGTTACCAGAAGTTTCATGCCTCAGACCAGCCTTACCTGGACGGCGTGCGCCATTTCGTCGGACAGTTCGTAACCCTCGTGGCCCGGCACCGAGATGATCACCACCCCCGGCTTGGTCTCCACTGTCACGCGCGCGTCGGGCACCACGCCCGCCTCGCGCAGCTGGCCGATGACATCGGGGTCGGTCTGGATGTGCTCGGACAGCCGCCGCACCACCACCGCCGATACCTGGCCCGCGGGCAGGTCCGAGAGCCGGATCAGCTTCTCCTCGTCGGAGGAGTTCGGGATGACGCCGAGTTCGTCCAGGCCGGGGATGGGGTTGCCGTAGGGGGAGGTGGTGGGGTTGTTGAGCACCTCGACGAGGCGGCGCTCGACGTCCTCGCTCATCACGTGTTCCCAGCGACAGGCCTCGGCGTGCACGTTCTGCCAGTCCAGGCCGATCACGTCGACGAGGAGCCGCTCGGCGAGCCGGTGCTTGCGCATCACCGCGACGGCCATGGCACGGCCCTTGTCGGTGAGTTCCAGGTGCCGGTCACCCGCCACGGTCAGCAAACCGTCGCGCTCCATCCGAGCGACCGTCTGACTCACCGTCGGGCCGCTCTGCTCGAGGCGTTCGGCGATCCGCGCGCGCAGCGGTGTGACGCCTTCCTCCTCGAGGTCGTAGATGGTACGGAGATACATCTCCGTGGTGTCGACCAGATCCTTCACCTGTTACCCCTTCGTCGGCACGAATTCTACCTACGCGCGGCTGCGATCCCGCGCGTCAGCGTATTTCGCGGGTTCCGCGGCAACCCGGAGGGCTCCGGCGTGCCCTCGGTGCGCGCCCGCCGCGGCACACGTCCGCGCTGTCTTGCATTTCTACTGCATGACAACGACAAATTGGGTCCGCTGCTTCCCCGTGTTCGGCTCGGGCCCGCGACCGACCCGGACCGGGCCGGGGCGTGCATTAGCGTGGCAATCATGGCAAGCGACGCCACCGTGGTGTGGACCGACCGGTTCCTGGACTACAGCTGGACCCCGGCGCACCCCATGAAGCCCGCTCGCCTGCGCTTCACCATGGCCCTCGCCCACGGGCTCGGACTGCTGGAGGGCATCGAGACGCTGTCGCCCGATCCGGCGGCCGAGGCCGACCTGCTGCGCGTCCACGCGCCCGCCTACCTCGACGCCGTCCGCCGGGCCCGGCCGGTCCCGCCCGGCAGCGGGCCGCCGGTGGCGCCGCCGTTCGGGCTGGGGTCCGACGACAACCCGGTGTTCCCGCGCATGCACGAGGCGGCCTCGGTGATCGTCGGCGGCACCCTCGCGGCCGCGGGCGAGATCGCCGCGGGGCGCACCCGGCGGGCGGTGAGCATCGGCGGCGGCATGCACCACGCGATGCCGGACGCAGCGGCGGGGTTCTGCATCTACAACGATGTCGCCGTGGCGATCTCGTGGTTGCTGGACCACGGGTTCGACCGCATCGCCTATGTCGATGTCGACGTCCACCACGGCGACGGCGTGCAGCGAGTGTTCTACGGCGATCCACGGGTGCTGACCGTTTCGATCCACCAGCATCCGGCCACACTGTGGCCCAACACCGGCTGGCCCGAGGAGTCCGGTGGCGGCGCCGCCGAGGGCACCGCGCTCAATCTGGCGATGCTGCCCGGCACCCGGGATTCCCAGTGGCTGCGCGGTTTTCACGCCGTCGTGCCGGGCGCGCTGGCGGCGTTCCGGCCGCAGATCCTGATCAGCCAGTGCGGCGTCGACACCCACCGCGAGGACCCACTGGCCGACCTGGACCTGACCGTCGACGGCCAGCGCGCGGCGTTCGCGGCCATGCGCGATCTCGCCGACAGGTATGCCGAAGGCCGCTGGCTCGCCGTCGGCGGGGGCGGCTACGGGCTGATCCGCGTGGTGCCGCGAGCGTGGACGCATCTGCTCGCGACCGCCCTGGACCGGGACATCGATCCTGGCACCGAGATTCCGGACGACTGGCTGGAACAGGTGCGCGCCTACGCACCGGCCGTGCGGCCGCCGCACACCATGAGTGACGGCGGCGACACCGCCTTCGCGCGCTGGGACGGCCCGGGCGGCGCCCCGGAGACCGGCGACGTCCGGGTGGACCGCGCCCAACGCGCCGTCGACACGGCCGTGCTGGCCACCCGCCGAGCGACATTCGGACTGCTGGGCCTGGACCCGGAGGATCCTCGTGACTGAACCCGACCGGCCTGACACTCCACGGGAACCGCCGCCTCCGCCGCAGCACTGGGTGGCCGACGTGCTGGCGGCCGACGGCGGCGTCGTGCGCCTGCGCCCGATCACCCCGGCCGACGCCGAGGCGTTGCAGCGGTTCCACTCCGGTCTCTCCGACCGCACGCGCTACCTGCGGTACTTCGGCCCGTACCCGCGCATGACGCCGAAGGACCTGTACCGCACCACCCACGTCGACTACCGCGATCGGGTCGGTCTGGTAGTCGAACTGGGCGAGACCATCATCGCAGTCGGACGCTATGAACTGCTGTCGGATCGGGACGGGCCGCGCGCGGCCGAGGTTGCGTTCGTGGTGGCCGACGGCCATCAGGGCCGCGGGCTGGGCTCGATCCTGCTCGAGCACCTGGCCGGTGCGGCCGCCGAGAACGACATCGCGACCTTCGTCGCCGAGGTGCTGGCGGAGAACAACGCGATGGTGACGGTGTTCCGCGACGCGGGCTACCAGGTGCAGCGCAGCCGCGATGGTTCGGTGCTGCATCTGGAATTCGCGATCGATCCGACCGAGGCGCTGCTGTCGGTGCGGGATTCGCGCGAGCGGGCCTCCGAGGCGCGCAGCGTCGGCAATCTGCTCAGCCCGGGATCCGTGGCGGTCATCGGCGCCACTCCGTCCGCGGGGCGAGTCGGCGGCGCGGTGCTGGCGAATCTGCTGTCGGGGGTGTTCCAAGGGCCGGTGTACCCGGTCAATCCGAATCGCGGTTCGGTGCGCGGGGTGCGCGCTTACGCGACGGTGCGCGACATCCCCGACGAGGTCGACCTGGCGGTCGTGGCCGTGCCCGCCACCGAGATCCAGTCGGTCCTCGACGACTGTATGGCCAAGGGGGTCAAGGGCCTGGTCGTGCTCACCGCCGGATTCTCCGAGACCGGCCCGGCCGGATTCGCCGCGGAACGCGATCTGGTCGACGCGGTGCGCGGGCACGGCATGCGCGTCGTGGGCCCGAGCGCGCTGGGCATCGCCAATACCGATCCCGCGGTGTCGCTGAACGCCACGCTGGCCTCGGTGCTGCCCGGCCGCGGCCGGGTCGGGTTCTTCTGCCAGTCCGGCCCGCTGGGCGCGGCCATCCTGGGCGAGGCGGCCGCCCGCAAACTGGGCCTGTCGACCTTCGTCTCCGCCGGCAACCGCGCCGACGTCTCCGGCAACGACCTGCTGCAGTACTGGGATACCGACCCGGACACCGATGTGGTGCTGCTGTATCTGGAGACCTTCGGCAATCCGCGCAAATTCTCCCGGATCGCGCGGCGGGTGGCGCGCAGCAAACCCATCGTGGCCGTCAGCAGCGGCCGCAACGCCACTCGCACGGTCCCGGTCAGCGCGCTGGAACGCTCGGTGGAACGCGACCTGTTCGCCCAGGCGGGAATCGTGCAGGTGGACACCATCTCCGAACTGTTCGACTGCGCGATGCTGCTGGCCTACCAGCCGCTGCCGAGCGGTCCGCGGCTCGCGGTGATCGGCAACAGCGCCGCACTGGGCTGGCTGGCGGTCGACGCGGCCCGCGGCGAGGGACTGGCCGTGCGCGCCCCGACCGATCTGGGACCGCAGGCCGCGCCCGCCGATTTTCTGACGGCGGTGGCGGCGGCGATGGATTCGCCCGATACCGACGCGGTGATCGTGATCTTCGCGCCGCCGGTCCCGGTGTCGGTGACGGCCTACGCGGAGGCGATCCGCACCGGCGCGCAGACGGGCACGAAACCGGTGCTCACCACGTTCGTCGCCGATCACGGCATGCCGAATCTGCTCACGGTCCGGGGCGCGGGCGGCACCGTGGAGCACGGGTCGATCCCGTCGTATCCGGATCCCGAGCGGGCCGCGCGGGCACTGGCGCGGGTGCGCCGCTACGCCGACTGGCGCACCCGGCCCGCCTCGCTCATCGTGCGACCCGCCGACGTGGACACCGAACGCGCCCGGAATCTGGTGGGGGAGTGGATGTCCCGCGCGCCCGAGGGGCATTGGCTCGGCGACCTCGAGGCGGTCGACCTGCTGGCCTGCTACGGCATCCGGGTGGTCGAATTCCGCGAGGTGCGCGACGAGGACGGTGCCGAGCATGCGGCCGCGGAGCTGGGATATCCGGTGGCGGCGAAGGCGACCGGCGAACTGTGGCGCAACCGCCCCGACCTGACCGGCGTGCGCCTGGACCTGTGGCGGCCCTCCGCGGTGCGGCGCGGCTACACCGACCTGGCCGAGGTCTCCGGCAACGAGGTGGTGCACATCCAGCGCATGGCGACCAAGGGCGTGGGGTGTGTCCTGCGGGTACAGGACGACCCGTCCTTCGGCTCGGTGATCAGCTTCGGCCTCTCGGGCACCATCATCGACCTGCTCGGCGACCGCGTCTACCGCGCCCTCCCGCTCACCGAGGCCGAGTCGGTCGCCCTCATAGACGCGCCGCGTGCCGCCCCCCTGCTGGACGGACAGACCGGAGTCCCGGGAAAGACCATCGGCGAACCGGTCGACAAACCAGCCCTCGCCGAACTGGCCCAACGCATCTCAGCACTCTGCGACGACCACCCCGAAATCCGCGAACTCTCCGTAGAACCAATCCTCGCCTCCCCCCGAGGCGCCGAAATCCTCTACGCCCGAGCCAGAATCGGCCCCGAACCCAGCCGCTTCGACATAGGCCCCCGCCGCCTGGCCTAACCCGCACCGAACCTCGCCCGCACTGAAACCAAGGGCGCCGACGCCGGCCGCATAGCCGCGAACGATGACGGCTCGCACGCTTGCGGAACCCGCGGGTCGCCACCGGCTATTGCGGGGCATATCGGTGCTCGAGTCCACAGCGCGCGGCCCCGCCATCCCGGCGTGACCGGTGCCACCCTGGTGCCCGGGCGCCGATGGTCGATACTGGCCCTATGCGCGAAGATCAGATCGAGGCTGCCACCGCGCCACTGCGGGACGACATCCGTTTCCTGGGTGCCGTCTTGGGCGAGACGATTCGCGACCACGAGGGCCCCGAGGTGTTCGACCTCATCGAACAGGTCCGGGTGGAGGCGTTCCGGGTGCGCCGGTCCGAAGTGGAGCGCAGTGCAGTCGCGGATATGTTGCGCGACACCGACATTCGCGTGGCCCTGCCGTTGATCCGGGCCTTCAGTCACTTCCTCCTGCTGGCCAACCTGGCCGAAGACCTGCAGCGCGACCGCCGGCGCGCGGTGCACGTCGCGGCGGGGGAGCCGCCGCAGGAGTCCAGCCTCGCCGCCACCTACCGCAAGCTCGACGCCGCCCGGCCCGACGGCGACGCGGTGGCCGAGCTGCTGTCCGACGCGCTGATGTCGCCCGTGATCACCGCTCATCCCACCGAGACGCGCCGCCGCACGGTCTTCGATGTGCAGGCCCGCATCACCGAACTGATGCGCCGCCGCCAGCGCTACACCGCGGCGGAGCCGGAGTACGCCGAGATCGACACCCAGCTCCGCCGCCAGATCCTGCTGCTGTGGCGCACCGCCCTGATCCGGTTGGCGCGTCTGCGTATTCAGGACGAGATCGAGGTGGGCCTGCGCTACTACGACCTGACCCTGCTCGAGGTCATCCCGCGCATCAACGCCGAGGTCCGCGACGCGCTGCGCGCCCGCTGGCCCGGTCGCGACCTGCTCGGCCGCCCCATCTTGCGCCCGGGCTCCTGGATCGGCGGCGACCGCGACGGGAATCCCAACGTCACCGCCGAGGTGGTACACCGCGCCACCCATCGCGCGGGTGCCGTGGCGATCGGTCACTATCTGAAAGAGCTTGTGGGACTGGAGAAGTCGCTGTCACAATCGGCGCGTCTGGTGCCGATCACCCCCGAGCTGGCGGAACTGACCGACGCCGGTTTCGACGATTCCCCGCAGCGCGCCGACGAACCGTACCGGCGGGCACTGCGCGGCATCCGGGCGCGGCTGACGGCCACCGCGCTCCGAGCGCTGGGTGAGGTACCGGGCGAAGGCGTCGGGCCAGTAGACGACCGGGCCGCGCAACGCACAGCCCGGCCCTACACCCTCCCACAGGAACTGCTCGACGACCTGAACACCGTCGACGCCTCGATGCGAGCCTCCGGCGACGGGCTGCTCGCCGACGACCGTCTCGCCGGATTGCGCGGCGCGGTCGAGACTTTCGGCTTCCATCTGCAGGGCCTGGACATGCGCCAGAACTCCGAGGTGCACGAACAGGTGGTCGCGGAACTGCTCGCCTGGGCGGGAGTGCATCCGGACTACGCGAGCCTGCCCGAGCCGCAGCGCGTCGAACTGCTGGCCGCGGAACTGAGCACCCGCCGCCCGCTCCTCGGACCGACGGCACGACTCAGCGAGCTGGCCGCGAAGGAACTCGGCGTCCTGCGCGCGGCGAAAGCGGCCCTCGACGATCTCGGTCCCGACACCGTGCCCAATTCGATCATCAGCATGTGCACCTCGGTCAGCGACGTACTGGAGGCCGCGCTGCTGCTGAAGGAATCCGGCATCCTCGACCCGGGCGACGCGGACACTCCGCCGACCAGCCCGACCGGCGTGGTGCCGCTGTTCGAAACCATCGACGACCTGCGGCAGGGCGCCGACACCCTGGTCGCCGCGCTGGAGGTGCCGGCCTACCACCGGCTGGTCGCGGCGCGCGGCATGCAGCAGGAGGTCATGCTCGGATACTCCGATTCCAACAAGGACGGCGGCTACCTCGCCGCCAACTGGGCGCTGTACCGCGCCGAACTCGATCTGGTGGAGGCGGCGCGCAAGACCGGCATCCGGTTGCGGCTGTTCCACGGTCGCGGCGGCACGGTCGGTCGCGGCGGTGGCCGCAGTTACGACGCCATCCTCGCCCAACCGGCCGGCGCGGTGCGGGGCTCGCTGCGCCTCACCGAGCAGGGCGAGGTGATCTCCACCAAGTACGCCGAGCGCGGCACCGCGCATCGCAACCTGGAGGCCCTGGTCGCGGGCACGCTGGAATCCACGCTGCTGGACGTCGAGGGCTTGGGCGCGGACGCCGAACCGGCCTACGACCTGTTCGACGAGCTGGCCGAGCTGGCGCGGCAGGCGTACGCCCGGCTGGTGCACGACACACCCGGTTTCGTCGACTATTTCCGCGCGTCCACCCCGATCGCCGAGGTGGCCGACCTCAATCTGGGCAGTCGCCCCGCCTCCAGAAAGCCGACCAGTTCGGTCAGTGACCTGCGCGCGATCCCGTGGGTGATGGCTTGGAGTCAGTCGCGAGTGATGCTGCCCGGCTGGTACGGCACGGGTTCGGCGATCGAGCAGTGGGTGGGCGACGACCCGCAGCGCCTCGCCACGCTGTCCGACCTGTATCGGCGGTGGCCGTTCTTCCGCACGGTGATGTCGAACCTGGCGCAGGTGATGGCCAAGGCCGACCTGGACATCGCCGCCCGCTACGCAGAGCTGGTGGAGGATACGACGTTGCGCGACACCATCTTCGGCATGATCCGCGACGAATTCGACCGCACCGCCCGCATGCACGCCGCCGTCACCGGCAGTGATCAACTGCTCGCCGACAACCCGGCCCTGGCCGAGTCGATCCGCAACCGCTTCCCCTACCTGGAACCGCTGAACCAGATGCAGGTCGAGCTACTACGGCGTCGGCGCGCGGGCGACGACTCGGAACTGGTGGAACGCGGCATCCTGCTCACCATGAACGGCCTGGCCACGGCGCTGCGGAACTCGGGATAGGCCAAATCCACTGAGTAAGCGCCGACCGGTTCGCGCTGTGCCCGGAGGGGACGGGCCGCGCGGCCGCCGGTCGGCGCTCGTGATGATCACCAACCCACGTGATCATCGCGGGGGTGCTGGGCCGGATTCCGGACGGCCCAGCGTCTGTGGGGGGCTGTCATCGCCCCGGTTCGCTCAGCTGGCGTAGGCACGCAGGCGATCGGCGCGCTCGCCCTTGCGCAGCTTCGCCATGACCTCGCGCTCTATCTGGCGCACTCGCTCGCGGGACAGGCCGAACAGCTTGCCGATCTGGTCCAGCGTGCGCGGCTGGCCGTCGTCCAAGCCGAACCGCAGCCGGATGACCTGCTGCTCACGCTCGTCCAGGGTGGCCAGCACGCTGCGCACATCGCGGTGCATCAGCCCGGCGATGACGGCGCTCTCGGCCGAGGTGGCCTCGGAGTCCTCGATGAAATCGCCGAGTGGGGCCTCTTCGTCGCTGCCGACGGGCATGTCCAGGCTCACCGGGTCGCGGCTGTGGTCGAGCAGATCGGCGATCTTCTCCTCCGGGATGCCCGACTCGGCGGCCAGTTCGGCATCGGTGGCCTCGCGGCCGAGCTGCTGGTGCAGTTCGCGCTTGATCCGGGCGAGCTTGTTGACCTGCTCGACCAGGTGCACGGGCAGCCGGATGGTGCGGCTCTGATCCGCCATGCCGCGGGTGATGGCCTGCCGGATCCACCAGGTGGCGTAGGTGGAGAACTTGAAGCCCTTGGTGTAATCGAACTTCTCCATCGCGCGGATCAGGCCCAGGTTGCCCTCCTGGATCAGATCCAGCAGCGGCATGCCGCGACCGGTGTAGCGCTTGGCCAGCGACACGACCAGGCGCAGGTTCGCCTCGAGGAGATGCTGGCGCGCGGCTTGACCGTCGCGAACCAGAATCGCCAGGTCCCGCTTGCGGGTGGCGGACAATCGCTTGCCCGTTTCCAACAGGTGCTGGGCATAGAGGCCCGCCTCGATGCGCTTGGCCAGCTCGACCTCGTCGGCGGCCGTGAGCAGCGCCGTCTTGCCGATTCCGTTCAGGTACACCCGTACCAGGTCGGCGGCGGGGCTCTGGGCGTCGAGGTCCTGTTCGCTGGCGCGCACTCCAGTGGTGGCGGGGCTTGTCATGACTTGCCTCCTGTCGGTGGTGTCTCACTCCGAACAACGGACCCGACACTGGGAAAGTTCCCCGCCACAGTCCCGGTAAACCGCAGCTGAGCTGCGGGTTTCACCGCTTCCATCTGAGAAGTTCCTAAGAAGCAAGTGGTCCGGGAACGTCGGGTGCGCGCTGTTGCCCGACGGCTACCCCCGAGGCCCGTGACTACACGGGGCGGATCAAGCCGTGCCGCACCAATCCGGTCGTGATGGAGAGGGCCGCGGCGCGCAATTCCGATGTGGCTGTGGTGCCGGTGTGGCCGATTGCCAGCAATTCGACCAGTTCTTCCAACGGCAGGCCGTCCGCGCGCATTCCCGCCAGCAGGGCGGCGGCGGTGTCGTCGATCTCATGCTGCCAGAGGGGTCCGTTGCCGCGGTGCAGCCGGACCACGGCCGGTTCCCAGCCCTCGGTCCCGGGCAGGAAGACGCGTTCCAGCGCGGTGGCCGGGTCGACCTCGAATCGTGAAGTCCAGGCACGGTTTTCGTCCGCCGCGACCGCGCGCAGCCAGGCCGATCGCCGGAAGTACGCGGCGGCCTCGGCGCCCAGCGGGTCGTCGAAGCCGTGGGTCAGGTCCTCGGCGAGCACCTCGGTGGGCCCGTCGACCGCGCGCAGGTAAACGAATCCGAATCCGATGCCCTCGACCTCCGCCGCCGCGAACGCGTCCAGCCAGCGCTCGGCCCGCCGTTGGGCCTGCGGGTCGCGCGGATCCAGTCCGGCATCGCGCAGCCAGGTTCCGACGTAGAGGGCGGGGTCGGCGACGTCGCGCTGCACGATCCAGGCGTCGACGCCGTGGTCGGGCAGCCAGGATGCCACCCGGGTGCGCCAGTCCTCGCCGGCCACGTGCACCCACGAGGCCAGCATGGCCGCGGTGCCGCCCGGGTTCAGCAGTTCGGGCGCGCGGGAGACGACCAACTCACTGGCGCCGTCGAGCGCCAGCCCGGAGTCGCGGTAGGTGTGCTCGACGCGGGCCGGGCCGACCACGAACGGGGGATTCGCGACGATCTGGTCGAAGCGCCGCCCGGCGACCGGCTCGAACCAGGACCCTTCCAGCAATTCGATATCGAGGCCGTTGAGCGCGGCGGTCGCCCCGGCCAGCCACAATGCGCGCCCGCTGACGTCGGTGCCGGTGACCGTGTCCGCGTACGCGGCGGCGTGCACGGCCTGCACGCCGCACCCGGTGCCCAGGTCCAGGACGGTGCTGGCCGGCGCGGTAGGGGTGGCGCGCAGCAGCGACAGCGAGGCCTGTCCGACGCCGAGTACGTGGTCGGCGCTCAGCGTGCGCCGCCGCATACTGTCGTCCAGGTCCGACAGCACCCAGCGGGGGCCGGCGCCGAGATCGAGCGGACGCAGGTCGAGGGCGGCGCGGATCTCGTCGCCGTCGCGGTCGAGCAGTCCCGCGGCGATCGCGCGGTCGATTCCGACGGGTGCGAGGGCCGCACTCGCCTCGTGTTCCGGGACCGGATCGCCGAGCAGCAGCAGCCGCACCAGCGTGCCCAACTCACCGGCGTCACGGGCGGCCCGGCGCACCGGCACCGGCTCGGAACGTCCGAGCGCGGTGTGCGCGTCCTCGCCCAAGACCTCGAGCAAGGTGTCGGCGTCGTAGTGGACGCGGGACAGAGCAGTGCGCAGATCCGGGGCGAGGTCGGCGAGCGCGGACCCGGTGCCCGTTGCGCGGCTCTCCCGGGCAACCTCGTGGAACACACCTGTCGGATTCGTCGGCATGACCGAAAACTCTGCCATCGCCCCCGCCAGGACTCGGTGCTGGCCCGCGTTCCCGCCTGTCTCGGCCGCCTGTCAGTTCGGCACGCGTCCGCCTGTCAGCGCAGATCGCGGCTGTCATCTGAACCGCTCATCACCTGGCAGGTTTGTTGCCGCGGCCGTGGTTCGCTCCGGCTGCGGGCCGGATCGGAATGTCTTGCGGTAGGCGAGCGGGGGGACGCCCAGTTCGGCGCGCATGTGGTGGCGCAGGGACGCGGCGGTGCCCAGACCGGCCGCGCGGGCGACCTCATCGATGGGGAGGTCGGTGGATTCGAGCAGGTGGCGGGCGTGGCGCAGGCGTTGTTGCAGGAGCCAGGCCCCGGGTGCGAGGCCGGTTTCGGCTTTGAAGCGGCGGGTGAAGGTGCGGACACTCATCCGGGCGTGCGCGGACAGGGCGGACAGGTCCAGGTCGTGGTCGAGATGACGCAGGGCCCACGCTCGGGTGGGTGCGGTGCCGTCGGAGCCGTCCTCGGGCACGTGGCGGTCGATGTACTGCGACTGGCCGCCCTCGCGCCACGGCGGCACCACGCAGTAGCGCGCCACCCGGTTGGCGACCTCGCTGCCGTGATCGGTGCGCACCAGGTGCAGGCACAGATCCAGCCCGGCCGCCAAACCCGCTGAGGTACAGAGGTTTCCGTCCTCGACGAATAGCAGGTTCTCGTCCAGCCGCACCCGCGGGAACAGTCGCCGGAAGTCGTCGGCGAACGACCAGTGCGAGGTCGCCCGCCGGCCGTCGAGCAGTCCCGCGGCGGCGAGGACGAACGCGCCGGTACAGATGGAGACGATCCGCGCGCCGGGCCGGATCGTCGCGAGAACCCCTGCCAACTCCGGCGAAAGCGTTCCGTGCCGACGCGGGCCCGGCATTTGCGTACCGGGCACGATCACCGTGTCGGCGGCGGCCACCCAGTCCGGACCGGCCTGCGGGACGATCGCATAACCCATCGTGGTGGGCACCGCGTCGGTGCTCAATCCGCAGATCCGCACGTCGTACAGGGTGGTCCCGTCGGCGGTCGCCGCATTGCCCAGCACGGTCGGGGGGATCGTCATATCGAACCCGACCACCGGTGCCAGCGCGAGCACCGCCACCCGATGCTTGCCGGTCATGGCTGCGCCACCTTCGCACCGCGCCGATGCATCCGAGTCGGCGCTGGTGTCGAACCCGGGATTGCCGGGGCAGATGGTGCACGGTGGGCGGGGGTGTGTGGTTGCGGGAGGTCGCTCACTGCGGCAACCGCCCCGTGACCGGGTGACGGCCGGTGAGGCAGTAGACGCCGCCCGTCGGGTCGTGCATCACCGCCCAGTGCGCGCCGCGGGACACCCGGCGAGCGCCGAGCGTCTCGTGCCAGGCGGCCGTGGCGTCGATATCCGCGCAGGCGATGTCGATGTGCCCGGTGGACGGACCCTCGGTGTCCTTGCGCTGCAGCAGGATTCGGATGGGCAGCGGCTCCGGCACGGTGATGCCGGTGAACTCCCGTAGGGCGCTGGCTCGCGCCGGCCAGCCGGTCAGCGCGGTCCAGAACCCGACCTCGCGATCGAACGCGCTGGGTGCGATATCCAGGCACACCTGGTCGAGGCGGCTGAGTACGCCGTCGTTCCCGGTGATCGGGGCGGGTGCCGCGCTGCCGTCGCCGGTGGTCAGGCAGAACGCCGCGCCGCTCGGTGAGCGCATCGACAGGAAATGGCCGCGATCGGCGACGAGCACCGCGCCCACGCCGAGCGCGTGCCGGCGGGCGGCGTCGAGATCCTCGACATCGAGATCGAGGTGAGCACCGCCGGGACCGCCGACACGCTGGCCGCGCACACACGGGTCGCCTTGGGACGGCAGCAGCGTGACGAATTCACCGTCCACGCCGTGCGGCTCGGACAATCGCGTGCCCGTCACGGCGGTCCAGAAGGCCATCGCGGTCTCGAAGCGATCGGTCGGCCGATCGATGAAGGCACAGTTCCAGCGAATCATTCGGTCCTCCCAGAGAGTGGCCAGATATTGACGGATTGTGGCATTCAGGCCACTCGTCGGGCAACCGGTCGTACCGCAGGATCTTTGAGTGACCGAATTGCGAGACCCCGCCGACGCGGTTACCCCCGTGCGGCGCAAGCGTTTTCCTCTCCCGCATCCGGCCTGGGCGGTCGCGGCGGCCGGATTCGTGGCACTGATCGGCGCGGCCGGATTCCGGTCGGTGCCGAGCGTGCTGATGGATCCGCTGCACGAGGAGTTCGGCTGGTCGCACGGCACCATCGGCTCGGCGGTTTCGCTGAATGTCCTGTTGTACGGCCTGATTTCGCCGTTCGCGGCGGCGCTGATGGACCGGTTCGGCATCCGCCGCGTGGTCGCGAGCGCCCTGCTGCTGGTGGCGGCGGGCAGCGGCCTGACCGTGTTCATGACCGAATCGTGGCAACTGCTGGCGACCTGGGGTCTGCTGGTGGGAATCGGGGTGGGCTCGATGTCCATGCCGTTCGTCGCCACGATCACCGGCCGGTGGTTCGTGCGTCACCGCGGGCTGGTCACCGGCGTACTGACCGCGGCCGGGGCGACCGGGCAACTGGTCTTCTTGCCACTGATCTCCGCGCTGGCACAGGCCCACGGCTGGCGGGTGCCGTCATTGGTGGTGGCGGGAACCGCGCTGGCGGTCGTCCCGCTGGTGCTGCTGTTCATCCGCGACTTCCCGAGCGACGTGGGCGCGCGGGCCTACGGCGCTGAACCAGGCAGCGCCGCGGGGGTGCGGACGGCGGTGTCCGGCGGCGCGGGACGCGCGCTGACGGTGCTCGCGAGGGTCGCCCGGACGCCCCAATTCTGGCTGCTGGCAGGCGGTTTCGCGGTGTGCGGGGCGTCCACCAACGGACTCGTCGGCACCCATTTCGTCAGCGCCGTACACGATCACGGCATGCCGCCGACCACCGCGGCGGGCCTGCTGGCCGTCGTCGGAATCTTCGACGTGGCCGGGACCATCGCCTCCGGCTGGTTCACCGACCGGGTCGACTCGCGCTATCTGCTGGTCGCCTACTACTCGCTGCGGGGGCTGTCGCTGCTGATCCTGCCCGCGCTGTTCGCGCCCGACACCCGCCCGAGCATGTGGGTTTTCATCATCTTCTACGGCCTCGACTGGATCGCCACGGTCCCGCCCACGGTGGCCCTGTGCCGCAAGCACTTCGGTGAGGACGGGCCCATCGCCTTCGGCTGGGTGTTCGCCTCCCATCAGGTCGGCGCCGCGCTCGCCGCGACCGGCGCGGGCGTCATCCGTGACCTGCAGGGCAGCTACGATCTGGCCTGGTATCTCGCCGGTGCGCTGTGCGGCGCCGCGGCCGTGATGTCGGCGGTGATCCGGCGCGGCTCAGCTGTCGATCGACCGGTGGCTGCCTGACTCGAGGGCCTTGGCGGCGCGGCGGCCGTCCCAGCGACTGGGTTCGTCCTTGCGGCGCGGCGGGCGGTCGTTGGCGATCAGCACGGCGATCCACGGCAGCGGGATGGACACCCCGATGATGGCCAGCGAGATCAGCGGGTTGGCCCACAGTCCGTAGGCGATCGCCGCGAGCACCAGGCACGGTATGCGGAACGCCATGATGATCGTGTACCGGCGCACCCGGTCACGATGCTGCTGCTCCAGCGACGGAGCGGCCTCGGTGATCAGGGTGGGGCGCTGGTCCTCGCCGGGGAAATAGCCGCCGGACGGGCGCGACGGGCGGGGGACCGAACCGGGTGGACGCATCTCGAACTCGGGGCGAACCTCATCGTCGCGGTCTTCGGCTTCAGGGGATTCGCCGTCACGCTGCATACCTCGAGTCTTCCACTCGACGCCACCGATTGCACACACGGACCGGCGCGGCTGGCATCATGGACCACGTGAGCACTGACACCCTCGTGCGTCCGGATACGACCACCGACGAGTCGACCACCGACGACACCCCCAAGTACTTCCACTACGTGAAAAAGGAAAAGATCGCCGAGAGTGCCGTCATGGGCACCCACGTGGTAGCCCTCTGCGGCGAAGTCTTCCCCGTCACCCGCTCCGCCAAGCCCGGCTCCCCCGTCTGCCCGGAGTGCAAGCGGATCTACGAGCTGATGAAGAAGGACTAGGCTTTTTCGCTCGTCAGGGGCCTCTGGTTGGTTGACCAGGGTCGGCCCAAAGTGTCACTTTGGTGCCACTTCGCTCACATGCGGTTGATGGCAGCCACCCCGCGCTCGGATCGCCCTCGCTGCCCTGCAACTCGCAGCTGGCGGCGCCCGAGGACCGGGGTGGGGGCGTGGGCTACTTGTCGAAGGCGTCCTGGATCTTCTCGCCCGCGTCCTTGATGTTGGACTTCGCCTGGTCGGCCTTGCCCTCGTTTTCCGTGTCGGCATCGCCGGCCGCTTGGCCGAACTTCTCCTTGGCCTGCCCCGTCAGATCGTCGAGCTTGTTCTTGGCCTTGTCCGTGGCGCCCATTGCGGTCTCCCTTCGTGAGGAGTCCGGTGGCAGTTGCCGCCGGCCTGCAACCGTCATTGCCCTGGAAGCCGTCGTCAAACACCGCGGCGGCGATCGGCTCACCCCGCACGGCGAGTAATCGTGATCGACACTTTCATGTCGCCTCACCGCAGTCGGCGGCGGACTGATTGTCGGTGTGGCTGGCTAGGATTCGCGCCGTGTCCCGGACCTTCGATGGCGGTTGTCTCTGCGGCAATATCCGGGTTTTCCGCGACCGGCGACCCGGACTTCCCGCATCTGTGCTCATGTTCGCACTGCCAGCGGCTCTCGGGCGCGCCGGTGCGCTGGTCAGTGACCGATGCTGTCGAGTTCGGCCACATCCTCGTCGGAGAGGAGGAGCCCGGCTCCGGCGATGTTCTCGCGCAGGTGAGCGGTGGACGAAGTGCCGGGGATGAGCAGGATGTTCGGCGAGCGCTGCATCAGCCAAGCCAGCGCGATCGACATGGGCGTCGCCGCCAGTCGGTTCGCGACCTGTGAGAGAGCCTCGGACTGCAGCGGCGTGAAGCCTCCCAGCGGGAAGAACGGCACGTAGGCGATGCCCTCGGCGGCGAGGTGGTCTACGAGGTCGTCGTCGTGGCGGTGGGCGAGGTTGTACATGTTCTGCACGCACACGATCGGGGCGATGCTGCGCGCCTGGGCGACCTGCGTGCCGGTGACGTTGCTGACACCGAGGTGGCGGATGAGTCCCTCTTGCTGAAGGACGACAAGCGTCTCGAATGCTTCGGTGATCGAGCCGGGTTGGGGGCCCTGAGCGTCGCCCATGCGCATGTTGACCAGGTCGAGGGTCTCGACTCCGAGCGATTGGAGGTTCTCATGGACCTGCTTGCGCAGCTCTTCGGGGCGCCGGGCGGTGGGCCAGCCGCCCTGGGCGTCGCGGGTGGCACCCACCTTGGTGGCGATGAACAGCGGTTCCGGGTAGGGGTGCAGCGCTTCGCGGATCAGCTCGTTCGTGATGCGCGGCCCGTAGGCATCGCTGGTGTCGATGTGGGTGATCCCGAGGCTGATCGCCTCGCGCAGCACAGCCAGGGCGCCGTCGTGGTCGGCGGGCGGGCCCATGACCCACGGGCCGGCGAGTTGCATCGCGCCGTAGCCGAACCGGGTGACGGGCGACTCACCCAGCGTCCAGGTTCCGCCGGGAAGAGGTGCGGAGGGCGTGTTCATCGTGGCGCCTTTCATTTCATGCCGGGGTGGTGTCTCCAGCCCCCTTGCACCAGTATTGGAGAGGAACTTCCTGCCGGGAAGTAGGCACTCTGAAGTGCGTAACAACCCAGAAGGCGAGACGTGAGATCAGTGGCAACGACGAAGGCCGACAAACAAGCGCAAGCCAAGGCGGAGTACAACGCGTTTCTGGCGGTGTGTCCCAGCCGTCAGCTCCTCGACCGGATCTCGGACAAGTGGGTCGTGCTGATCCTGTGTGCACTGGGCGGTGACACACCCGGTGGATCGAACACTCCGAAGGCGATGCGCTACTCCGAGCTGGCCCGGCTACTGGCCGGCGTCAGCCAGAAGATGCTGACCCAGACCCTGCGGGCGCTCGAACGCGACGGCTTGCTCATCCGAACCGTGACACCCACGGTCCCTGTCACCGTCACCTACGAGCTGACCGACCTCGGCCTCTCACTCCACCACCTGACACGCGGGCTCAGACAGTGGGCCCAGACCCATATGGAACACGTCCTCGCCCATCGCGAGAGCCACGACGCACGAGCCTCCTAGGGTGGCAGCGTTCCCTGTCTCCGCCACCGGCCCGACCATGCGTGTAGTGCAGCGGACGCGGGTCAAGTCGAGCACGCATTCACCGCGGAACCGTCCTGATCCCCGACCAGAAGCACGACGACAATGCTGCAAGCCGCCCTCGTCGCCCACGCCTACGAAACCGGGTCCGCCGACGCCACAGCACCGACACCGTTGACGGGGGCCAGAAGCCACCGAGCAACTCCACGCCGAGTCGGACGCCAAGGCTTGGCAAGCCGCTCGACCCCGTGCTGGATCTGTGGAACCAGCACACGATCTCGTTCACCGCTGTAGGAGATAAACGCGTCGTACACGAAGTTTTGTACGCCGTCGCCGGCGAATCAACGGAAACCTCAACAGCCCCCTACCTGACTTCCCCACTCCGCAGAACATACCTGCCTGTCCAGGGTTTCAGGCCCTGATCTCCCGATCGCCGCCCGCAACGCGACCCAGAAGTTCGGCGCGGTCGCACCCACCGCCACATCGTCCGCTCCGACACCTTCACTGCCCGAACTCGCCGCTGACACGCGGGAGTTCATTGACAGTTTTCGTGGCGAAAAGCTACTGACATCTCAGTCGCGAGGCGCGGCAGCACGGTGGCCGGTGAGCGGTGCTGTCCACGGTTTGGGACTATTGACGCCTTAATAGTTCTGCGGAACTATTACAGGGGTGGTAGTTCCATTGTGTCAGGATTGGACGGTGACCAGACCAGGTGCCCCGCTGTCCCACTTGCTGACGCGCGCTGTCGGCTCCATCGCGCACGCCGCGCCGGCCGGTGACGAGACCGAGGCCCGGGTGCTGGACGCGGCCATCGCGGTGCTGGCCCGCAAGGGCACCCGTGAGGCGACCATGGATGACGTCGCGGCCGAATCGGGGGTGGGCCGTACCACGTTGTTCCGGCGATTCGCCGGTAAGGACCAGTTGTTCGAGCGTGCTCTGGCTCGTGAGTTCAGCCGCATGCTGGATGGGCTGACCGAACGAATCGCGCTGGTCACCGACCCCACCGACCAACTGGTCGAGGGATTCGCCGCCTTCCTCCACCTGGTCCACCGCCATCCGCTGTTCGGCGTCGGGGACCCCGAGCGCCGCGCCGAGTTGGTGCAGGCGCTCGATCACGGCGACCCGTCCCCGATGCGGTGGGGTCATACCGCGGTACGGACCCACCTCGCCGCCGCCCAGTCCGCCGGTGCGCTGCCCCCCGGCGATCCCGATCGCCAAGCCGACGCCGTGGTCCACCTGACCCTCGGTTACGTCGCGGCCCCCAGCCTCGTCGACGACCTCGCCGACCTCGCCGCGATCGAGCGCTTCGCGCGTATCGCCATCACCCCGATCCTCACCGGCACACCACCACCAGTGTCGCCCCGCACACGCAAACGCAAACGCGCTCAACCGAACTGACCGCCGACACCTGTCGGCCCGGCCCGACCGGTGAGGACCACATCACCGACAGTCCGTCGGCGATGCGCGGACACGCGCTAGTTCGTACCCCCGATCGAAGGAGCAACAATGAGTGGAAACCCGTCCGGAACAAGGGCGTTCCGGCACGGCCTCCTTGCCGCTGCCGCGGTGCTGACCGCCGTCCTCGGTGCCGTGGCACCTGCACACGCCGATCCACTTCCCGCGCAGCCGTATCCGGTGTCGAACCAGTTCCTGATCGACGCGATCCGGGCCGCGCTGCAAGGCGGCGGGGCGGCCAGCCCGCCGGGGACCAACGATTGGGCGTGCACGCCCACAGCGCAACACCCGGAGCCGGTCGTTCTGGTCCACGGAATTCTGGCCAACCGCAACAACAACTGGCAGACCTACGGCCCGTTGCTGGCCAACGCGGGTTACTGCGTGTACGCGCTGACCTACGGCGGTCCGGGCGGTGATCCCGACGGGTTCATCGGGGGCCTGGGATCGATGCGCGACGGTGCGGCGACTCTCGACGCCTTCGTCGACCGCGTCCGCCGAGCTACCGGCGCGCCGAAGGTCGCGATCGTCGGGCACTCGCTCGGCGCGACCATGCCCTACTGGTACCTCAAAGCCGGTGGCGGCGCCGGGAAGGTGTCGAAGATGATCGGGCTCGCCGGCGCTGTACAGGGCTTCGACCGCAACATCGTGACCACCGGCTCGGCCGACATCGTCCAAGGAGAGGGGCAACCGGACTCGACGTTCATGCGGGAGCTGCACGACGGCGGAATCGCGGTACCCGGCATCGCCTACACCCAGATCGTCACCAGGTACGACGAAATCCTGCCCTACACAGCGGGTCTGATCGAGGAACCCGGAGTCGCGAACCACATCGTGCAGGATCTGTGCCCCCAGGACTACGCCGACCACCTGTCCATCAACTCCGACCCCGTCACCGCCCGACTGGTCCTCAACGCCCTCGACCCCGGACATCCGCAACCGGTGGAATGCACCCTGGTCCTGCCCGCGATCGGAGTTCCCCCCACCGGCCCCGGGCAATAAAACCGGGCAACACCGACGAACGCGGCTCGCAAGATCCCAGTGCGGGCTGTCTCGGCCCAGCTGGATGGACGCTGTTTAATCCACGCCCTGCTCACCCGGAGTCTGCCCCGCGACCGCTACCTCGACGAGATCAGCGACCTCGTCGAAGACAACGGCGTGTCACGCGAAATGGCCACGTGCACCTGCTGGACCGGTCGTGCAGTGCGCCCGGGACTCACGGCAGCAGTCCGGTCTGACGCGTGCAGCACGGGCTGAGGCCGCCTGCTCACCATGGCGTGGTTGCGGTGCACAGGTTCTGTGTGCTGTCCGCAAACTCGATGGGAGTCTGTAAACCAGACCTTGACAACGGGAGTGCTGTCAAGGCAGCCTTTACATATGAAGGAACCGGCCCAGGCACCGACCGCGGACGAAAAGGCGATACTGCGAAAACTGTTGGCCGCCAACGCTCATATCGTCGCCGATGTCCTCGACCCGGCCGAAGGTACGTCCGCCGCCTCGGTCATGGCCGCACTGCGCGCGGCACACAGTCTCGACGAAGTGGTCGACGATATCGTGCACACGCTGGTGCGGCAGGCTCGCGCGGAGGGGCACACCTGGGCCGAGATCGGCGAGGTGTTCAAAACCTCGAGGCAAGCGGCGTGGCAACGCTTCGGCAGCTCGTCCGGCCCCACAGTCCCGACGCCACCCGCGCCGCCGACCCCACCGATGCCACCCTCCCCGCCCACTCCGCCGCCGTTCCCATGGGCGTGATCATGCGGCGTTCCCGTCACCACCGAAGTTGTCGAACATCGATCCCATTGCGGCACACAGAAAGACAGCATCATGTCCTCACCTCAGCCCACCCCGGAACAACTCGCGAAACTGCGTGAGCAGGCCCCGGCCGTCGCCCGGGCGGTCAGCCGTATAACCATCGGCGCCGCCGGGAAGTCGACCTCATGAGCGCCGGCGCCACCACGAAGCCTGCCGTCCGCGCACGCCGGATCCGATTCCATTACCCCGCCGGATCACTGGACCACCACTACGCCCGCGGCGATCTCGTCATGAGCCACCTGGTGGCCTACCTGTCCGCCACCTTCCCCGAGGGCGAGGACTTCTTCATCCGATCCGTACGCCGATTCACCGACCAGATCACCGACCCCGAATTGCGTTCCCGGGTCAAAGGATTCATCGGCCAGGAGGCCACCCACGGCCGAGAACACCGGGAACTCAACGAACGCCTCCAACACATGGGCTATCCCACCCGCCTGGTCGATCGCACCATCGCCCGAGTGGTCTCCCTCTACGAGCGGGGGCTGTCACCGCTGACCTGCCTGGCCCTCACCGCAGCCTTCGAACACTACACAGCGGTAGCCGCCGAAACCCTGCTCGGCGACCATCGGGCACAGGCACTGCTCGGCGACGGCGAAGTGCGGTCGATCCTGCTGTGGCACGCCTTGGAAGAGTCTGAGCACCGGTCGGTCGCCTTCGACGTCTATCGCGCCGTCGGCGGCAGCGACCGCCGCCGAATCTGGGCCATGCGTTACGGCTCCGCCGGCTTCCTCCTCACCGCCCTCCTCTTCACCACCGCATCGCTCATGCGTGACCGCGCGAGCTACAACCCGTTCACCCTGATCCGCAGCCTGGCCGCGCTGCGGAACTCACCGTTCGTGGAACCCGCTGTCCGCCGACGACTCCGCGCCTACAACAGGCCCGGGTTCCATCCAGACGATTTCGACAACAGCGAGTTGCTCCGGCACTGGACAGCCGAATTGTTCAGTGAGAGAGGCACACTCGTCGACCACCTCGTCACCGACAACCCTCCCGCCGGGCGACACCACGACGTCGCCGACGACAGCGCCCGCAACCCCTAGAAACGGCGTCAGAATACGTCTGCACGAACGTCGGTTCTAGACACCGAACGAAGAACGCCGAAGGATCCAACATCGGCCGCGACCGCGGCCAGGCCGTGAGCTCGGACTACGCGAGCCCCTTCCCGATCATCGCCGCGCTACTCAGCAGTGTCGTGCTCACCGCAGGCGACGACGTATCCATGGACTACGAACGAGAACTGGCCGCCATCTACGAACGCGACTGACTTCCACACCACCACACGAGGTGCGGACTTCGGTGATCTCCCTGCGAGGCGCGGCCCGCTCAAGACACAATGGGGACTGCGCTCAAATCGCACCCGGCCAGTGCTGTCCGGAAACCGTTGGCCCGGTGGGTTTCTCGCCCACCTTCGGTATTCGAAGGAGTTCGGGTATGGATGTCGCGACGGTGGACTTGTCCCGCGATGATCCCGCGGCACGGCGCGAGTTGCGGGCTCAGTTCCACGGCTGTTCGCGGGTGGGTGGTGAGCACACCCGTGGTCGACCGGACTGGCGGGAGCAGTTCGATGCCGGCCCGGAACGACCACCGCTGGAACTCGGGCCCGGAGATCCTCGGTATCTGCGTTTGATCGGGCCCAATCAATGGACGACCGCACTGCCGGAATTGCGGGCCGCGGTGCATCGCGTGCTCAGCCCGCCCGGTGGCCGGGACCGCTTCAGTGCGGCATTCTTCCTCGCACCACGATCGGATGCCGTGGTCGGTCGCCGGTGCCGGGCGGTGTCATGAACACGACCGCGTTGCTGACCGCGCTCACCGCGCATCTCGCCGGCCTTGCCGAAACCGGAGAACTGTCACACGCAGGCCGCGAGTTCCGTGAATCCGGTTTCACCACAACGGGTTTCCTGGGCCCCGAGACGGTCACAGCGGCCGTCCGCGCGGAAGCCGAAGCGCTGATCACCTCGCACGGAACTCGTCGCGAGCTACGATTCGCCGAAACCGGACACACGCCACGCCGCATGCGTAATGTGCGCCGCAGCGAAATCCATCGACACGGCGCCGTGATTCCCGCCCTCTACGAATCCGAGAGCCTGCGCCAGGCCTTGGCCGTAATCACCGGTGAACCGGTACTGCGCTGCCCCTACGAGCCCGAGCAATTCGTGATCACCGAGCTGACCGAATCCGGTGATACCCACGGATGGCATTGGGACGACTACAGTTTCGCCCTTGTCTGGGTCCTGGACTGCCCACCCGTCGAGGACGGCGGATTCGTGCAATATGTGCCGAATACTTTGTGGGACAAGGAAAATCCACGTCTGCACCGCCAGTTCATCGGTCGGCCGATCCTGTCCGCGGAGTTGCGCCCGGGCGACCTCTACCTCATGCGCACCGACACCTCCCTGCACCGGGTCTATCCGCTGTCCAGCGGGCGCCGACTGATCCTCAACATGGCCTTCGCCGCCCACCGAGACCTCACCAAAACCCTCAGTCACGAAACAATGGACACGTTGTGGGCGACGCCATGAGGATCGCATTCCTCGGCTACGGCGAAATCGGCGCTACCATCCTCGGACCGTTGGCCGCCCGGGGCGACGCGGCCGCCGTGGTCACCCATCGCCCCGAATTCGGCGGACTCGGCGAGGGCCACGTCGCCACGCTCGCACCACCCGCACCGTCTGCGCGTCCTGTTCGCCGACGACCTGGCAACCGCACCCGCGGTGGCCCGAGCGCTCGCCGCGGCCGCGCCCTAGGTGCTCTCGGCCAACTGGCGTACCCGCGTACCGAGGACGTGCTCGCCCTATCCCCGTTGTGCCCGCAGAACATTCACGACGCCCTACTGCCCGACTACGCCGGATTCGGCTCGGTGAACTGACTGCTGAAAGAATATCCACACGCGGTGCTCACTATGTCCGCCCCACCTCGGCCTCTACTGTGGTCGCATGCGTTCACCGATCACGGGCACCGCCGCCGGCGTGCCTTTCACCGCGCTACCGCCTTCCCGCGAAAGCGCCACGGCATTGATCATCACCTGGCACATGCTGGACGCGCCGAGGTCGGATGCCGCCTTCGCCGCCGCGTTGCCGATGAACGACGTGCCGGCGTGGCGAGTGCATCTCGGTATGCCTCTGTGCGGGGCGCGCATGGTCGACGGTAGTACCGACGCCATCGTGGAGTTGGCCACCAAGGATCCGTTGATGTTGTATCTACATCCGTTCGTCCGGCAGGCGGTCGAGGAATTCCCGGCAGCGCTGGAATCGCTGCGCGCTCAGTTGCCGGTCGACAACGGGCCGATCGGTGTGCTCGGCGGCTCCCTCGGCGGTGCGGTCGCGCTGCGGATTCTCGCCGACAGCGAGATTCCGGTCTTCGCCGGCGCCCTCGTGAATGCCGCCATCCGGATGCGGTCGGTCGTCGACCTCTTCGGGGACTATCCCTACGACGCCGAGTCCGAAAAGATTGTCGACGCACTGGATTTCATCCCCCGGGCCGAAGCCATCGCCGAGCGCGCGCCACTGTTGATCGTCAGCGGCGAGGACGACCACCCGGCACTGCGCGCCGACGCATTACAGCTGGCGGACGCACTGGGCAACCGGGCCGAGTTGCTGTCCATTCCCGGACTGGCACACCCACTCGCCGACGAGCCGGGCATCGAGCCCGCACCCCAGTCGCCGCCGGCCCGCGAGGTGGACGCGAGCCTGTCCGAATGGTTCCGGCGCCGGCTCGCAGCGGCCGCCTAGGCGACGGCCGTCCCCATGCCGAGTCGCCCCTGGCATACCGCCACCTCGCCGACGGCGCCTACCGGCATGTGAGCGCATGCGCGAGACCGATTGACGAGCAACGACTTCGGCCACTCGAACAAGCGGAATGCCGCAGCGTGCGTCGAGAAGCTGTGTCGACCAAGAGATTTGGACGACTACCCGACACCCGGGTCGCGGCATGTGGGTGTGTTCGCCAGCGAGTGACGTGGTTCAGCGCGGGCAGGTAGCCTCCTTCGGTCTCATCACACCGCCCAGCAGTGGCGAAGCGAGGAACTCGAGCCCGGAGGCGACCTCGTCCGTGTTCGGGCGACGCCGGGATGGGCCAGGCCAGTTGGTTGGTACGAAGATTCGTTGTCGGAGGAGCTTATGGAGCACCGGGATATTGCTCGGGTGATTGCGGAACTGCGAAGCGCCGCGGACGCGTCGGGCGGGCTGATGGTGCTCGATCCCGGGGTCGACGACGCCACGAATTGGTATGTAGCACAAGCCGGTGGACGCGGCGCGCACTCGACGCCGACAGCGGCGCGTGGGGTCCGGTGTTCATCTTCTGGGCCTCCAGCGAGACTGTGCGCCTTGCCGAGTCGCTACCGGACCTGCTCATGGAACTCGCCGGCGACGTGCTGGCGGCATGGACCGAGTCGGGTGGTGACGCGAGCAAGTTCGCCGACGTCTATGCCGATCGAGCGGGCATACGGCACGACCACGAAAACGGCATCGAGCCCGTGGCGGCCGTCGCGCTGCGGCGCGGATCGGATGCGGCACTGGCGGCCATTGCCGCAGGGCTGCCGGATGATGCCGTGATCGCCGATCTGCGCGGCGTGGCAGGAAAGGCCCGAGTCGATGTCTACCCACTCGACTCGCGAACCATCCGCACTCTCGAAGGCGAGTAGGCGGCGTGCGGATTCGGGTAGCCCTAGAACCCGAACCGTTCACCGTACGACTGCCCGTTGCGCGACCAGCGCTTATCGTGTGTGTCTGCACGAGCCCGTCTATGGTCTTTCCGGCGGGGTATGAGGAGCGGGGACTTCAGCGGTGGACGAACAGCGACGTTCGGAATGGGTCGCCCAGTGGCACGACGCCCTGGGCATCCTAGGCGCGGCCGTGCGGCGGCCGCGGTTACCGATGATGTTGGGCCGCTTGGTCGACGAGTTCACCGCGGCGGTGGATGCCGAGCCGTTCGACGGTGCCGCCGGTGCCGGTATCGGACACGCGCTGGCTCGGGCGCTGCCGTGGGATCCCGCGGTGCCGGTGTTGTCGGCACCGCTGCTGGCACAGATCGCTGTCGCGACCGGTCGCCGGGATGCGGCGGTGCGGGCCGCGGGCGTTCTCGCCGCGCTGGCACGCGGATACGAGCAGGCCCGAGCGGCAGCGCTGCCGGAACACGCCGGTGCCGTGGAGGCGGACCGGGCTGCCGCCGACCGGTTCCGGGTCGTATTCGACAACACCGCGGTCGCGATCGGTATCGCCGACACTCGCGGTGTTCTGATCGACGCGAACCAGTGTCTGGCGGCGATGCTCGGCGCGCCGGTCGAGACGCTGCGGGGGATGCCGGTGCATCATTTCGCGCATCCGGACGATCTCGAGGACATCCACGCGCGGGTGTTCGGTGAACTCGTCGCGGCGCGCAAAGGATCGGTGCGGATCGAGGGCCGGGGTCTCGCGCCCGCCGGGGACACCCGATGGGCCGCGTTCACCATCACCTACGTGCCCGGCGGCGACGGGCAGGACGACTATCTGCTGGCTGTCGGCGAGGATGTCACCGAACGCCGCCTGCTGCAGGACGAACTGCGCTGGCAGGCCCTGCACGACCCGCTCACCGGTTTGCCCAACCGGCGGCATCTGCTCGACCTCCTGCACGCAGCCGCAGGTGCGGCGACCGATAACGCTTGTGCGGGAATGTGTTTCGCCGATCTCGACGACTTCAAACAGGTCAACGACACCTACGGTCACCGTGCCGGCGACGAGGTATTGCGTGCGGTCGCCGCCCGGCTGCGCCGGCATCTGCGCCACCACGGCTGCACCCTCGCCCGGTTCGGTGGCGACGAGTTCGTGGTGTTCCTGCCGCCACCGGTCGACGAGTCGCGGCTCGCGGCCATCGCCGCCACCCTGCGGTCCGCGCTGACCGTTCCGGTCGTCATCGACGAACTCCGGATCGCTTTGTCGCTCAGTGTCGGTGCCGTCCTCGCGCCGGTGGCGCACACCGCGGCCGACGCGCTCCTCGACGCGGCGGACCGACGGCTCTACCTCGCCAAGACCCGGCGTCGGCACCGTCTCCAACACGCACCGACCTGACCCTCCGCTGTGTCGCGGCGACGACGTCTGGCCATGCCGAGGGGATGCAGTCGTCGGCCGCGCGACGACCCCCTCCACCGCTCTTTCCACGATTGCGGTGGGTGGCTGGGCGCGGTATATATGTGGACATAAGTTAATGATCATTCTCATGACATCCGGGTTCGGACAAGGGGGTTCGTGACGGGTCGCCATCGCACGCGAACGCGAGGAGACATCAGTATCATGTCCATGAAACCCTCATGGCCGTCGGCTGCTCCCGGAGTGATCGTCGGTGAACGCCGGGTCGGCCGGCGCTCGTTTCTGCAGGCGGCGGGCGGCGCGGTGAGTGCGGCCGGGTTGGATGTGATGCTCGGCGCGCCGTCCGCGGCTGCCCGGCCGGGTGGCGGGCGGAATACCGTCGCTGTGTTCGGCGGCGGGGTGGCTGGTCTAACGGTCGCACACGAGCTTGCCGAGCGGGGCTTCTCCGTCACGGTGTACGAGCGAAAGGCGCTGGGAGGTAAGGCGATAAGCACGGCGGTGCCCGGCACGGGGCAGTCCGGTCGCCGTGACCTTCCCGGTGAGCACGGCCACCGTGGCTACTTCGGGTTCTATCGACACCTGCCGGATACCTTGCGCCGCATACCATTTCCGGGTAATCCGCGTGGTGTGTACGACAACCTCACGGTGGTCGATTACGTGATGCTGGCCCGGGACGGTGGTCGTTTCGGCCTCGGGGTGCCCGCCGGGATCTCCAATACGTTTGCCGACCTCGACGGGTTTCGGCAGGCTGTCCTCGGATCGCTGCAGGTTCTCATCGACATCCCGCCGCACGAGCAGGCATACCTCGCCGAGCGCATGCTGATGTATTTCACCAGTTGCGACGAACGCCGCTTCGGACAATGGGAGTTCCTCACGTGGTGGGACTACCTGCGTGCCGAGACCAAATCGCTTGACTATCAGCGGCTTTTCGCGGCACAGTCGCAGATCATCGAAGCACTGAAGGCCGAGGTCGGCAGCGCGCGCACCGTCGGCTCGGGCCTCGAGGCGCTGTTCTATTCCGAGCTCGACTATCCCGGTAGCGATGGTCAGCTGAACCGAATCATGAACGCGCCCACCAACGACGCGTGGATAGACCCGTGGGAGCGGTACCTGCGAAGCCAAGGTGTCGAGTTCCGGTTGCCCGCGGCGATCACCGGGCTCGCGGTTGAGGGTAACCGGATCGCCGCTGCCCGCATCAGTGGTCCGCGCGGACCGGAGACGATCAGTGCGGACTGGTTCGTTCTCGCCGTGCCGCTCGAGCGCGCTCAGCCGATTGTTTCCACGCCGGACCTGCTGGCCGCGGACCCCGCGCTCGGGAAACTGGCGCAGTTGCAGACGACCTGGTCGGCGGGCATACAGTTCTATCTCGATAGGGAACTCCCCGGTACCGCTGGGCACATCGCCTACATCGACTCGCCCTGGAAGCTGGTATCGATCTCCCAATCACAGTTCTGGCGCGAGGATTTTGCCTCGAACTGGGGGAGTGGCGCCGAGCGGGAGTCCTTCTCCGTGGTGATCTCGGACTGGACCGACACGCCCGGCATGCTGTATGGCAAACCCGCCAAAGACTGCACGCCCCAGCAGATCGCCGAGGAAACGTGGGCGCAGATGAAGACGCACCTCAACGGCGGCGGCGCCCCGATCCTCACCGACGACCTGATCGAGTCGTACTCCCTCGCACATTCCATCGTCGACCCGGGCACCCCGCAGGCTCGCAACGACGAGCCCTTCTTCCTCAATACCGTTGGCTCATGGCACAACCGGCCGACGGCCCGGACCGCGATCCCGAACCTGTTCCTGGCGTCGGACTACGTGCAGGCGCCGAGAAACATCGATTTCGCATCGATGGAGACGGCCAGTGAAGCCGCTCGCCATGCGGTGAACGCCCTGCTCGACGAAGCGGGATCGCGCGAGCATCGCGCGGCACTGTTCGACGGTTACCGGCCGCGGGAAGTGGAGGCATTCAAACGAGCCGACCTCGCCCGCTACCGAGCCGGCCGGCCTCACGTACTCGATCTGGAATAACGTGCTCGATGTCGGCGTGCCGATGATCAGCTACCGTTCCGTTGTGCCTCGAGCGCTGTCGCTACTCACTGAAAGGCGGGACGCTGGGCTCCTCCGGTGTGCGATCGCTGATCAGGCTCAGCAACTGCCAGTACCGTTCGACCCTCGACTCCGCAACGGTCTCGAGCCAGGCGAGCAGCGAAAGCGATTCCGATTCAGCAAGATTCGCAGGCACGATCCGATCGAGGATCACGCGCCCCTCCTCGGAGTCCGGCGCGATGCCCGCCTTGAGTGCCCGGCCCGCATGTTCGAGTACCAACGGCCGAATAGTGAGGCCGAATTCGATCCGGTTGTCGGACACGCCATGGAGCACCATTCGCCGCAGCACCCGTTCGAAGTCCTCGTCCGCGACGAGTTCGGCCAACTCCACCCAGGCATCGACCTGGTCAACCGTGGGGTCATCGGGCAGCGTCGATGGCATCTCGCGCATGAAGTCGGCGATGACGAGTGCGTCCTCGTCGTCTACCCCGGCGAACACCCTGCCGACGAAACCGTCGATGATCTGCCGGCGTTCCTGCACCGACAGTCGGGCCAACTTGTGCATCAGTGTCATCTCCTCGGTAGTACTGCCGCGTTTGGCGACGGTGCTCAATACGGCGCGACTGAGCCGCAAGGTCCGGATCTGCGCGTCCAACGCGCGGACATGTGTCTCGGCGACCTCGGCCAGCGTGGTCTGCCGGTCGAGGACGCTCCGTACGGTCGGTAGATCCAGCCCCAAACGACGAAGCGTGTGGACCAACTCGAGACGCTCGATCGCGTCGACGTCGTAGAGCCGATACCCACCCGGCGACCGTGCCGTCGGCGGAATAATCCCGGCGTCGGACCAGAACCGGATCGTGCGGGCCGACAACCCGGTACGTCGTGCCAGCTGTCCGATCGTGTACCGCTCGGTGTCGTCGTGCATGGCACCAACCTGCACCTTCCACCCACTGCAAGGTCAAGTCGAAATCGGCATCGAATCATTGTGATTCGTTCTCTCCCCGTAACATTCGCGTCCGCCCCGCACTCGATCGGGGGGATGGCAGGCTTCCGATTCCCGATCCGATTTCGATTGCCTGGCAGGATTGCGAATGGCGAGTTACCAATTCGGAACTCTGACGAAACTCCGCCAGCGCGGCATCCCTATCTGTGACACCCACGGACGACCGCGCCTATGAACCGCGCGGAATTGACGTGCGGCAACGCAGCAGAAGGGCTTCGATACATCGCCACCGACGCACGCATGGCGACAGGTTCCGGGAAACCTCACCCCGATTTCACAGGTGTTCTGACCGAACGGATGGGCCTCGACTACTGGACGTGCCCTCCACCACCCAAGTGTTCAGTCCGGCCTCCGCACCCGCCCTGGTGGGGTGGGGTCAACCACGCTTGAATTCCCCCTTCCCCTAACGTGCCGGGGTGCCGGCCGGGTGATTTCCGGCCGCAGGGCCGGGACTTCCGGAGCCAGGCGCCGGGACCTTCGCCCTTTACCACGCGGTAAGGCGGACGGCCGTGACTGTTCGGCCGCTACTCTGGGGGAACTGTTGAGGTGCAGGGGAACTCGCAGCAATTGCCGATCTTTCGAACTTTCGAGGGGGTGCGCTGATGCGCTGTCCGAGATGCCATTACGAAAATCCCGACGGTTACGCCTATTGCGGCGGCTGCGGGCGCAAACCTTCCGATATCACTGCGGCGCGGCCGGAGCCCGAGACGGCTGAAAGGAATGTGGAGGCGACGAGATACCTTTGTGCGGCAATGCATTTCGATAGTGCGCTGGCGCGGATCGTGGTCGAGAACGTGTTGGAGGAGCCCCGCCGCGCCGTGGCGCAGTCACCGGCGGTCGATCTGGACGCGGTGTGCCGCCACGCGGTGGCGGCGCGGCGGCGCCACACCGTGCGCGACATCGCGCTCGCGGGGCTGCTGATCGGGTTCATCGTCTATACGGCCGTGGGCCCCGGGCTGTCACTGGGTTTGGGCGTGGTGTTCGAGCTCTTCGACGCGGTCTTGGGCGGAGTGGTGTATCTGGCGGTATTGGGCTGGGGCATCGTGTTCGCCGAAGGCTATCTGGCGCGGTGGGGTGCTACGGCAAGCAGCTTGCGGCACAAGGCATTCGGATCCGCCGGCACCCCGCCTGTGCGTGGCGCTCTGGCCCGCGGCCAGATGCCGCACGTATCGCGCAATGCCGACGGCAACATCACGATCTATCAGGGCTACAACCCGTTCCTGGGCCACGGCTGGAGTGTGCGCGGCTGGTCGTTCGCCATCGACATCACCAAGCCCGGCCGTGCCGACGACCCGGTGGACACGTTCACCGTCACCGACCTGTACCAGCGACTGAACAAGTCGATCACCGACCTGGATGTCCCCGGGATCCGGGTCTACGACCGGCTGTTCGTCAACGGCGCCGACGCCCACCACGACGACCGGTTCGTGCCCGACCCCGAGGACTGCCCGGTGGATTCGATCGACGAAGCCACCATGACAGCACTTATGGCGCATCCCGAAGACCACGCGCGCCCGTATCTGGCGACCGAAATCATCGGCTGGAACGGCGAATTCGTGTGGTCGGCGTTCATCCGCCTGGTGATCTCCGATACCTCGCTGTTCGTCGAGGTCAACTACTGTGTCCTGCCACCGCTGCGCGAGATCTACCACGAAATCGACGATCTGCTGCTGCGGCCGGCGCTGAAGCCGGTGCTGCGGCTGATGTGGGGCAGTCTGCGCGCACTGCCGCGGCTGGCTCTGCGATGCATCCCGAACTCTCTGCACTATGTGTTGGGGCCGTGGCGTTTCCGGCGCAAGCTGCGCCGCCAGCTCGACGAGATCGAGCAATCGTTCACCTTCGACCACGGGGCTGTCATCAGCATCCGGGAAGCCGCCAGCGACCTGCGCCGCCACAAAGGGCAGCTTTCCTTGGGATACCAGCGGCACTTCCAACTCCTCGACGAACAGATGTACACGAAGACGGTGGAGAAGCGAGTCATCGACACCCTCGGCGACTACCTCGCCGAACACAACATCGATACCGCGGAGCTGCGCCGTCGGGCCGAACAGATCGTGAATTCGAACGTCTCCATCGGCGGTGATGTGAACCTCGTGAACTCGGCTATCGGCGGCCAATCGGCGGTCGTGAGCATGGCGGCCACTCACAGCGGCCGCAAACCCACGGAGTCCTAGGAGGATTCGATGAACACCAACGACGGAGTCCACATCGGCGGCGACGTAACCGCAACCGGCTCGGTGATCGCGGGCCGCGACGGATCGGTAATCGCGCACAACACGGTCTCCCACACCGCGGCACCGGCCACACTCGATGAACTACGCGCCGGGCTCACCGAATTGCTGGCTCAGGTCCGCGCATCGGAGAACCTCGAGGACCGCGAGAAGATCGTGACCACCATCGAGCATGCGGCCGAAGAAGCGGGGAAACCACGGCCCGAACGGCGTCTGCTGGCTGCATTTCTCGACGTGATCGGGGACGCGGTCGCCGGACTCGGCGCCGCCTCCGAACTCGCCGGCGCCCTGCGCACAGCGGTCGACACCGTGTTCGGCAGCTGACAGCACGGCGAGCGGACGGGGAGCGCCGATGCCGACCTGCTGGCACTGCGGACACGAACTCACCGGCTCACGGCAGCGCCACTGCACCGCCTGCGGTTCACCGCTGTGCTGGCACTGCGGCCACGCCGTCGACGACCTCGATCGCCGATACTGCACCGACTGTGGTTCGCTCCTGCCACGCACCGCACCACCGGACCAGACGCCGCGGCGGCGCCGGACCGCACGGCTACCCATCGCGGCCCTGGTACCGGCAATACTCGTCCTCCTCGTCTTGGCCGTGGTCACCGGAGCGATCCTCGCGCGACATAAGTCCGACTCGCAGCCCACGGCAGACGTCGATCGCCCGGCGAGCACGACGACCTGGCGCTACCCCTCCAGCATCCGACCGCAGCCGGTGACCACCACACTCACGTCCACCACTCCCGCCCTGTCGGGTCCCGCCGCGGTGGTGTGGAACTACTTCGACGCAGCGAACCGCCACGACTACCTGGCCGCATGGAATCTCGGCGGCCACAACCTCGACACCAGTTACGAGCACTTCGCCGCCGGATTCGCCACCACCGCCCGCGACAAGATCACCATCGGCACTGTCACCGGCAACCAGGTCGACGTGATTCTCGAAGCCACCCAGACCGACGGCAGCCACCGCGGCTACACCGGCTATTACCTCGTCGACAACGGCGAAATAGTGGGTGCCCGCATGAGTGAACAGTAGGGACGCGGCACCCGGGTTCGAGTTCAGTTGGTGTCGTAGAGCTTTCGGTGTGGTGGGTTGGCCCGAATGTGTCGGTGCCACAGCGCATCCTGGTCCGACACGCCCTCAGGCAAGGTAGCGCGCGCGGGTTACGGCTAAGGAACGGCGATTTCGATGTCAGCGACGGGAAGGTGCGGGCGGTCTGTCGTGAGAGACAGGACTATCCTGCCCGGACCGGTCGGCAAATCGAGTTCCTGCGACCCCGTCTGGAATGTCGCATTGCCTCGCACCACACTTGTAAAAGACCCGGCCTCGCCGCTGTCCAGGTTGCGCCAACCCACCGTGACGCCGACCGTGCACGGCTGACCGAATGTGGGTGTCCAGAGGACGAATTCGGTCTCTGTCGCGGTCGCATGGGTGTGGTGGTTGAGCTGTTCCCGTGACGCCGGAAGGCCAGACATCCCCTCCCTCCGGCAATCGTGATTGCTCAGGTACCTGCTCACGCATCGGTATTGCGTACATGATCCGGCGAATGTCGGTTTCCCGACTGCGATTTCGACACCCACCGCCGCTTGGGTTGTCCGGCTGCCTGGGTCATTGTTCTGCGTCGCGGACCAAGAGCGCGATCTGTACCCGATTGTCGACGCCCAGCTTGGTGAACAGATTGCCGGTGTGCGCCTTGACGGTGGCGACGGTGACCTGTAACCGCGCGGCGATCTCCGGGTTGGCCAGTCCGTCCGCGATGGCCCGCGCGGTGTCGAGTTCGCGTTCGGACAGGGCGGCCAGCCGTTTCCGCGCGGCGTGGCGGGAGGCGCTGCGGGCTTCGGCGGAACCCGGTCCGGTGGCCGCGGCGATCACCCGCGCCGTGACCGTGGGGGACAGCACGGGGTTGCCGGCCGCGACGGTGCGCACGGCGTCGGCGATCCGGGCGGGCGGGGTGTCCTTGAGGACGAAGCCGAGTGCCCCGGCGCGCAGGGCGCCGAGTACCAGCTCGTCGGAGTCGAAGGTGGTCAGCATGAGGACCGCCGGCGCGGCCGGTGCGGCGCGGAGATACCGGGTGGTGTCGACACCGTCGCGGCCGGGCATCCGCACATCCATCAGCACGACGTCCGGGCGCTGTTCTTCCACCACCGTGATCGCGGTGTCCCCGTCGGCGGCCTCCGCGACGACGGTCAGATCCGGCTCGCCGTCGATGACAAGTCGCAGCGCCATCCGCACCAGCTGGTCGTCGTCGACGATGACGACGCGCACCGGCTCCTGTTCACTGTGCACTCATGCTCTTTTCTCGTAATCGCGCTCCGCCCAAGGGAGTTGCGCGGTGAGAACGTACCCGTTGTCGGATGTGCGATGGTGGTCGAGGGTTCCGCCGGCGAGGGTGATTCGTTCGGCGAGGCCGAGGAGACCGAAGCCCGAGGCCGGTGGCCGGGCAACGGCGGTGGCGGCCGCCGAATTGCGGACGCTGACGTGCAACTCGCCGCCGGGCGTCCCGTCGACGGTGATGTGGACCCTTGCGGCCGGGGCATGTTTCGCGGCGTTGGTCAGCCCTTCCTGAACTACCCGATAGCCGGTCCGTCCTATGGTCTCGGGTGGGGTCGCGGTCACCGTGGTGGCGAGCGTGACGTCCAGGCCCGACGACCGGGCGTCGGCCACCAGCTCGGGGATCCGGTCCAGGGTGGGTTGCGGTGGTTCGGTGCGGTCGGGGTCGGCGCGGAGGACGCCGAGGACGTCGCGGAGTTCTTCCAGCGCTTGGCGGGAGCCCTCGGCGATACCGCGGACCAGCGTGCGCTGCTCCTCGGCGGAGAGGTCGTCACGGTGGTCCAGGACACCGGCTTGCATGGCGACCAGCGAGATCCGGTGCGCGAGCACATCGTGCATCTCGCGGGCGATCCGGTTGCGTTCCATTGCCCGTGCCTGTGCCGCCCGGGCGGCCTGTTCGCGTTCCGCGCTGTCGGCGCGGTCCCGCAGCGACCGCACTTCGGCGCGGCGGGCGTCGATGGCCACACCGGTTGCCACCGCGATCCCCGCGCTCAATACCGGCAGCGCGAGTTGCAACCAGACCGGTGCGGGCAGCGTGCCTTTCGGGTAGAAGTCTTCGGTGAACTGCGCCGCGGTCACATACGCCACGACGACCACCCCGATCTCGACGGGACGGCGGCGAGTGGCCAGCGAACACAGTGCCAGCAGTGCGGCACCGGTGGCTAGCGCCGACGCGGCCGAAGCGACCGCGACCACCAGGGCGACGGTGAACGGAAACCGCCGCCGCCACAACAACACCGTCAGGCAGCCGAGTGCGATCAGCGGATCACCGATGACGAACCAGGAACACGTGTCGGCCGCGCAGCCCGCCGGCAGCGCCGCGGCGACGGAGATCCACAGGGGTATGCCGATTGTCGTGGCCGCCGCCAGCCGCCAGGCCTGCTGCCATGCCCCGAGTCGTGCGGCGCCGTCGGTGTTCACCCGGCCATTATCGCGACACCGAGCGGCCGGAAGCAGCAGCCCAGCGGCTGAGGTGTGCTCGACCCGGGTCGAATCGCCGCCTCGACTTTCGTCGAACACGATTGCCGCCGTCGGAGCGATGTGCGGGTGAAGCGGGCCCGACAGACTCGTTCGTGTACCAGCCGGCCACGAGCCCCCAGCGGACGGTGTGCTCGTGGTCGGCGCCAGTTCGTCGGGGAGTAGCAGCGTATGAATCGACAGCGGATCCGGAATCTGAGCCTGCCGGCCGTGCTCTGTCTTACCGGAGCTCTTATCTGGGCGCCCAACACGGCCGCGGAGCCGGCCGACGGTCCTGCGGTACAGGTGCGGTGGGGCGCGTGTCCGGAGGGGGTCGAAGATCCTGCGGCCGGGCCGGCCCAATTGCAGTGCGCCACAGTGCCGGTGCCCTTGGATTACCGCGAGCCCGAGGGCGCGCGGATCGAGATCATGATCTCCCGGCTGGCGAGTAAGACCCCGGACAAGCGTCGCGGAGTGCTGTTGCTCAACCCCGGAGGCCCGGGTGGTGCGGGATTGGACCAGCCCAAGTTCCTGGCTGCTCAGGGGCTGCCGGCCGATGTGCTGGACAGCTATGACTTGATCGGTATCGATACCCGCGGTGTGGGGCATTCTGCGCCGGTGAGCTGCGGGTTCACCGATGATCAGGCGTACTTCGGCAATATCCCGCCCTATGCGGTGAACGATGCGGCGGTCGCCGAGCGGGCCACGGTCGCCCAGGGGGTCGCCGAGCAGTGCGCGGCCAACGACCACGAGGGCCGGTTGCGGTCCCTGTCCACGGCGAATATGGCCCGTGACCTCGACCGGATCCGGGCTGCGCTGGGTGAGGACAAGGTCAGCTACCTCGGGTACTCCTACGGCACCGCGCTGGGCGCCGCCTACGCGTCGATGTTCCCGCAGCAGGCCGACCGCATCGTGCTCGACAGCAATATCGGCGACACCTACCTCGACCACGACGGGATGCGCCTGTACGGCCTCGGAATGGAAGAGACATTCCCCGACTTCGCCGAATGGACCGCCGCCCGCCACGACACCTACGGTCTCGGCCGCACACCGGACGAGGTGCGCCGGACGTACCTCGCCCTCGCCGAGCGACTCGACGCGAACCCGGTGGACGGGTTGGACGGCAGCCTCTTCCGGTTCGGCGCCTTCTTCACGCTCTATCGCCCGGCGTTGTACGCGTCGACGGCCGAGAGCTGGAAATCGCTGCTCGAAACCGGACATCCCGGGCCCGCGGGCGGCCGCCCGCAGGGTACCGGCGCGCCTTCGCCGAACGATAACGGCTGGTCGGTCTTTCTGGCGGTGACCTGCAACGATGTCGAATGGCCCGAGGACCTCCAGACCTATCGCCGTGCCGTCGCCGAGGACCGGGAGCGGTACCCGCTCTACGGCGCGGCCGCCGCGAACGTCATGCCCTGCGCCTACTGGAAACTCGGGCCGTCCGAGCCGCCCGTGCGGATCGATAACACCGGCCCGGCCGACGTGCTGATCGTGCAGAACCAGCGCGACCCGGTCACACCGCTACGCGGCGGCGAACTGCTCGACGAGAAGTTCGGTCAGCGGTCCCGGTTGGTCACCGTCGACGGGAGCGGGCACGGGGTCTATGTTCTCGGCACCAACCCCTGCGCGTCTGGCGTGGTCACCGGCTACCTGGTGAATGGCACTATGCCAGAACACGATATGACCTGCCGGGCGGGCTAATCCGTCTCCGCGGTTGCCTTGCGGAGACGGATATACGTGAACGCTCCCAGCACCAGGGTCGCAACCGCCAATGACGGCAGCAGCCGACCCGGCGCTATCCCGATTGCGGCGAGGATTCCGTAGAGGGCGACGGCCAGCGCTGTCGGCAGTGCCGCGGCGACGGCGATTCGGCGCCGAGTTCGGTGATTCATGATGCTTGCCTTTCAGTGCCGATCGGTGGGTCAGGAAGAGTCAGGTGGGACTGTCGCGTGCGTGGTCGAGGAACTCGGCCAGTTCCGGCCACCGATCGGACGCCGCGGCGGGATCGCCGGACAAGGCGGCCGGATCTTCTCGCCAGGCATCGCGCACGCCGGCCGAGATATCGGCACGGCCGCCGGAAAAAATCGCGCTCAACTCGTCCATCCGCCGCACCAGCCGCTGAACCCGCTCGTCCCCGGGGCCGACTCCGGTGCGGCGCAACCGGTCGGCCCGGCGGTACAGCTCCGGCCATTCGATCTCGAGCAGGTAGTGTCCGGCCGGCCCCATGGCCGCTGCCCGGGCGCCGAGTTGGCGAACCTGCTCAGCGTCCAGATGCCGCCGCAATACGTGCTCGCCATCCGGACCTGCGCCACCGATCGCTCGCAGCGCGTCCAGCAATGTCGTGGGAGCCGGACCACCCGTGGTCGTCAGTTCGTCTCCGAGCCGAACCAGCCGCTGCCGCACGGCGTCGAGCGCGGCGAGAGATGCTTCGACACCACGCAAATGGTCTCGCACGACTCGCTCCGGGTCGACCCCGACATCCAGACAGGTGGCGATCGTCTGCAAACTCAGTCCCAAGCTGCGCAGCGCCAGCACTTGATACAGCCGAACGAGGTCCGCCTCGGTGTACTCACGGTGACCGCTCACCGTACGCCGAGAAGGTGTGAGCAGGCCGATCTCGTCCCAGTGGTGCAGAGTCCGCACCGTCACTCCGCTCGCCTCCGCAAGCGGACCCACCTTCCAACCCTCCGAGCCGGCCATTGCACCACCATGCACCCTCACGCCGCGTGAGGTGCAAATCCCTCCGTGCATGTCCTCGGACCGACGCTCGAGGCGCCCTGCGCCGGAACGGCTTTCGGTGCTGGCGCCGGTAGCCTTGCCCTGGGGTCTTCTACTCTTTCCCGCTCCGTGACCGGGACGGCGTGCGGCGCTCGACCGTGCCCGAGGCCGGGGCTCCCTCAGCCCTCGGCGTCGAGGTGGCGGAAGTGATCCGGCGCCCGCCGCCGCGCCCCCGGCGAGCCCGCTCCCGGCTCCCCGCACGACCACGGACAAGCCCGCGTTCGCCGCGAACGTCACCGCGTGCCGGACATCGTCCACATCGGCCGCCAGCACCAGCGCCTCCGGCGCCCCGGACGGGAGGTAGCCGGACCGGTCGGCGCGATAGGCCGCCGGAATGTCCGAGCCCAGCAGCACCGTCCCGGTGAAGGTTCCGAATGCGGTAGGGGACGGGGGCATGGGGACGCTCCTGGATCGTGGTCGGCCGCGAGTTTTCATCCTCGCGCACCGCACCCGCCGCCGACAGGGCGCGAGTGATCGGAATATCCGATGTGTCAGGTGAATTCGGGAATCGACGGTCAGTTCCCGAACTGTGCCGATCCGACGGCGCCGGGCGCGGACTATCGAGGACGGTAAGCGTCGTAACTCTCCATCCCGAGTCCCAGCCTGATGGCCTTCTCGATCGGTGAGTAGGCGCCGTCGGTGCGGTCGAGTTCCAGCGGCACGGCCGGTTCCAGTGTGGGCGTCGCCATGACGCCGGGGCGTGGTGCCTCGATGTGCCTGGGCGGCATGAATCAAGAACGGGTGGCACAAATAGATATCGCCCGCGCGACCGGTGGCCTCGGTGACCGGTAATTCGGCGGTGGCCTCCAGGATTCCGGTTTCGTCGATGCCCTCGTCGCCGTATGCGATCAGGCGGCTCGGTACCGCCAGATGGGATCCGACCCGCAATAAACCCGGTGATTTGTCCTTGGTCGAGCATCGCTATCCCGCCCTTCGCGTACTCGAGGCGGCCCCTGCATCGCGCTGAGCCGGGACCGCACCGCGTTGCCTGAATATCGAAGACGTACCCTCGTGAGGACGTACCCGCGCAACTCGATGCCATGCGGCATTCAGCGCTTCGGCCGCCGCGAGCTCCCCCACTGGGCGCCGGATACGACTGCCGCTCCGAGCGAGGTGGCGGTGGCGGTCAGCGCGGCGGGCGTGAAGCTGGTGGTGGAGTACGGTGCGGAGAAGCGCGCACCCGGGAGTACCAAGTCGCCGTCGTTGACTGCCCACTGTATCCACGAGCCGATCTGGCCGCCCATATCCCAGCTCCGAGAAGTCATTTCATACAATTGCGCCGCGCGACTGTCGAGGTGCGCCATCACCGCCAGCACGAGAATTGCCACCGCGAACCCCGATACGGTTGCGACCCGCGACAGTGCCGCGGAGCGGAGCCGGAGGTTGAGTGCTACCGCGGTCACCATCACCACGATGGCCGCGGTGACGAGCACAGCCCACATACCGCTGATGCTCGCGGTGAACGGTGACGGTTTCGACCATGCTCCCAGATAACTCGTGGTCGCCTCGACCCGGCCGAACGCATCGGCACGCGCCTTGCCATCCACACCGTCGACTGTGAGCCAGGGGCGAAACAGCAGCCCGAACGTGACGAGGTTCGCTACGGCCGCCACCAGATGGCCCCGAACCCGGTGCGGCACAATGGCCTTCGCGCGCACACCGAGATCGAACGTCACCGGCAGAATATGACGACTCACCATTCGGGCATCGTAGGTACGTCACCGGCGCCGGTTCCGGGTTCCATACGCGCCTTTGACGCCCGAGACGCCGAAAAACGCGATCCCCACACGGATTTCTTACGCCCGGTGACACCGCCGAGGTGGATCACTTCGTTCCCGGGGTCGCTTCCCTGGCGGCCGCCTGGTAGATGTCGGCATAGGTCGGCGAGTCTTTGATCAGGTCGTCACAGAGGGCCGCGACGTCATCGCCGATGAGTTCCATGACGCCTTTACCGTCCGCGACCCCTTCCTCGAAGAAATCGACAACGCCCGACAGCAGGCTGCCGTCGGCCAGCTCGACCGGGCCGACCTTGAAAAAGTACTTCTGCATCTCCTGATAGACGATCTGATAATCGGATGGGAGCGACTTGACCCGCGCCATGTGCGCTTGCCATTCCCGCTTGCCTTCGACGATGTCGCGAATACCCACTGCTATGCTCCTAGCCGGCTCAGTTTCCGTGCGACGTTCCTGTTCAACTGCTCACGCCATTTGTCGCGATAATTCTTGGCTCCTTCCTCGCCGGCGATCGCCGCGCAGAAGCCTTTGATGTCCTCGCCCAGCGCCTCCTGGACGCTCTGGCCATCCGACGCGGTGTGCTCGAGCAGCCCCAGCGTGCTGTCGAGGATCGGCATCAGGTTGCGGCCCGTGAAGTCCGTGTACGGGAAGAGGTGGGCCTTGATCTCGCCCCACGCCGCTCGATACTCGGCCGGGAGGGCTTCGGCGCGCGCCTCGAAGGCCTTGTATTCCCGGGTGAGATCGCTGCCGGTGATTGTCTCCCAGAAGTTCATTTCTTGCTTCCCTTGAGATCGTTGATACGCGACGAGACGTATTCCCATTTCGCCCAGAATCTCGCGAGTTCTTCGCGTCCCGCATTGTTGAGTGTGTAGAACTTGCGAGGCGGGCCGACCTCGGACGGCCGTTTGGAAACATCGACCAGCTTGTTCTTCTCCAGCCGCACCAGAATGGTGTATACCGTGCCCTCGATGACATCGGAGAACCCGAGTTCGTTGAGCCGTCGCGTAATCGCGTACCCATACGTCTCCTCGGCCCCGATGATCTCGAGAACGCACCCCTCGAGCGTCCCTTTCAGCATTTCCGTCAAGTTGTCCGTAGCAACCCCTTCCGCCGTACTACTCTGTGTTACCGACTACTACTAGACTGTAACACAGAGTAGTGCGGGGGGAAGGGTCGCCCGACCGACAGCGGGCTACCGGAATTCACCGGCCGAAGCCGGGGGTTGCGCGCGGTCGCACAGCAACTCGATGAGCAGTTGCGCGGTGGCGGTGTCGCCCTCGATACGTAGTCGCGTGGCGAGTTCGTCGGGACGGGGTGTGCGCCAGGCGAATTCGGCGAGCGTCGGCAGATCGGTGATGACCAGCAGATCGGGGCTGTCCATCTCGCCCGCCGCCACCCGGACGCGGCCGTTGTCGATGATCAATGCCGCGGCGGAATCCTCGAGCCGGAATTGCACGACCGAGCGCACGCCCGCGACGGCCGCCGGATCGATCAGGGCCGCCACGAATACCAGCGTCCACTCCGCGCGGTAATGCTCGGTCGCCTGGCGCGGCTCGTCGAACCGATGCCGCAGCCCCCACATCGCCAGTGGGACAAGGGCTTGCGCGAGTTCGCGGCCCGCGGCGGACAGCTCATAGACCTGGGAGGCGGCGGGCGGCGGGAGTTGCTCGCGCACGATCAGCCCCTCGCGTTCGAGCTGCTGGACGCGGGCGGCGAGCAAGTTGGTGCCGATACCCGCGAGGGCGGTCGCCAGATCGGAATAGCGCTTCGGCCCGCTCATCAACTCGCGCACGATCAGCAGCGTCCAGCGCTCACCGACGAGATCGAGGCTGCGCGACAGGCCGCAGTACTGGTTGTAGGAGCGCTTCGCCATCCGCTTCCTTCCATTCTAAAAACTATAGTGACTGCTATCAAATTATATAGTAACGTGGCGCCGAGAGGGACGACTGATCGGAGGGTGCGATGGCCACCACGGATGTGGAAGATGCTGTGCTGCACCAGCTCTCGGCAACAATCGAGCCGCAGGTGCGACACCGTTTCGTGCGGATCGACGGCCTGCGCATCCATTACGCCGAGGCGGGCGAGGGGGAGCCGCTGATCTTGCTGCACGGATGGCCCCAGCACTGGTGGGAATGGCGCCACCTGCTCGGGCCGCTGGCCAGCCGGTACCGCGTCATCTGCCCCGATATCCGCGGACTGGGCTGGTCGGAGGGCAATGGCCGGGGCTACACCTTCGAGCGGCTGGCGCGAGATCTGATCGAACTGATGGACCGGCTGCAACTGCCACGTGCCCGGATCGTCGGACGGGACTGGGGATTGGTGACCGGATACCGGGCCTGCCTCAACTGGCCCGACCGAATCGAGCGATTCGTGGCCATGGCCGGCGTGCACCCGTGGACCGCCGACGGTATCCGGCCGTCGGCGGTGTGGAGTCCCTGGCATGTGTATCTGCTTGCCGCGCAAGGCCGTTCGCGCAATCTCCAGGACTGGATCAGCCGACGAAGCCTGGATGCGTGGCGGTATCAGGGCAACTTCAGCGCCGCGGAGGTCGAGATCTACCAGCAGCGTATGCGCACTCCCGCGGCCTACGCCGCCACCGTGGCATTCAACCGCAATGTAGTCCTGCACGAAGTGCCGCATTTCCTGCGGCACTACCGTCTACTCCGGCTGCGAGTGCCGACGCTGCATCTCAACGGCGCCCAGGACCCGCTCTCGCGCGGAATCCCGTCCAGCTACCCGGACTACGCCGACGCCATGCGCCTCGAAACCATCCCGGACTGCGGCCATTTCGCCCCCGAAGAACAACCGGAATGGCTGAAGACCAGATTGCTGAGCTTCCTCGACGAGCGCGTCGGAGCCTGAGTCACTCGAGAGACGTGCGAGGCCGGGCGGCTACGGCCCAGGCCAGATGCCCAGGCTCTCGGTGCAGTGACGGCTGTGCCGCCGATGCGTCAGCGGTGGAGTCCGTAGGAGCGGGCGGTGACGCGTTCCATCAGGCCGCGGGGGAGTAGGCGGTGGAGCGCGAAGACGGCGGGTGCGTTGCTGCCGACGGCATAGAGCGGGCGGGGGCGTGGCGCCGAGACGGCGGTGAGGATTGTGCGTGCGACCCGGTCCGGCGCGATGCCCGCGGCTTGCTTGCGGTCGAGCGCGGTCATGAAGCGCTCGAATTCCGCGGTGTGTGGCGAGCCGTCGGCGAGGTATTTCGTGCGTCGTTCGCGGAGTCCGGAATCGACCTGTCCCGGTTCGACAGTGGTGAGCCAGACACCGTAGGGCGATTCCTCGAACCGGGCCGCGGTGGCGAATCCGCGCAGTGCGGCTTTGGTAGCGACGTAGGAGGAGCGGTAGGGCAGCGGGAAGCTGGCCAGCATCGAGCCGACCATCACCACTCGCCCGGCGCCGCGCTCGCGCATGCCGGGCAGCACCGCTCGGGTCAGTGCGATCGGGCCCAGCACGTTGAGCTGGAACAGCCGGTTCACCGCGTCGCCGGGCAGTTCGGCCAGCGGTCCGGCTTGGCTCTCGCCGGCATTGTTGACCAGGACGTCGACGGTGTCCAGCGTCGAGACGAACCGTTGGACGGAGTCGTCGTCGGTCAGGTCCAGTGCCCGGTAGTCGATGCCCGGCACGCGGTCTCCGTCCGGGATCGTGTCCGGATTGCGGCTGGTCCCGATCACCCGGAACCCGTGGTCGGCCAGGGCCGCGGCGGTGGCCCGCCCTATTCCCGACGAGGCGCCGGTGACGACGGCGATGCGTGTGGCGGGCATATCTCTCCTGACGATTCGCTGTTCGACCGAGGGCCGCGTACGGCGGCGGTCATCGCTGTCCTCCTCGATCACTGGGGAAATGTGCAGCAATGATGAGTTGTCTGTCAATGACATTCAGAGTTGGAATGACATTCAGAGTTGATCAATAGCCAACCTGCTCATTGATCCTCGACAGTGAAAACCTGCATCGTTGCTGGTGAAAGGAAGCGACTGACGAGTCTCCGGGTAGGCCGCTGTCGTCCAGGTGACTTACCACGACTCGGCAGGAACATCGATGACCGAAGAATTCAGTGCCGATGGCCAGGTTGTGCGCGAGCAGGGTGCGAGTGACCATAGCGGGATTCAGCCCCTCCAGGAAAGGGTTCGTCGTTTGGAGGAGTGGCTCAACGAATTCTACGTCATGTATGGATATGCGGCACATGGGTTCTTGGTGGGCACGATAGAACACATGAACAGGCGTGAGTTCGAGATGGGCAGGGTTGCTACCGATGTCGCCGCAACGACGCGTTGTGCTCGAACCGGCCGAGTCGAGGATACCGAGTGAATCTGCAACGTCGCAGGGTGCGGCCGATCGATGTCGGATTTGTTCATTGATTCTCGGTAGCAATCGGTGATGCGGTGGCCGAGTTGGCGGTTGTCACGAGCAGCTGGTGTAACACTTGTGCGGGTGGGGTGGCGCGTGCGTCGTTCAATTGCACGTCGGTGAATGCTTCGGCCAACGCGGCAGCGGGCCGGAATCGGCCGCGGTCGAAGCTACGGTCGCTCAAGTGCGACCGCCACGCCCGGAAGCCGGACACTGTGCGCTGCAAGGAGCTTTTGTCCGCGTGACTCGTTCCCGGCAGATACGCAGTAAGCAGCGCTCGATGCGCGGCGGCACGAGCACGGAAGTGACCTACCGCGTCGAGAGTTCGGCCGAGTTCCCTGACGATCGACGAGTACACGGGCCGCTGCGCACATCCAGGTGCAATCAACCCCGCGTGCTCCGCCGCGGTGATTGTGTGCTCCAACTGCTTCGGATCGGTGGCGGCGCGTATCGCGAACGCGATATACGGAGTTGGCCGCGACTGTTCCGGAGAGTCCGGCGAGCTCCGAGGCGGCGTGACCGAATCCCACACCAGCACAGCAACTTCGTCGCCCCCCAACTCCTCGATTCCTATGGCACGCAATGGAATCTGCGGGTAGCGCGGAAGTACGTCGTCCACTGCCGCGATGATCTCGATCAACACTTCGAGCGCGACGTCCGGGGTGTCGAAACCGAAGGCGCGCACGCCGTGTCGCTCGGCGAGGTCCCGGGCGAGTCGGTTCGCGACCGACCCACCGGAGCCGCCCGGGGTTCGGGTCGGCCGCTCGGTCTTCTGGTCGGTTCGAGCAACAGGACGGCCGGGTATGCGCGGCGGCGAACCGGGCGCGTCGGCGTCCGGAACGGAAACCCTCGCGGCACGATCGGTGGCGGTGGACCATGGCGTGCTCGCCGCTGTGGTGGTGGCTCGTTTCGCCACGTCGGCGGGCTCGGACCTTCTCTCGGCTACATCGGCTTTCGTCCAGGGCGAAGACAGGACGCCCTGCGGGGCGCGCGGGAGGACGACATCCGCCCGAGCGGCCGAGGCAGCGCTGGGGCCCGGCAGGCTCGGCTGCTCGATGCCGCGACCGGGCAGGTTCTCATCGGTCCCGAGAGGCCGCTGATCCGAGGGATACCCATCCTGGGGCGTGCTCGATTCGCGGGCGGGTGTGCTCGCCGAACCGGGACTCCGATCAGCCGAGGTTGTCCTGGTCGAGGCTTGCTCGGTCGGTGGAACTGGGGCGGTGGCCGTCGGAGGTACGAACGTCCCGGCGGGTTGATGCGCGACAACAGGCACCGTGGCACTCGGGCCGAATCGGTGGGCGAGAGCCCCATGGTCACTCGCTGACAGTGACGGCGAGTCGCTCCGGGTCGGGTCCCCGGCGGCGCGGATGCGCCGGCCGATGGCCCGGTCCTGATTGTCGAAGTTCTCCGCAAGGTGGCGAAGGTCGGTTCCGGCCTGCCGCACCGCCTCGACCAGAAGGTTCAACTCGTCCATCGTTCGTTTGTATTCCGGCACGTAGGCCTCGGCGAACGCCCGGCCGGCATCGTCATTGCCCCACGGCTCGCCTTCCTCGGACAGGGCGGCACGTAGTTTTCGGACCACAGCCGCCAAGTCCGAACCGATCGAGTCGAACCTCGGCGCATCGTCGAGCAACCGATCGGGGTCCACGGACAGCTTCTTGTCCATGCGCCGAATTGTTCGGTGCTCGACCGTTCTGATCAATGTCGAAATACGCAAGGATCGGGACCTTTTCCGGCGAAGCAAATATTCATGAATTCGTGTTGGCTGGACGCGCAGCAAGCATGAAGGGCGCCGAGGAGGCAGCCGCGATGGAATCGAGCAGTTTGCTGGCCGAGTTGCCGGCAGCTGTGCGCGAACTGGTTATCGGTCACTGGCCACGGACGGACGCCGACGGGATGCGTCGTAACGGCGATGCGTACGAGCAGACCGGTGGTGGCTTGGATGACTCGGCGGATCGGTACGAGGCCGCGGCAAAGCGCGCCGAGCGAAGCGTCGAAGGCGCCACGGCGGTGGGACTGGCCGAGCGTCATCGAGTGATCGCGAAGTCCATGCGGGATCAGGCAGCGGTGTGCCGAAGCTTGGGCGAGCAATGCCACGACGTCGCTGATTCCACTGTGCAAACCCAGCATTTGCTGATCGCGGTGGGAGTCGCACTGGCCGCACAGTTGGCCTATGACGCGCTGCTCTTCTTCCAAGGCGGTGGCGCCAAGGCGGTGCTCGACCGGATAGAGGCGGAGCAAGCGATGCGTGCGGCGACCGCGAGGCTCGCCACGGCAGTGGGCGAGCGCGCGATCGCCGGCGCCGGGCAGCGGGCCGCGCTGCACGGTGCTGTTCATGCGGCCAAAATAGGCCTCGGAACCAGCGCGGCGATCAGCGGCGGCGCGCAGCTGTGGGACTTGGCCAGCGGTGTCCGCGACGAGTTCGACCTGGCAGCCTTTTCGGAGATGCTCGCCGGCGGCCTGGTCGGTGGCGTCGCGGGCGCGGAAGTGGGGCGCAGATTGGCTCCGCGCGTGCTGAACAGGACCACCGGTAGAGCGGTCACCCGTTCCGGCCGATTTTCCGCGCACATCGGCGGCACCATGGTGATCGGCGGCGCGGGCGGCCTGGCGGGCGGTGTCTTCGGAGCGCTGCCTTCGGTGCTCATCCATTCCGGCGACATTCACAGCCTCGGCGACTTGTTCAAAATGGTTCGCGCCTCCGCGATCACCGGTTTCGGTAGTGGTTTCGTCGGGGCCGCCGGCAACGCGTTGCGGGTGCATCGAGCCGGTGTACAGGCATCTCGCGGGGGCCGCGACGCCACGGGCACGGATGATGTCCTGTCCGAGGTCGTGGCTCGTCACCGTGCATTCGCCGCACGCGTCGATGAGTTGGTGACTTCCGGCGAACAGCCACGAGTAGAGGAGATCGAGCGATTCAGCACGGCCGGAAAGTCGGCGAAGGTCGTGGAGCGGTTGACTTTTCAGGACGGTACGGAGCTGATTCGCAAGATTGTCTCCGACCCGTCGCACGCACATGCGGAGTTTCTCAGCTCGCTCGTCGCCGGTGCGGTGGGCGCTCGCGTGCCGACGGTGCACGTCAGCGGAAATCAAGTCTATATGGAAGTAGTGCCAGGCAAGGTCGCGGCGGAAACATATGCCCGAGGCATGTATCCGGAAGCGGTCTTCGACAGCCCTGGCGGGCGGCGACTGGGCCTTTTCGACGCGGTATTGCGCATACCCGACCGCAACGGCGACAACTGGATGATCGACCCGGAGGGCAACGTCTGGGGGATAGACAACAGCCGCGCATTCGAGGACGTTCCCGACACGAGATATGTGATCAGTCCCTTCGCCGAGCATTTCCAGGGCTATGGCGCCGACAACAAAGTCGTGTGGAAGGATCACGCCCTGACACGGACCGAAGTACAGGAGATTCGGCAGCGTGTCGAACGGTTGAGTCCGGTATTCTCCGCAGCCGGACGACGCGGCTGGCACGACCTCATGCTTCAGCATCTGCACGCCGTGGAACCACACGCGGTTATCTCGCCGCCACGCAATGACAATCCCGGCCGTCTCGACGCGAGCGTCCGCCACGGGCTTCCGCAGGCTCCGGCGCCTCCTCGGAACGTGGACGTTTCCGCGACGCCGGAGCGGCCGTTCCGGATGCCGCCGCGCGTCGAGCCGCACAACAACCGTTCATCCGACGACGGCTCCGACGCTCTGCCGGCCCCCGACCCGGGGCAGACCGCAATCTTCCGCCACCCCGACGGAGGCTACGTCGATGTCGTGTTGACGGGCCGCGATGGTGCCGGGGTACCGGTTCGCCTTGTTCCGGGCCAGGAATACATCCTCGGAAGGGGCTCAGGCGCGCTGTTGGCGGACGTGGCGACCGATGGAGTGTCGCGCCGCCACGCGACTGTCGAAGTGAACGAGCACGGGCACGTATTCATCCGCGACGACAACTCCCTGAACGGCACGTTCGTCGACGGGAAGCAGTTGGTGGGCGGCAGCTGGGTGCGCATCCACGACGGTCAGGAGCTTCTGCTCGGCCGCGATGTCCATGTCGGAGTTACCTTTCAGCGCCAAATGGCCCAGGTGCGGCTGTTCGGCAACGACGGACCTGTGCTGACGCTGCACCGTGGGCGGGAGATCGCGATCGGTCGCGGCATGGTGCATCCGGACGCACCACAGAGGCACAGCATGTCGACCCGTCACGGAGTCATCGGCATGGATGAGGACGGCCGAGTCTGGATCCGGGACGACAGCTCCGAAAACGGCATTCGGGTGAACAAGGACCGCCTCGCCGATGGACAGCGGCGCACACTGGAACCGGGCGACCGCGTCGAATTCGGACGATATCTCGGAGAGGCGCAATTCCTCCCGCCGAATGCGGTCATCGAGGCCGGGCCGGTGCATGTGCAGCTCGGCGGTGGGCCGGCCGCGATGGCCGTGCGGCTTCGGCCCGGGGAATCGGTCGTGATCGGCACCGGCCGGAATTCCCCTTTCGCCGACCAGTTGCGCGGTGTCTCCGGAGTCTCCTCGCAACACGCGACGCTCGGCCTGGACTACGACGGCCGACTGTGGATCCGCGACCATCGGGGATCGGACGGAGTGTGGGTCAACGGAGACCGGATCGCAGCGAATCAGCGTGTGACCCTCGCTGCCGGCGACAACGTCGGGCTCGGTCCCGAGTTCGTGGGGATCGCTCGCGTCGCGGGTGACGAGTACACGCGGTTGCCGCCCGCCGAACTGCTCTATGCGCCGTACGAGCGACGGCCGCCGATTCGGCTGGAGCCCGGTCGAGAAGTCTTGATCGACGTCAGCGCATTGAACAATCACGCGATTGTCCTATCCGGCGACCTGACCGGGCATCAGGTCGTCGTCGGACGTGATCTCGACGGCCGGATATGGGTACGCGACCCGAACAGCTTCAGCCACATCAGGGTCAACGACGAGGCGGTCGCGCCGGGTGAGAAGCGATATCTGAATGCCGACGACACAGTGAACTTCGACAACGTGGCCGTGCGGCTCCAGGTCGGCGAGGAAGCACCGTTGATATTGCGCCTTTCCGATGACGACGGCGTGCCGCCGCTTACTCTGCGGCGCGGTGAGGCGGTGCTGATCGGTCGCAATCCGGAGTCACCGATGGCCGGTAACCTGGCTGATCACCTCACGGTGTCGCGGCGTCACGCCGTCATCTACCGGGACGAGGCCGGGAACGTGTGGCTGCGTGACGAACATTCCAGGACCGGAACCTGGGTCGAGAACGTGCGGGTGGATCGGAACGGGCCACCGGCTCTGCTGCGTCCGGGAGACCGGATCCGCCTTGGTGAATGGGTCGGCGCCGCCGTGTTCTCCGACGGCTATCACAATGCCACGCCACGGCTGTTGGAGGTGAAACTCAACAGCCCGCAAGGCAATTTGTCGCTGGATCTGGTGCGCGCCGGTGACCCTGTGCTGCTCGGGCGGGAAGGTTCGGTGTTGCCGGACGGCATACCCCACCGCAACCGGATATCCGCCCGCCACGCCAGCATCGGCGTCCATCCGTCCGGCCGAGTGTGGATTCGCGACGAAGGATCGACGAACCACACATTCGTCAACGATAGAGAGATCAATCCCGGAACGAAGGTCACGCTGCATCCGGGTGATCGAGTGCGGTTGGGCGACGTGTACGAGTTCACGGTCGCTTTCCCGCCGCCCGAGGGCGGCCCCTTCATCGACATCCTGGACTCGACACCGGAAAGCATCGCGGTGCTGCGGGATCATCTCGGCCGGATTCGACACGACGTATTCGATCGGGTCAGCGACTACTTGAACGCGATGCCCGATGGCGGAATCGTCATCGGTCGAAGGCCCGTGGCCCAGATGCCAGGCCTCGATGCTCTCGTGCGCGACAGTCCTGACGGTCCCAATGACCGCGTCAGGTGGGAGAACGTGGCAGGTCTGTACACCCCTGGCTCACGACGAATCTACGTCGATTCCCGCGCCGCCCAGAACATCGGCTCCGGAATTCTCATCTGGCACGAGTTCGGGCACGCGACCGACTACGCGTACGGGACCGGTGGCGCCCGTCTCAGCAAGCAAGCGGAGTGGCAGAACCTGCATGATGAACTCATCCGGGCAGTCGGAGGCCAGCGCGGCTGGGATCACTACTACGATCAGCCGATAGAATCGTTCGCCGAAGCGTTCGCGGGATGGGTTGCGGGACCCACGCGGCTGCGCAAATTCGCACTGGGGAACCACCACATCGCCGACCAACTGCAGAGGTACTTCGACCGTGTATTCACCAGATGACCCCGGTTTGCCGATTCTCGCCACCGACGGTGTGACGATATTGCGACCAGTGCGCGGTCGGACCAGCGACGGCGGGCATTTCGACGGCTATGAGCAGTTCCGTCCCGGCGACCCGGGCTACGACGAAATGTTCCCCGTGGCCTCGGAGAACCGGGTCGAGGAAGACGAGCAGCCGGAGCGCCGGATCGATCCTGACACCGTGTCCCGCCTCTTCCACGAAGCTGGGCTGGACCGTCCGCGTGCCGACGACGGGTAGTCCGACGCCTCTTCAGCTGTTACGTCAACCGAAATCTGTTGCTGCACCGTTGTTGTCTTTCGCTTCAGCGTTTCCCGGCGAGCCGCCATCGGCGTCGGTGTGCGTCGGCGGTCGCGAGGGCGGTGCGCAGGCCGCGTCGCACACCGGTGGCCGAGTCGGCCGGGGGGAGCGGCGGGCGCTGGAATTTCCGCTCGGATCTTGTTTCTCTCGCGTCATCGCTCGTGTCGCGGAGCAGTCGGTCGGGCAGTGCGAGTGTGCAGACGGTGCGGGCGGTCTGCCAGAACTGGGCGGGCAGCGAGCCGGTGGTGTAGGGGAGGTCGTAGGCGTGGCACAGCGCGCGAACCCGTTCGGCGATTTCCGGATAGCGGTTGCTGGGGAGGTCCGGAAACAGGTGGTGCTCGATCTGGTAGCAGAGGTTGCCGGTCATGAACGCCAGTGCCGGTCCGGCGGTGAAGTTCGCGCTTCCCAGCACCTGCCGCAGATACCATTCGCCCCGGGATTCGTTCTCCAGTTGCGCGACCGTGAATTTCTCTGCGCCATCGGGAAAATGCCCGCACATGATGACCAGATAGGACCACAGATTCCGCAGCAGCAGCGCCGTCGCGTTCGCCGCGAGCGTGTGCCGGAAACCGCGGCCACTCAACATCGGAAACAGCAGTAGATCCTTGCCCAGCTGGCGGCCGATCTTGTGCGCGAACTCGATATTCGGCCGCGACCGCAACGCGCGGCGAGAGACACCGGTATGACGCCGCTCGAGCGCCCAGTCGTGCACGGCGATGGCCCATTCGAAGCCGGCCGCGACAACCACACTCGCCACCGGCTGTATCAGATGGATCGGGCGCCACGGTTCGTCGCGGGTCATCCGCAGCACCACGAAGCCGAGGTCCGCATCCATCCCGTAGACGTTCGTGTAGGTGTGATGCACATGGTTGTGCGCGCGCTGCCAGTGCCTCGAGGGGCCGGCGAAATCCCACTCCCAGGTCGTGGAATGAATTTCCGGATCGTTCATCCAATCCCATTGACCGTGACTGATGTTGTGGCCGAGTTCCATCATCTCGATGATCTTGGCCGCGGCCAGTAGCCCGGTCCCCGCCAGGCGCGGCACCCGATATCGTCCGGCCAGCAACAGCATTCGCGCCGTCGCCTCGAGGCCGCGGTGGACGCGGATCGCCCGCCGAATGTAGTCCGCGTCACGTTCCCCGAGCGACTGCTCGATATCTCGCCGGATGCGGTCGAGTTCGGCGCCGAACGCCGCCACATCGTTTTCGGTGAGGTGAGCGAATTCCTTGATATCGGTGATAGCCACACAATTCCTATGCATCTGATCGGAAGCATCCGTCGACGTGCGGACCACTGTGTCCGGCACGGGGATCGACCGTCAGAATTTAGCGGCGTCTCGTCGATTCTCCAGCAATGGGAGGATTTCCTTGTCGCCCGCCCGGTATTGTGCATCGAGAACAAAGGACGCGCACCGGTATGTGAGCCGTGCACACGCGGCCGGGAAATGACAGGTGGTGCCCACCGAATTCTTCGAAGGAGAAATGGTTTTCGGTCAGGAAGGCGGTCTGAGGACGTTGGTGCCGAGGAAGTGGCAGATCCGCAGGGCCAGTGCGATATCCAGCTTCTCGGGTGCGGTTCCGTCGGCCCGGATGGCGGCGAGGGCCTTGGTGATGCGGTATTTGACGGTGTTGCGGTGCAGGGTCATTCGCTGCGCCGTGTGCACGTGGCTTTCGCCGATCTCGTAGAAGGTGTTCAGGGTGTCGCGCAGGGTCGCGGCCTGATCGGTGTCGTCGGCGAGCGCGCCCAGCACCTCGCGTACCCATGCGCGCGTGGAGTCCAGATCCTTGGCCAGCAGCGAGACCACGGCCACGCCGGGATCGGCGAATCCGATCGCCCGATGGTCGGCCGGAGTGCCCGGCACGGTGGCGACGAAGTAGGCGGCCGCGGCCTGCTGATGCGAGCGACGGAATCCCTCGAGGCCGCGGCCGGGCAACCCGATCGCCAGTCGCGCGCCCTGCGGCAGGTCGGCGGCCGAGCGCAGCTCGCGGGGGTCGACCGCGGTCTGGGGCGCGTGGGGGAACCATGCCCACACCGTGCGCCGATCGATGGCCGTCACGAGTGGCGGTCCGTCGGTATTCAGGGCGGCTGCCAGCGCCCGGGCGCCGGAATCCAGCAGCTCCGGCGCGTCGGCCTCATCGCCGTCGGTGCACCACAGGATCGCCGCCAGATGGGTCCGTTCGAGCGTGTAACCGGTCTCGATCTCGAACCCGATCGGATCCGGCGGTGTGGCGGACAGCAGCGGGTGCACGGTGGCGGCGTGCACGGTGCCGCGGGCGTTCACCGATCGGGCGCGCTCGGCTTCATAGGTTTCCAAGACGGACAGGATGATCCAGTCGGCGTACGAGTAGACGATCTCGGTGAGCCGTTCGACCACGGCCAAGCCCAGCGCCGGCGGCAGATTTCGCTGCCCGATCTCGCCGTAGCAAATGCGCATCATGACGTTCTGGCCCATATGGTACGAGCGCACCAGGAAATTGGACGGAATCCCGCGCTGCGCCACGCGCCGGGCGTATTCGACCGCCGCCATCGGCGGTTGCAGGTGGCCGACCGGGATATCGTTGGCCAGGATCTCGATCATGGTCACCACGTTGGCGTGGATACTGGCGGCGCGCAGGGCCGCCAGGCGCGGATCGCCTCGGGTGTGGGTGATCTCGTGGGTTATCCGCCGGGTCATCGTTTCGGCGATCTCCACATCGCGTGCGCGCAGCCCCGCCCCGATCTCGAGGACGAGGGCGGCCACCTCGGATGGCGGTAGCGCGGGCACGGTCATCTTCGGACACAACCCCTCGTCGACGTTCGGTGGTCAGCGCATCCGAGGTTAACTAGGGGCACAAGGCACGGGAATGGGTCCGGGAGCCACAATCGGCGAGCGGTTTGGTGCACAGTGCACAATTCGGCGTGAGATCTTCGTGATGCAGGCGGTTCCACCGCGCTCGAGCGCCAGTGCGTGTCGATCTCCGATGTTCCCGTTCGACCTAAGGATGAGAGGGGCCACGAAGGCCCGACGACCTATTCGAACGAGGAAGAACATGACTATCGACGCTCTCGATGTACTGGTCGGCTCCTGGAAGCTCACCGGGCGCACCAAGAAGGCCGATCATGACGACATCAGCGGAGAACTCACCGCTACCCCGATTCTGGGCGGCGGCCTCCTGCACCTCAGCGGCAGTATGCGGATCGGCGACACGGAGATTCAGAGCCTCGAGCTGATCTGGCCCGACGAAAGCGGCTCGGGTTTCGGCGCGCACGTGTATTCGGGATCCGGCGCCCCGCTGGACTACCGGTGGAGCCGAGACGGCGACACCCTCGTCCATGCCGGTCTCGGCATGACCTACACCGGCACCATCAGTCCCGACCGCGCCACGATCACCGGCTCCTGGGTGCCCGACCCGGACCGCCCGGACATGGCCGAGGCCGCCTACGACGCCACCATGCGCCGGGTCTGACCAGCGACCGGATCCGGCCACGCGCAGTTGTTGCGGCGCCACGCGCCCGGTGCCCGCAGCTCTGCGCGAGGTCGGCGGTTCGATTGTCCGCCACCCGCTTTCGAAGGGGTCCCGTGAGAGGCCGGGTTGTGTTACTGTTCGCGCATTCGACAATGACAATCGTTTTCGGAGACGATTGTCGCTGTCGATGACGTGACGGACAGGAGCCGGGATTATGGGTGGAGCCGGGGCGGCGCTCCAGGTGGACGAGGCAGTGCCGGAAGTCGAGGAGGGGGCGACGAAGCCCGGTAGTGCCCTGTTCCGGGTGACCGAGCCGGTGCGCGGGCGGCTCGGCGCGGCGCTGGCGACGGCCGCGCTGGGCGCGGTCGCCGGGGTGATCGGTTTCGTGGGTATCGCGCTGGCGCTGCGGGAACTGTTCGCCGCCGACGCCGATACCTCCACGGTGGTGGCTCTACTGGTGCTCGCCACGGTCGGGTTCCTGGTCCGATTCGCCTTGCGCGCCTGGTCTTTCCTGCTCTCACACCTCGCCTCGTTCGACCTCGAGCAGCGCTTGCGGACCGATCTCGCAGCGCATCTGGGCCGGGTTCCGCTGGGCGAGGCGCAGCGCCTGGGTTCGGGTGCGGTGAAGAAGGTTGTGCAGGACGATGTTCGCGGCCTGCACATGGCGGTGGCCGACGCGGTGCCGCTGGCCGGTTTCACGGTGGCCCAGCCTGTCGCGGCGCTGCTGGCACTGGGTTTCGTGGATTGGCGATTGCTGCTGGCGGTCCTGTTGTTCCTGCCCGTGGTGTTCATCGGGATGCAGCTGACACTGCGGGACTACGCCGAGACCCGGCGGCGCTACGACGAGGCCAACGAGGCCATCAACGCGGCGGTGGTCGAATTCGTGCAGGGCATGCCGGTGGTGCGGACCTTCGACGACGGCACGGTGTCGTTCCGGCGCTTCGTGGACCGGGTCCGGAACTTCAACGTGGCAACCACCGCCTGGCAGAACAACAATCGCAGCGCGATGATCTTCGCCAACCTGACGGTGGCGCCGCTGCCCACGATTCTGATCGTGCTCGTGGTGGGCGCCTGGCTGACCTCGGCGGGGTCGATGTCACCGGCACAGCTGCTGGCGGCGATCCTCATCGGGACGCTGCCGGTGGAATCGGTGGTGCCGCTGATGAATCTGTCCAATCTGGTCAACCAGTCCAAGGCCGGCGCCGCGCGCATCGTCGAACTCCTCGACATCGCTCCCTTGCCGGAACCCGACCAGCCGCAGTCCCCGGCCGACGGGTCGATCGAGTTCCGTTCCGTCCGTTTCGGTTACGCGGGCACCGACCGGGTCGCGCTGGACGGAGTGGATCTGACGGTGCCCACCGGTACCGTGTGCGCGCTGGTCGGGCCGTCGGGCTCGGGCAAATCGACTGTCGCACGGCTGATTCCGCGGTTCTGGGATGTGGACGAGGGCCAAGTGCTCGTCGGCGGGATCGATGTCCGCCGGATTGCGTCGGAGGATCTGCTCCGGCACGTCGCGCTGGTCTTCCAGGATCCGTTCCTGCTGTCGGACACCATCGCGGAGAACATCCGCCTCGCCCGCCCGTCGGCCACCGACGCCGAGGTCGAGGCCGCGGCGCGGGCCGCCCAGGCGCACGATTTCATCGTCTCGGAACTGCCGCAGGGCTACGCCACGCCGGTGGGTGAGCGCGGCGCCCGGTTGTCCGGCGGACAGCGCCAGCGCATCACCATCGCCCGCGCACTGCTGGCCGACGCCCCGATCGTGATCCTCGACGAGGCAACCTCTTTCGCCGATCCGGAGAACGAGGCGGCCATCCAGGACGCGATCGCCGCGCTGACCCGCGGCCGCACCGTGCTCGTGGTCGCGCACCGCCTGTCCACGATCGTCGACGCCGACCAGATCGTGGTCCTCGAATCCGGCCGGGTATCCGAATCCGGCACGCACACCGAACTACTCGCGTCCGGCGGCCGCTACGCCCGACTCTGGGAGCACCACCAGCGCGCCCGTGGATGGGGTCTGGGCAGCGGCAAGAACAAGGAGGCCACGAACCGATGAGAAGAATCCTGCGGCTGATGCTGCTCGCCGCCGGGGATTATCGGGACGAATTCCGCCGCACGCTGTGGTGGGCGTTTCTCGGTTCGGTCACCCAGGCCGCGGCCTACGCCACGCTGATTCCGCTGCTGTACGAGCTGAGCCGGCCGGAAGTGAACACCACGGCCGCGTGGACCTGGTTCGGTGTCCTGGTGGCCTGCTATGTGATTCAGGCCGTATTCCACTACGGGCAACTGCGATTCGAGTTCGGCCGGTGGGCCGATGTGCTCGCCGGCGCGCGCCTGCGGCTGGGCGAGAAACTGCGGACCATGCCGCAGGCCGAGCTCGAGCGCCGCGCCGCGGGCGACCTCACCACGGTGATCGGCGGCAACGTCGCCAACGCGACGATGGGCTCGTCCTCGATGGCGCTGTTGTTCATTCAGATGGTGACGGTCCCGGCGGTCATCGGGGTGGTCATCGCCTGTGTCGACTGGCGCCTGGGTGTTGTTCTGGCCGTGTCGATTCCGTTCGCGGTGTTGTTCGTCCGGCGCATCCAGCAGATCTCGGGCGCGGGGTCGCGCCGGCTCGACGCCGCCGACGCCGCGGCCGCGAACCGGGTGGTCGAATACGTCCAGGGTCTGCCGGTGCTGCGCGCGACCGGGCAGATCGGCAGTTCGTCGCAGCGGCTGGTCGAGACCCTCGAAGAGCAGAACGAGGCCATGTCCGCCATGCAGAAGCGGCTGACCTGGCCGGGTCTGCTGGCGTCCAGCGTCGTGCAGTTGTGTCTGGTGGGGATGGTGGCGCTCGGCGCGGCACTGGTGCTCGATCTACGGATGTCCGCGGCGATGCTGATCGCGGTGGTGGCCGCGGCGGTGCGATTCGCCGAACCGATGTCGACCATGTCCAATCTGTCGGCGATCTTCGAGATCACGGACGCGGCGCTGGAACGTGTCGGCGAGGTACTGGACACTCCGGCGCTGCCGGTGGGCGACTCGTCGGCCCGAATCACCCGCTACGACATCGAGTTCGACGACGTGCGTTTCGGCTATTCCGAGGGCTCCGCGGTCCTGCGCGGCGTGTCGTTCACCGCTCCGGCGCGCTCGCTCACGGCATTGGTGGGCCCGTCGGGATCGGGCAAGACGACGGTGACCAGGATGCTCACCCGCTACGCCGACCCGGACGGCGGCAGTGTCCGCATCGGCGGCCTGGACCTGCGGCAGGTCGACCCGGTGGAGATCTACCGGCATATCGCGGTGGTCTTCCAGGACGTGTACCTGTTCGACGACACCATCCGCGCGAATATCGCGATCGCCGCGCCCGAGGCGACCCAGGCCGAGATCGAGGCCGCGGCCCGCGCGGCCAATGTCCGCACCTTCGTCGAACGGCTGCCGCACGGCTACGACACCCGGGTCGGCGAGATCGGCGGGGCGCTGTCCGGCGGTGAGCGCCAGCGCATTTCGATCGCCCGCGCCATCCTGAAGAACGCGCCGATCGTCCTGCTGGACGAACCGACCGCCGCACTCGACACCGAGAGCGAGGTCTACGTCCAGGACGCCATCGACGCGCTGGTCGCGGAGAAGACGGTGATCGTGATCGCGCACCGGCTCTCCACCGTGGTGGCGGCGGACCAGATCCTGGTGCTCGAGGACGGCGGCGTGACCGAGAGAGGCACCCACGACGAACTGCTGGCACTCGACGGCCGCTACAGCGCCATGTGGTCCGCGCAGACCAAGGCGCGGCATTGGCGCGTCGCCGCGTCGGCTTAGCGCGGCGGAGGCGTCAGCTTTCGGAGGGTGCGGGGATCAGGTAGGGCGCGATGCAGGCGAGTTTCTCGCAGGTCTCCTCGTGTTCGCGTTCGGGCGTGGAACCCGTGACCACGCCCGCTCCGGCTCGTAACCAGCTCCGGCCGTCGCGTTGGTAGACGGCGCGCAGAACCAGTGCGGCATCGAGGGTTCCGGTGCTGTCGGCCCGCACGACGGCACCGCTGTAGAGGCCGCGGGCACCGGGTTCGAGGTCGCCGATCGCGGCGCAGGCGGCCGCCTTGGGGATACCGGAGGCGGTGATGGCGGGGTAGACGGCGGCGAGCGCGTCCCAGCAGGTTCGATCGGCGCGCAGCAGCGTCTCCACGCGTGACGCGAGGTGCTGCACGCTGCCGCGCTCCTTGACGGTGAGGAATTCGCCGACCCGCGTGGCACTGCCGACGCTGTCGAGTTCGGCGTAGGCCAGCCGCACGGAGGTGGCGTGCTCGTAGATCTCCTTCGGATCGGTGAGCAGATCGGTCCGCAGGACGTCGTCGCGGGCGGCGTCGCCGGTACGGGCGCGAGTACCGGCCAGTGGCTGGGTGGTGACCAGTCCGGCGCCGTCGGCCTCGAGAACGGTCTCCGGACTGACCCCGGCGGCCTGCCAGCCGCCGAGGTCCAGCAGGAAGGAGCGGGCCGGGGTGTTCCGCCGGCGGACCGCCGCGTAGGTGGCCGGCATGTCCATCGCGAACGGCAGATCCACCCGGCGGGACATGATCACCTTGTCGAACTCGCCGCGGTGAATCCGGTCCAGGGCATGTCGCACGCGCCGGAGGTAGTCGGGGTCGATCGCGTCCACCGGCACCGCCGTGGGCGTGGGCGCGGTGGCCGCGACATCGGGCAGCTCCACGTCGAACGGCGCGCCGAAACTGCGTGTGAGCACTGTGGTTTCGGTGATCTCCAGTTCCACGCCGGGCACCATGAAGTGCGCGAGGACATCGTCCGGGCCCGTGGTGTCCGGGCGGTACAGCTCGAAGCACGCCCAGCCGTAGGCCCGCCACCGCGGCACCGGCGCCCGGTCGAGCGCCGCCTGGATCCGCGGCCACGGTGTGCCGCTCCAGGTTTCGGTGCGCTCGCCGCCGAGGGTGCTGTGCACACGGTCGCGGCGGACGGTCACCGCGCCGATCGGATTTCCGGCCACATACCAGCGTCCCGGCTGTTCGTAGACGACGTAGTCGGTGAGCTGCCCGGAGGCCGCGATGGCGGCCGCCAGTGCCAGCGGGTCGGCGTGGTGTCGGCGCACGGTCTGCACGGAGTCGTCGGCGTCGACCGTGGTGGGCGGGTTCATCGCGGTTCCTTCCGGATCAGGCGAAGGACTCGGTGATCCAGCGGGGCGCCTCGGTGCGGGACCACCGCATGAACTCCATCGCCTTGTCCTGGCTGATATCGACGTACCTGAGTTCCGGGTTCCCGTGGGGCAGATAGTCGGGGAAGAACCGCTCGCTGTTGATCCGGTCGATGATCGCTGCCGCGGCGGCCGCGGTGGTCAGCTCGCCCCGCTCGACCGCTTCGCAGGTCTCCCGCGCGGTGGTCAGCAGGCCCCGCACGGTCCGGGCCAGCGCGGAGTCACCGCGTTCCAGGGCGCGGAACACCTGATCGTCCTGACCGGCGACATACCTGGACAGCGTGTGCTCCAGGGCGGCGTCGGAGTAGAAGCTGTAGGTGTGCCACACCCGGAAGATCGCGTCCCACAGGGTGTAGTCGCGGAATCCGACGTACGACGAGTAGGCGAGATCGTCGTGCACGTCGAACATCCGCTGCTGTAGCGCGTCGACACCGGCGAACCGCGCTGTCGACCAGTCGTTCTCGCGGGCCGCCTCGATGATCCGCCAGGCCAGCGCGTTCACGGTCTGGAAGGAGTTGGCGAGCCCCCGGGAGAACAGCGCGTCGATCGCTCCGGCGGACTGTGCGGTCAGGCAGAAGCGGTCACCGACCGTGCCGGACGCGGAGTACTGCAGCCGCCCGGTGCTCACCCACGGCCGCACGGCCGTCGCGGACCGGAATTGCTTCGCGACGGCCGGGAACCGCTCGAGGAAAGCGGCGAACTCCTGCTCCGGCGCGTCACGGTCCTCGGAGACCGCGTCCCCGGTGAGGGTCAGCCCCACGCTGCACAGCGGGTTCGTGGAGCGGTCGTTGTTGTCGAACGGAATCACCCACAGCCAGCCCCCGTCGAAGACATGGTGCAGGGTGCCGTTGTGCCACCGGCTCGGCTGGTCGTATCGAACGGGCGCGACATCGTCGAAGGGCTCGACGCCGATCATGTGGGTGAACAGCGAACGCGAGTGGGTCCGCGCCCGGGTGGGTAGCTCCCGCAGCCCGAACCGCTCGGCCAGCACCGAGCGAAAACCGGTGGCGTCCACCAGGTATCGGGCGTTGAACGTCTCCCCGGAGGCCGTGCGCAGCTCGGCGCCGCGGTCCGTGTCGATGTCGATGTCCTGGATTCGGGTGTTCAACCGGGGCACGGCGCCGTAGCGCACGGCGAGATGGAACACGTACGAGTCGATGTCCTGCCGGAACCAATGCGATTCGGCGCGGCGGTATCCGGAGGCCAGCACGATCTGGTTGGCCTTGGCCGGGTCGGCGGGGCGCCCCTGCTCGTGGTAGACGAAGCCGAAGTTCTGCTTCTGCCCGCAGGTCTTGGCGACATGCTCGGCGGTGTCCTCGAAGTTGGCCAGCGCCTTGAACTCCGGGATGTCGTAGCGATCGGCCAGCACGTGCATCGTGGCCGTCGCGTGCGGAATGGTGGACTCGCCGACCACGAATCGCGGATGCACCCCCGCGTCGATGAGCAGCACCTCGAGGCCGTGGCGGGCCAGGATTGTCGCCAGGGTGCTACCCGCGATCCCGGCTCCGAGGATGGCGACGTCGTACGGGGTGTCGGTCGGGGGTGTCATGGTCGAACTCCTAGTGCGGTTGTGTGCGATAGATGAGATGTGCGGATCACGGCCGCACCGGCAGGCGGCGCAGGCCGCGCAGTCCCATGCCGGGGCGCCAGCGCAATTCGGCGGGGTCGGCGGCCAAGCGCAGCTCCGGCCACCGGGCGACCAGCGTGGTGAGCGCGATCCCGACCTCCGTGCGCGCGAGGGCGGCGCCGAGGCAGTTGTGGATGCCGCCGCTGAACCCGAGATGGGGGCGGGGCTCGCGGTGGATATCGAAACTGTGGGGAGCGGGGACGTGGGCGGGGTCGCGGTTGGCGGCGGCGGGAAACACCAGCACCCGGTCGCCCGTGTCGATGTGGCGGCCCGCGAGTGGGAACGGCTCCGTCGCGTAGCGGGCCGTCGCCGATTCCACCGGCCCCCAGTAGCGCATGGTCTCTTCCACCGCGGCCGCGGACAGTCCGGGGTCGGCGCGGAGCGCGGCCCACTGCTCGGGATGGGAGATCAAAGTCAGTGTCGCGCTGGCGATCAGGCTCGCCGAGGTCTCGAAACCGGCGGCCATGAGCAGGCCGATCATGGCCATCAGTTCACCGTTCGACAGCTTGTCCCCGGACGCGGGATGCACCAGCCTGCTGACCAGATCGTCGCCGGGGTCGTCGCGTTTGAGCAGGACGAGATCGCGGGCGTAGCCCTCGAGTTGGGCGCGCAATTCGGGATCGGGCGCCGACAGCGGGGTGGAGGCCGTCGCCGCCCGCACCGCGAGAACGTGCAGGCCGGGATGCCATGCCTCGGGGAATCCGAGAATTTCGCCGAGCACGGTGAGCGACAGCGGATAGGCGTAGGCGTGCAGCAAGTCCACGGTGCCGTCACCGGCTGCGGCTGCCCGCTCGGCCTCGCCGAGCAGTCGTTCGGCGTGCCGAACCACGGTGGGGCGCAACGCGGTGACCGACCTGGACGTGAACGCCTGCTGTGCGGCGCGGCGCAGGCGGGTGTGCTCCGGCGGGTCGGACAGCAGCATGGTGTGCGGAGCGCCGGGAAGCCGGGCCGCGGCCCGGGCGGCGCGCTGGGCGGGGGACAGCAGGCTGCGCGGATCATTGGCCAGGCGGGTGTCGCGCAGCGCGGCCTGGGCCGCCGCGTATCCGGTGACCATCCAGAACTCCCGGCCCGGTTGCTCGGGCAGTTCGACGAGGGTTACCGGGGACTGCGCGCGCAGTCGGTCGTAGATGGTGTGGGCTCGTTCGTGGAAATCCTCGGCCAGCAGGTCCACCACGATCGGGCGGGCATTGTCGAGCATCGGGTGACGTTCCGTTCAGGCCGGTGTTGCCTCGATCAGCGAGTACGAGGTGGGCAGAATGGTCGGATGGATCGCGGTGACCGTGAAACCCGCACGGCGACAGAGAATCTCGTACTCGGCGCGGGTGCGTTCCTGACCGCCCATATTGACGAGCATGCTGATATCGGTGAGATATGGGGCGGGGTTCGAGGTGTCGACCACGTCGGGCAGCACGGATTCCACGATCAGCAGCCGCCCGTGCTCCGGCATCGCCGCGCGGCACCGGTCGAGGATGGTCACGCAGCGTTCGTCGTCCCAGTCGTGCAGGATGTTCTTGAGTACGTAGGCATCTCCGCCCGTGGGGACGGCCGCGAAGAAGTCACCGGCCTCGACGCGGCAGCGTTCGGCAACGCCCGCGGCGCCGAGAGTGCCGGCGGCCTCGGCGACGCCGGTCGCCGAATCGAAGAGTATGCCGCGCAAAGCGGTTGTGCCACGCAGGATTTCGGCCAGCAGGGTGCCGTCGCCCCCGCCGATGTCGACGACGGTGTGATGCCGGGTGAAGTCGTAGCTCACCGGTATCAATTGCGCGATGGGCAGGCTGACCTGCCGCATCGTCGCATTGAACCGTTCGGACAGTTCGGGTTTCGTGGCGAGGAAGCCGAAGAAGTCGATGCCGTACAGCCCCTCGAAGGTCGGCTGCCCCGTGCGAACCGCCTCCTCGGTCAGCTTCCAGGAGTCCAGCAGGGCCGGATCGGTGAACAGCAGTACCGCCGCCGCCTGGGAGTCCGGCCGATCGGTGCGCAGCGGCTGACCCGCTTCGCCCAAACGGAATGTGCCCGGCCGGGTTTCGACCACCAGCTCCAAGGCCGCCAAGGCGCGCAGTAGCCGGGCGAGCGAGGCGGGGTGGGTGCCGGTGGCCTCGGCCAGCTCGGTGTAGCCGCGTTCGGAGTCGGCCAAGTGATCGGCGAGCCCGAGGCGGGCGGCGGTTCCGACCACCTGGGAGCAGATCGTCCCGAACATCATGTTCATCAATCGCAGATGAGCTGCCATGCCTGTCTTCCTGTGCCGCGCGGAAGCCGTTTGCCGCGTGTGTGTTTCGTGTCTCCGGACCGGAGGGCCTGTCTTGACCGGCCTGGTGGGACGTCGTAGATTGTAGCACTAATGAAAATGGTTATCGTTTGCTGGTTGGGATTGTGATGCGGGAACAGGTCCGTTTGCCACTCGTACGCACGACGAAAAGGGTGGATTGGTCCCACGGTGTAGACGAATTGCGGCAGCAGGTCAGTGAGCTGACCGGCGTGCCGGTGGAAGAGTTGACCGACGACGCCGACCTGCTCGAGCTGGGGCTCGATTCGGTGACCGTGATGCGCATCTCCGGGCTCATGCGGCGCGCGGGCAGCCGCGTGGAATACCGGGATCTCGTGCGGAACCCGACGCTCGGCGCGTGGTGGAAGCTGCTGCGCCACAGCGAAACCGACGCCGCCGCGGAAGTCGTCGTGGTGGACCGTTCGGGCCCGTTTCCGCTGGCGGTGATGCAGCATGCCTTCTGGATCGGGCGGTCGCCGGCCCACGAACTCGGCGGTGTCGCCGCGCACTTCTACAGCGAGTTCGACCATGCGGGCGGTGTCGAGCCGGAACGGCTGGAACGTGCGGTGCGCGCCTTGACGGCGCGGCATCCGATGCTGCGGGTGGCGATCGACGCCGAGGGTATGCAGCGCGTGACCGACGGTGGGTCCTGGTCCGGCCTGATGGTCCATGACCTGCGGGAATTGCCTGAGCCCGAACGTCTTCGGCGATTGGCGCGGATTCGCGACACGCTCTCGCATCGGAGTATGGACGTCGCGGCGGGGGAGGTGTTCGATCTCCAGGTCTCGCTGCTGCCCGAGGGCCGCACCAGAGTGCACCTCGACCTGGACATGATCGCCGGGGACGCGTTGAGTCTGCGTAATCTCCTCGCCGACCTGACCACACTGTACGAGCGCGGGCCCACGGCGCTGCCGCCGCTGGGGTACAGCTACCGGCAATATCTCACCGATCGCGGCCTGGCCCGCGCGGCAGCGCGTGAGCAGGCTCGCGAGTGGTGGCGGGCGCGACTGCCGGAACTGCCCGCGGCGCCGGAACTTCCGCTGCTGACCTCCGAGGAGACGACCGGCGCTCGAGTCGACCGCCGCCGGTACCGGCTGTCGCCGGAGCGCGCGGGGCGGCTGCGCGAACAGGCCCGCCGTGCCGGGCTGACTCCCGCGAGCGTGCTCGCCACCGTCTTCGCGGAGACGATCGGCGCCTGGAGCAGTACCGACCGATTCCTGCTGAATCTGCCGGTATTCGACCGGGAACCCCTGCACGACGACGTGGACCGCCTCGTCGGCGACTTCTCCAGCTCGGTCCTGCTCGACGTGGACCTGTCCGCCTCGATGTCGGTGACCCGGCGGGCGCGGGTGCTCACCGAGCGACTGCGGGAAGTCCTCGGCTATGCCGCCTACAGCGGCGTCGAGGTGCTGCGGGATCTGGGCCGGGCCGGCGGCGGGGAGCGGGTTCTCGCGCCGGTGGTGTACACGAGCGCGCTGAGCCTGGGTGAGTTGTACGCCCCCGAGGTGCGGCAGTGCCTGGGCGAGCCGAGCTGGACGGTGTCCCAGGGGCCGCAGGTCTGGCTGGACGCGCAGGTGACCGAGTTCGAGGGCGGCATTCTGCTCAATTGGGATGCCCGGGTCTCGCTGTTCCCGGCCGGAATGCTGGACGCGATGTTCGACGCCTACGTGCGTTTCGTCGAGCTGTTGCTGGACGACGACGCCGCGTGGGACCGCGAGGCGCCGTGGCCGGTCGCCGGGCGCCGCCACGGCGAGGTCGCCCTCGCTCCGGCTGTACCTCTGCATCAGCGGTTCTTCCGCCGCGCCGCCGCCGATCCGCAACGGACGGCCCTGCTCGCCGACGGCGCGGAGATCTCTTACGGCGAACTCGCGCTGCGGGCCCGTCGCATGGCTCGGGTGTTGGTGGACAAGGGAATTCGCCGCAGCGACAGCGTGGCCATCACGCTGCCCAAGGGGGTCGAGCAGATCGTGGCGGCACTGGGTGTGCTCGCCGCGGGCGCGACCTACGTGCCCTCGGGTATCGATCTTCCGCTCGCGCGGCGGGAACGGGTCTACCGCACGGCGGGGGCGCGGCTGGTCGTCACCGACCCGCGGACCGCGGCCGCGTGGCCCGGCGATATCGAAGCGGTCTTCCCGGAGCAGTCCCGCGACGTGGACCCGCTGGCCGAGATCGTCGAGGTGGATCCCGAGGACGTGATGTATGTGATCTTCACGTCGGGCTCCACCGGCGCGCCCAAGGGCGTCGAGGTGCCTCATCGGGCTGTCGCCCACACCGTCGACGCGGTCAATGGCCGGTTCGGTATCGGCGCGGACGACCGCACGATCGCGTTGTCCGCCTTGGACTTCGACCTGTCGGCGTATGACCTGTTCGCTTTCCTGGCGTTCGGTGGCTCGGTGGTGGTGGTCGAGGAGGCGCGGCGTCGCGATGCCGCCGCCTGGGCGGAGCTGATCCGCCGGTGGGATGTGACGGTCGTCAGCGCCGTCCCCGCGCTGCTGGACATGTTGTTGATCGCCGCCGCGGACGCCGGGCTGGGAACCGCGTTGCGGGTGGTCATGCTGGGCGGTGACCGGGTCACCGTCGATCTGCCCGAGCGGCTGCGCCGGCTCGTGCCCGGCTGCCGGTTCGCCGGGCTCGGCGGCATGACCGAGGCCGCCATCCATGCCACCGTCTGCGAGGTCGGCACGGTCGACCCGGACTGGTCGAGCGTGCCGTACGGGGTTCCGTTGCCGCACGCCGACTGCCGGGTGGTCGACGCGCACGGTCGGGACCGCCCGGAGTGGGCGCCCGGTGAGCTGTGGGTCACGGGCGGCGGACTGGCCCATGGTTACCGCGGCGACCCGGCGCGCACGGCCGAGAAATTCGTCGAGCGGGCCGGAGTCCGGTGGTACCGCACCGGCGACCTGGTGCGATACCGGCCCGGCGGGACACTGGAATTCCTCGGTCGCACCGATCATCAGGTCAAGATCCGCGGGCATCGGATCGAATTGGGGGAGATCGAGGCCGTCCTGGCGGAGCATCCGGAGATCGTCGCGGCCGCCGCCGCGGGGGTGGAGCAGCCCGCGCGGGGGCACCGCGCGGTAGTCGTCCGGGCGGGCGCCCACGGCCCCGCGCGGGCTGGCTGGGATGGTGAAAGCAATGCCCCCAACAATATTACCCGTATATTG
>NZ_JARWOP010000376.1 GCF_029868745.1 Nocardia wallacei | reverse complement strand
CATCGGCATATTTTCTTGGATCCGGATCCTGATGCGGCGCGGTCGTTTGCGGAGCGGCGGCGGTTGTTCGGGTTGCCGCGGTCGTCGTGGCGTGATTACGACGGGTCGGTGATCAGTGAGGGCGGCGGCGTCTACGACCGCACCGTGAAATCCGTGCCGATCAGCCCGCAGGTGCGGCGGGCGCTCGGGCTGCCCGACGGGATCGTGTCGCTGTCGCCGCCCGAACTCATCCGGGCGATTCTGCTGGCGCCGGTGCAATTGCTGTGGAACGGCGGTATCGGCACCTATATCAAGGCCAGTACCGAATCCCACGCGGATGTCGGTGACAAGTCCAACGATTCGGTGCGCGTCGACGCGAACCGGTTGCGGGTTCAGGTGATCGGCGAGGGCGGCAATCTCGGGCTCACCGCGCTCGGCCGGATCGAGTTCTGCCGCAACGGCGGCAAATGCAACACCGACGCGCTGGACAACTCGGCGGGGGTGGACTGCTCCGACCACGAGGTCAACATCAAGGTCCTGATCGACGGCGTGGTGTCGGCGGGCGAACTGCCCGCCGCCGAACGCGGTCCGCTGCTGGCCTCGATGACCGACGAGGTGTCGGCAATGGTGCTGCAGGACAACGTGTCCCAGAACATCCTGATGGGCATGTCGCGCACCGAGGCGCCGCGGATGCTGAACGTGCAGAAGCGCCTGATCGAGGATCTGGAGTCGCGCCGGGGCCTGGACCGCGAACTCGAGGCGCTGCCCTCGGACGCGGAGATCAAGCGGCGGTCCGAGGCCGGTGACGGGCTCACCTCGCCGGAGCTGGCCAATCTGATGGCACACGCGAAGCTCTCGCTGAAATCCGATCTGCTCGAGTCCGATCTGCCCGACAGCGCGTACTTCTCGGCCCGGCTGCCGCAGTACTTCCCGGCGCCGCTGCGGGAACGCTTCGGCGCGGCCATCAAGCGGCACCGGCTGCGCCGGGAGATCGTCACCACCATGGTGATCAACGAGATGGTCGACCTCGGCGGCATCACCTACGCGCACCGGCTCAACGAGGAGATCGGCGCGAGCGCCACCGACGCGGTGCGCGCGTTCGCGGCGGCGACCCAGATCTTCGATCTGCAGTCGATCTGGACCCGCATCCGGGCGGCCGACGTCGCCACCGCCGTGCAGGACGATCTGGAACTCGAGACCAAGCGCACGCTCGACCGGGCCTCGCGCTGGCTGCTGAGCAACCGGCCGCAGCCCATCGCGGTCGGCGCCGAGATCCACCGGTACAGCGGGGCGGTGCGGGAGCTGGCGCCCAAGGTGCCGGGGTGGCTGCGCGGCCACCACATCGACACCCTGGAGGCACAGTCGGCGAAGCTCGTCGGCCGGGGCGTGCCGGAGCAGCTGGCGACCGAGGTCTTCGGCCTGCTCAACCTGTTCCCGCTGCTGGATGTCATCGACATCGCCGATATCACCGACCGCGGCGGTGAAGAGGTGGGCGCGCTGTACTACGCGCTCAACGAGCATCTGAAGATCGACTGGCTGCTGCAGGCGGTCAGCCACCTGGAGCGCGGCGACCGCTGGCACGCGCTGGCCCGCCTGGCGCTGCGCGACGACATGTACGGGTCGCTGCGCTCGCTCACGCTGGACGTGCTGTCCGGCGGCGATCCGGAGGAGACGGCCGAGGAGAAGATCGCGTACTGGGAGTCGAAGAACCAGTCTCGACTCGGCCGTGCCCGCGCCGCGCTGGCCGAACTCTTCGAGTCCGGTACCCACGATCTGGCGACGCTGTCGGTGGCGGCGCGCCAGGTGCGCAGCATGGTCAGCGGCGTGGGCGCGCAGTCGGAGGTCCCGCGCTGAGTGCGGGCCGGTTGTGCCGATTCACAGAAACCCGTGGATCGGCACCCTGACCGGCACGGACAGGGTGTGCCGAGGTCCGCGCGGCGGTGTCGGGGCGAGGATCCGCGGCGGACCCGGCATACTGGGTAGCCGAATCGGTTTCGGAGGCATCGGCGCACCGGAACGATTCGGACCCGCTGCTCCACGACCCGCGGCGCAGGCCGCCCGGCGGCAGGCGCGCGCGTGGCGATCCGATCGGAGGTTACGTGTGACGAGTGTCGGTTCGGTGAACGGGCTCGCGAAGTCGGCCGATATAGCCGTGCTGCCCAAGCGTTTTCACACCAAGGTCGATGTCCGCTGGTCGGATATGGATGTCTTCCAGCACATCAACCACGCCCGGATGGTGACACTGCTGGAGGAGGCGCGGATCCCGTGGCTGTTCGAGGGTGACCGCCCGACCGCGGGGCTGCGCGCCGGTTGCGTGCTGGCCGATCTGCACGTGCGCTATCGGGGTCAGCTGCGGCACGAGGACACGCCGCTGGATGTGGCGATGTGGATCGACCAGCTGCGAGCGGTCGACTTCACCATCGGGTACGAGGTGCGCGCGAACGGTGTCGCGCTGGATTCGGCGCCCGCGGTGATCGCCAGCACCCAGATGGCCGCATTCGACATCGATACCCAGCGTTTGCGCCGATTGACCCCGGCCGAGCGCGAGTACCTCGCGCAGTGGAAGTCGGACTGACGAGGCGATGCGCGCGACCGGCTGCGTCGCGCGGAAGGAGAGGACAGCGGCAATGATGCCGGGATTCGACCGTTCGGACCAGCGAGCGCTGCGGGTGCCCGATCCGGCCGAGCGCGAGAACCTGGCGACCTTCGTGGGCCGCGCGGTGCGATTGGATCCGGCGGCCGTGATCCGGTTGCGGCGGCGCGGTGATCGCTACGTAGCGGCTTGGACGGCAACGAGTTTCGAGGCGCTGGCGGTCCGCACCGTGGTCGCCGACCTGGGCGTCGACGATGTGACGGTGGGCGGCGATACGCTCCTGTCCGGTCTGACCGGTCCCGGCGCGGGCGGCCCGATCGACCTCGGTTTCTCGATGGATTCGGCCTGGCGCACCGCGCTTCCGCCGGCGGACGGCTGGGTGCATGTCGACGACGTCCCGGCGCGCAGCCTGGTCGAATTGGCCGAGCGCGGCGCGGAGGTGGCCGCCGAGCACGGCAGCGGTCTCGGCCCGCCGGTCTCCCTCTTGGACCAGGCGGTCCTCACCGTCACCGGTGCCGGACAGCAGGTCGAGGTCCCGATGCGGGTCGTATTCACCCTCACCGCCATGGATTTCATCCCGCACTCCGGCGACAAGGCCGACTCCCGGCGCATCGCCCCCACCGAAATAGTCCGTGTCCGCGCCGCCCGCACCTGGCTCCGCCTCGACGCCCGCTACGGCTCCGTGGCCCGCCGCCGCGGCCCCGGCATGCCCCTGACCCCCCGCTGACCGCCCAGTTGGTTCCCGCCTGTCACATCGCAGTCGGATCAGGCCACGCCGAGTAGGCGGAGGAGGGCGGTGGTGACGGCTGCCGAGAGGGCCACGACGATGAGCGGGGCGCGTCGCCAGGCGAGGACGACGGCGACGAGAACGCCTGCGGGGAGCGCGAATCCGGCCTTGTGACCGGTGGGAACGAGTTCGGTGACGGCCAGAGCGGTGAGCAGGACCACCGAGCCCGCTTCCAGTAGTCGGGTGACGCGAGGCGGAAAGGTGATGCGGCGGCGTAGCACCGGCCCCGCGAAGCGCAGGGCGTAGGTGCCCGCCGCCAAGGCCAGCGTGCCCGCGATCAAAGTGGTACCGACGGTCATGCTCGGTCGCTTTCGGATCGGGTCGGTTCGGACTGCTTTCCGCCGCGGCCGAATGCCAGAAGCGCGGCGGGGAGGGGCCAGTAGTACGGGAAGCCCGGCACCGAGGAAGGGTGTGGTCGCGGCGGCGACGCTCGCCCCGACCAGGGCCGCGCGCCGGGTGGCTCGATCACCGCGCAGCGCGGGGAGCGCCAAGGCCAGCAGCACCGCCGGAAATACCGCGTCCAGGCCGAACCGGTCCGGGTCCGGGACCGCGGTGCCGACCACCACGCCGAGCAGCGCGCCCAGCGGCCAGGCCAGCAGCACGCCGAGTCCGCACAGCCAGAAGGCGGCGCGGCGGCGGTCGCGATCGGATTCGGCCAGGGCCAGCGCCACCGACTCGTCGTTCATGACGTGGGTGCCGAGCAGCCGCCGCCATCCGGTGCCGACCACGTCGGGCACGGCGAGCCCGTACGGCAGGTGGCGAGCGTTGACCACCAGCCCCGCCAGCACCGCCGCGACCAGCCCGCCCCCGGCGGCGACGATGCCGACGAACAGGAACTCCGCACCGCCGGCCAGCACCAGGACGCTGAGCAGGATCGGCAACCACGCGGGCATCCCGGCGGTCACGGCGGACGCGCCGTAGGAGACGCCGATCGCCACGACCGCCAGGCAGATGGTCGCTATACCGGTGAGATCACTCCGATCGAGTGTTCGCCATATCGAACGCACGGCTTCTATAGTGAACGCCACGACCCGGGCTCGTCAATCGCGCCGTCGCCGCCCGGTACTGTCTGAACCCATCATGACCGAGCACGACGACACCCAGCCCGCCCCGCCGAAGGAGGCCATCGCCGCCGCGCTGCGCCGTGAACGGACCCGCGCCGGGCTGTCGCTCACCGAGGTGGCGCGCCGGGCGGGTGTCGCCAAATCCACACTCTCGCAACTGGAATCGGGCGCCGGTAATCCCAGCATCGAGACCCTGTGGGCGCTGTGCGTGGCGCTGGGCATTCCGTTCTCCCGCCTGCTCGACCCGCCGCGCCCGCAGGTGCGGGTGATCCGGGCGGGGGAGGGGCCGGTGCTGGCGTCGGCGCAAGCCGATTATCAGGTGGCGCTGCTGGCGGCCAGTCCGCCGAACGCCCGCCGCGACATCTACCGCGTCTCGGCCGAGCCGGGCCTGCCTCGCCGCTCCGAACCGCATTCGCGCGGCGAGATCGAGCATCTGATCCTGGCGGCCGGACGTGCCCTGGCGGGCCCGGCCGCCGACCCGGTCGAACTCCGTCCGGGCGACTACGTCCGCTACCCCGGGGACCAGCCGCACATCTTCGAGGCCCTCGAGCCCGGCACCTGGGGGATCCAGGCCAGCGAGTACCGCTGACCGGCTATGCGGCCGCTGGCCGATCATCCGGGGCCACAACGGTTTTCCACCAGGCGACGGTGCCGCGGGCGACCTCGTCCAAGGGCGTGTGCCGCAGCCCGAGCTTGCGTTCGCTGGCGGTGGAGTCCAGCTCGAAGGGGCGCTCGAACTGGTAGTTCATCTCCGCCAGTTCGCGCATCATGCCGTTCACCACGCCCACTGTGCGCAGTGCCCAGCCGGGCACGGCCAGCACCCTCGGGGCGGGGACGCCCGCAGCCGCGGCCAGGGCGGCGACCAGTTCGCGCATCGACACCGCGGGCGCGGTCGGCGCGTGCAGGAAGGAGTTCCACAGCGTGCGATTCGCCGCGGCGGCGATCATCGCCGCCGCCAGGTCGGGCATGTAGGTGAACGAATGCGGCAGATCCGCCTTGCCGAAGACCTGAACAGTCTTGCCCGCCAGGATGTTCGGGACCATCCGCTCGCCGGCGTGTGACATGCGCACGTGCGGCCCGATGAAGTCGGACGCCGCCACGCTGACGGTCGGAGTCGGCGAGGCGTCACGCGCCCGCAGCAGCGCCACCCGCACGGCCGGCTTGCCGAAATCGGCTGTGCGGGGCATGTTCTCGGTCATCGGCCGGCTCACCGGCCCGTAGGAGTACAAGCTCTCCGGGAAAACGACCACGGCGCCGGCGGCTCCGGCCACCTCCAGCACGGTCTGCTCGGCGGCGGGCAGCTCGGCCCACCAGGTGCGCGCGGCGTACTCGGAGCCGTGCGTGCAGTGATAGACCGCCACCGCGCCGTCGACCGCCGCCGAAAGTTCTTCGCGCCGAGTGACATCCACTCGCCGACGCTCGATCAGCGGATGCTCCGGGCCACTCCCGGAGCGCGTCAGGATCCGGACGTTCTTCCCGGCGGCGGCGAGTTGTTCGGCCACGGTGGTGCCGACGGGCCCGGCCCCGGTAACGACGTGCAGTTCGGACATTGTGCGCACCTTTCGCTTTTGTGAGCGCTGATCTCTATTGCATCGAGCATGCCCGGTACGCCCGATAAAGTCAAGAGCACTGCTCTCTTCAGTGCGCCGTGATCCAAGCCACCGACCCCAAGTGGATGACGGCACTCGTGGCGGATCCGGCGAGCATGCCCGAATTGCGTTGCAGCGCACCGATGATCACGTCGCCGACCTGTGCCAGTCCGGCGATCGCCAGTACAGGAACAAGGGCGTCGTGGAGGTCACCGACGAGCACCGCCACCGCGACCGCGCTGAGCGGCAGCGCGCGGGCGGCGTACGCCTGGGCGTACATCGTCACGCCGGGCGAGGCTGTGGTTCCGGCCGGTGCCAGCAGGGTCGGCCGGACAAGTCCCAGCACGGCGGCTCCTCCCGTGAGGAGGGCAATCGCCACGTTGAGAAGGGTGAGCGCGAGAGGCATTTGATCACTCCATGAATGATTCAGTCTCTGAATGATTAACGCGAAGTATTATCTGGCTCGTGACCGATGTCAATGCGGGGTTGCCGGCGACCCTCACGTTCCGGCTGGGCTACCTCGGTACCAAGGTCGCCGACCTGTTCGCGGCGCACGTCGCGGAGCTCGATCTCAAGCCGAAGCATGTCGGCATGCTGATCGCGCTGAGCGGGGACGGCGCGGCGTCGCAACAGGAACTCGCCGTACGGATGGAAGTGGCGCCCAGCCTGGTGGTCGCGCTGGCCGACCATCTCGAAAGCCTCGACGCGCTACGCCGGATGCGCGACCCCGACGACCGGCGGCGTCAGGTGCTGTCGCTCACGGATCGAGGCAGGGAACTGCTCACCGCCTGCGCGGAGATCGCGCATCGGCTCGACGGCGAACTCGCCGCGGAACTGGCCGGTCGGGACCGCACCGCCTTGCGTCGCGCGCTCGCGACGATCGCGACGACCGCGGGATTTCCGCTGCTCGGGCAGCCGCCGGAGAAGCGGTGAGCCCGACAGGTCGACGACCTACGCGGCACCCTCGCCGAGATACTGCAACCACACCGGATCCAGGTCGGCGGTGGTCGACAGCAACCTCCAGTGCGGGCCCTTCGGCGACACCAGCGGATGGTGCAGCGTCCACCCCAGCTCGCTGAGCAGCTTGTCGGCCTTGCGGTGGTTGCACGGTGCGCAGGAAGCGACGCAGTTCTCCCAGGAGTGGGCACCGCCGCGACTGCGGGGAATCACGTGGTCGATGGTCTCGGCCTTGCCGCCGCAATACGCGCAGCGGTAGCGGTCGCGGTGCATCAGCGCCGCGCGGGTCATGGGGACTCGGGCGCGATACGGCACGTGGACGTAGTTGCGCAGGCGGATCACCGACGGCAGGGTGACGGCCGCGCCCGCGGAATGAACAACGGGGCCCTCGGGATTGTGGTGGACCGTATCGGCCTTGTCGCAGATCAGAAGGACGATCGCGCGGCGGGCGGAGAGCGCGGTGAGCGGCTCGTAGGTGGCGTTCAGAAGCAGCACCCGGCGCTTCAACCACGCGGCCACCGGGGGCGCGGGTTCGATGGTGCGGTGCGGCCAAGCAGCACCCTGATGAGAACGTTTATCGGAAAGGACATGCAGCGGAGTAGCCCCCGACCCACGATTGTGGACGTCGGCGGGCTGGAGTTGTCGATGCGTTCTGGCCTCGTGTGACCGAGCGCCCTGCCGCTGCTTCATGGGAACCCCGAATTCGTTTGGGCCGTTTCGTGTGGTATCTCGGCAGACACTGCCAACCAGTTGACCATGGAACCGACGCCTTTGCCAGCTGATTTGACACATTCCATCTGTGCTGTCGATGAACGCGTGGTGACACCCGCGGGTGGTATGCGCGACGGGGATGCCGAGCTCCGGGACCCGGCGATATGCTGGCGAGTGTGAGTTCCGGCGAGCAGACGGCGACATCGTTCTACGAGGCGATCGGCGGAGCGGAGACGTTCCACCGCATCGTGGCGGCCTTCTACCGGGAGGTGGCCGCCGACGAGGTGCTGCGCCCGCTGTATCCGGAGGAGGATCTCGGCCCGGCCGAGCGGCGGCTGCGGATGTTCCTGGAGCAGTACTGGGGCGGCCCGCGCACCTACTCCGACGAGCGCGGCCATCCGCGTCTGCGGATGCGGCACATGCCGTTCCGGATCGGCCCGATCGAGCGGGACGCGTGGTTGCGCTGCATGCGGATCGGCGTGGCGGAGATCGAGCCGGAGGTGCTCGACGACGAACATCGCCGTGCGCTGCTGGATTACCTCGAGATGGCGGCGAATTCGCTGATCAACTCGCCTCTCTGACGGCACGCGGAAAAATCGGGCATGGAGCGGAGCGTGTCCGATTCTCGCTGAACGTTAGCTCGATCTCGCCAACACGCGCCCCCGGGGCGACTTTTGCCGGAAACCTTTGGCACTATTGGCGTTTGTGACAGCTTCATCCCCCGGGGAGCAGGCCTCGCCGTCGGACGGGCCGTGGTGGCGTTCGGCGGTCTTCTATCAGGTCTACCCGCGGTCGTTCGCCGATTCGACCGGCGACGGGGTCGGCGATCTGGCCGGCCTCCGCGATCGGCTCGGCTATCTGGAACTTCTCGGCGTCGACGCGCTGTGGATCTGTCCGGTGATGCGCTCGCCGATGGCCGACGGCGGCTACGACGTCAGCGATCCGCGCGCCATCGACCCGATGTTCGGCGACCTCACGGTGCTGGACGAGGTGATCGCCGAGGCACACGACCGGCAGATCAAGGTCACCATGGACCTGGTGCCCAACCACACCAGCGACCGGCACCCCTGGTTCACCGCGGCCGTCGCCGCCGGGCCGGACAGTTCCGAACGCGCGCGCTACATCTTCCGCGACGGTCGCGGACCCGACGGCGCCGAGCCGCCCAACAACTGGCCGAGCGTCTTCGGCGGCCCGGCGTGGACCCGGGTGACCGAACCCGACGGCACCCCCGGCCAGTGGTACCTGCATATCTTCGCCCCCGAGCAACCCGACCTGAACTGGGACAATCCCGAGGTCGTGGCCGATTTCGAGCAGACCATGCGGTTCTGGCTGGACCGCGGCATCGACGGATTCCGCATCGATGTCGCGCACGGGATGGCCAAACCGCCGGGCCTGCCGGACATGGACACCGTCGACACCCGCATGCTCGTCCACGACGACGACGATCCGCGCTTCAACAATCCGGGCGTGCACGACATCCACCGGCGACTGCGCAAGATCGTCGACGAGTATCCGGGCGCGGTGTCGATCGGCGAGGTGTGGGTAGCGGACAACGTCCGCTTCGGCGAGTACGTGCGGCCCGACGAACTGCACCTGGCCTTCAATTTTCAGCTCGCCGAGACCCCCTTCGACGCCACGAAGATCCGTGCGGCCGTGGACAATTCGCTGGGCGCGGTATCGGCCATGGGCGCCAGCGCCACCTGGACGCTGTCCAATCACGACGTCGAGCGCGAGGTCACCCGCTACGGGGGCGGCAGCGTGGGCGTGGACCGGGCGCGCGCGATGCTGCTGCTGGAACTGGCGCTGCCGGGCGCGGTGTTCGTCTACAACGGATCCGAACTGGGTCTGCCGAACGTGGACGACCTGCCCGACGAGGTCCTCCAGGATCCGGCCTGGGAGCGGTCCGGGCACACCGAACGCGGCCGGGACGGCTGCCGGGTGCCGTTGCCGTGGGAAGGAGACCGGCCGCCGTTCGGCTTCACCACCGGCCGGTCATGGCTCCCGATACCGCCGCAGTGGGCCGATCTCACCGTCGAGGCGCAGCTGGAACGCATCGACTCGACGCTGTCGCTGTATCGCTCGGCCATCGAAATGCGTGCGCTGCGACCGGAATTCGCGGGTGACGAACTCGACTGGTACGGCAGCCCGGCCGGTTGCCTGGCCTTCCGCCGCTCGGGCGGTCTGGTGTGCGCGCTGAACGCCTCCGACGAGCCGATTCCGCTGCCGCCCGGCGAGGTGCTGCTGTCCAGCGCCCCGCTCGACGGCAACCGGCTGCCCGTGAACGCGGCGGCCTGGCTGGTCTGAGCGACGCGACACGGGTCGCGGTGGCTCACCGGTCGATACCCCGGTCGGGCGCATCGTCTACCGTTGGGCTGTGAGCATTCTCGAGACAGTGCTGATCTTTGTCGGCATCCCGCTGGTGATATACGCGGTGATCGCCGGATTGTCGTATCTCGGCAAACCGCTGCCCGGCGAGAAGCCGGTCCACTTCAACCTCGGCGACAAGTGGACCGCGGACCCGGTGCTGTGGAGCGCGACCGATGAGGTGACCGTCTACGGTCACCACATCGCCGACCATTCGCATGAGCATCATGCGGCTGTCGAATCCGGGGCGGAGCTGATCGGAGGCCGGGCAAGTGGCAAGTTCTAATTGGCCCGCGGTGGTCGAGGCCGACCTTCCGCGCGGATACGCCGTCACGACCAGCGGCCGGGTGTCCGGTGTGCACGAGGCGGGCGACGTGTTCAACGAGGCGCCGTTCAACGACACCGAACGGCTGCTGCTGGACAACACGCTCACCGAGGCCACCCGCGCGACCAAGGTGCGGTTCAACATCTACATCGGTGAGCTGCGGCCGGACCCGGCCACCGGCGTCGAGGCGCTCTTTCCTTCCACTCCGGAGGCGGCGCGCTCGGTGCTCATCGCCGTCTCGCCGAACGACCGCGCCATCGAGGTCCGCTCCGGCCGTGATGTCGCCGATCGGGTCAACGACCGCGTCTGCCAGCTCGGTGTCACCGCCGCGCTCAGCTCGTTCCGGCAGGGCGAGCTGATCGACGGTCTCGTGGCGGCCGTGCGAGTGATGGCCGCCGCCATCGGCCGCCCCAGCTGAACGGCACGGGTTCGGCTGCGGGGGCGGCGATTACGCTCTGAGCGGAATGAGGGGGCGGGCCGCCGCGGCCGGGCCTTAGGCTCGGAGTATGGCCGAGCACCCGCGACTTCATTCGATCCCCGGCGGACGCGACGATCGCTCGCCCGCGCGGCCCCAGGAGGCCGTGCGGGAACCGCTGTGGCGCGAGGTGCTCGGGGAGCGGTTGCGCGCGCTGCGGCAGGAGCACAGCGAGACCCTGGCCGAGACCGCCAAGCGCGCGGGCGTGTCGCCGCAGTACCTCTCCGAGGTGGAGCGCGGGCGCAAGGAACCGTCCAGTGAGATGATCGCCGCGCTGGCGGGTGCGCTCGGCACCTCGCTCGGCGGTCTCACCGAACAGGTCGCCGACGAGCTGCGTCGTCAGCGCCGCCTGGCCCTGGCTCGCCCCGCCGCCCTGCGGCCCGGCGCCCTGCCGACACTCGCGGGCGCTCCCGGCATGTCGCCCGCCGACCTCATCGAGATGGCGAACGGGCGACGTCGGATCGTCCGCACCCAGCCCGCCGTCCCCGAACGGGCTGAGCGCGACCGCAATTCGGGTCCCACACTCATGGCCTCGGCCGCCTGAGCACCGGCCGGATACTCAATCCCGGCGGCCGAGGATCTGGTCCACCAGGCCGTATTCGACCGCGGCCGACGCGGTGAAGACGCGGTCGCGGTCGGTGTCATGGCGGAGGGTCTCCACGTCCTGACCGGTGTGCTCGGCCAGGATCGTCTCGATCTCCGTGCGCATCCGGACCAGCTCGTCGGCCTGGATGATCAGGTCGGGGATGGCGCCCTGACCCCGCGCCGCCGGTTGGTGCAGCACGATGCGGGTGTGCGGCAGCATCGAGCGGCGACCGGCCGCGCCGCCGGCGAGCAGCACCGCACCCACCCCGATGGCCTGGCCCACGCAGGTGGTCAGCACCGGTGAGTGGACGTGCTGCATGGTGTCGTAGACCGCGAGCATCGCCGACAGGTCGCCGCCCTCGCAGTTGATGTAGAGGTTGATGTCCTGACCGGGACTGTCGGCGTCCAGATGCAGCAACTGGGCGATGAGCGCGTTGGCCACGCCGGAATCGATCGGCGTGCCCAGGTACACGATCCGCTCGGTGAGCAGATGCGAATAGACGTCCATGATCCGCTCGCCGCGCGGATGCTGGGCGATGACATTGGGAATGGTGTAGCTGGTCATGCCGAGATCCCCACTTTCTGCCGCTGCGGAATCACCTGGTGGAAGGAGTCGACGATGCCGTCGATGAAGCCGTACTCCTGCGCCTGGGTGGCGCTGAACCAGCGGTCGTGCAGCGAATCCTCGTAGATGCGGTCGAAGGGCTGCCCGGTGTCCTCGGCGATGAGGCCGAGCACGGTGTTGACGGTGTGCCGCAGATCGTCGGCCTGCACCTCGACCTCGCCCGCACTGCCGCCGATCCCGGCCGAGCCCTGATGCATGAGAATCCTGGCGTGCGGCAACGCGAATCGCTTGCCGCGCGCGCCCGCCGAGAGCAGGAACTGACCCGCACTGCACGCGAGCCCCAGCGCCAGCGTCGACACGTCGCACGGCACCAGGCGCATCACGTCGCGGATCGCGAGCATCGACGGCACCGAGCCGCCGGGGGAGTGGATCCACAGGGAGATACCGGAATCGGGATCTTCGGCCGCCAGCGTCAGCAGCTGTGTCGCGAGCAGCGTTCCGTTGTCGTCGTCGAGTCCGCCGTCGAGGACCAGGATGCGCCGGCTGAGCAGTTGCTCGCGGGCGCGCCAGCCGAACAGCGGGATCTTGTTGTCGTCGTGAGCCATGCCCCCACGGTGCCCGACCCCGCCGCCGAAAACCGCCCCTCGCTGCTGTGAGCAGATCTGCCCACAGCAGCGAGGATGCGGGACTCAGCTCGCGTCGAAAGCCCTGGCGCGCAGGGAGCGTTCGATCCCCGCCTTGCCCTCGGAGACCAGGCGGCGCAGCGCCGGGGGATGGTCGCCGGCGAGGAACTTGTCGGCGACGGCGACCGCCTCGGGCGTGATGGCCCAGTGCGGGTAGAGGCCGACCACGACGGTCTGGGCGACCTCGCTGGAACGACGCTCCCACACCTCCGGGATCTCCGCGAAGTAGCGTTCGACGTACGGGGTCAGCAGGTCGTCCTGGCCCGCCGGGGCGAAGCCGCCGACGATGGCGCGGGCGGTGATGTTGGGCACCGAGTCGTCGCTCATCACCGTGTTCCAGGCGATTTCCTTGACCTGAGGCCGCGGCCGGGCGGTGACGGCGGCCGCGGCCTGGCGACGACCGGCCGCGGTGGGATCGCGGTCGAGTTCGGCGTCGATCACCGGCGTCGCGTCGTCGTCGCCGTCCACCGCGCCCGACTTGGCCAGCGCCTGCACCAGCCGCCAGCGCAGATCGGTGTCGACCACCAGCCCCGCCAGGCCCGCCTCCGCCGGATCGCCCTCGTACACCGCGCGCAGCACCTCGACGTGCTGCTCCGACAGCCGCGCGCCGGTCAGCGAATTCACAAAGGCCAGTTGATGATCCGACCCCGGTTCGGCCGCACGCGCCAGCTCCAGCAGGCGATCGGCGAACCGCGGCCAGCCCTCGCGTGCGGCCCACTCCGGATCGGCGTAGCTGCCCAGCGCGGTGTTCGCCTGCATCAGAACACGTTGCACCACACCGATTTCCGTCTCGGCGCCGACACCGCGCTGCACCAGCGCGACGAAATCACGGGCCCGCAGCTCCGCCTGCCGGGTCATCTCCCACGCGGCCGACCAGCACAGCGTGCGGGGCAGCGATTCGGCGATGTCGGCGATCCGGGTGACGACCGTCTCCTGCGACTCCGGGTCCAGCCGCACCGAGCAGTAGGTGAGGTCGTCGTCGTTGATCAGCACCAGCTTGCCGCGCGGGACGCCCACCAGTTCGGGCACCTCGGTGCGTTCGGCGGCGTCGAGATCCAGCTCGACCCGCTTGGTGCGCACCAGCTTTCCGTCCTGGTCGTCGTAGACGCCGACGGCCAGGCGGTGCACGCGGCGCTCGCCCGCGCCGGGCTGCGCGCCCTCCTGGAGCACGGCGAACCGGGTGAACCGGCCGTCGGCGTCCACCTCGAAGTCCGGGCGCAGGATGTTCAGGCCGGTGGTCTTCAGCCACTGCGCGCCCCAGCCGGAAAGGTCTCGGCCGGAAGACTTCTCGAGCGCGCCCACCAGATCGTCGAAGGTGGCGTTGCCGTAGGCGTGGTCGGCGAAGTATTCACGCAGACCGGCCAGGAACGGCTCCAGCCCCACATAGGACACCAACTGCTTCAGCACGGAAGCGCCCTTGGCATAGGTGATTCCGTCGAAGTTGACCTCGACGGCGGCCAGATCCGGGATGTCGGCGGCGATGGGGTGGGTGGACGGCAGCTGGTCCTGCCGATATGCCCACGACTTCTCCACATTCGCGAAAGTGGTCCAGGCACTGGAGTATTCGGTGGCCGAGGTCTGCGCCAGCACCGACGCGAAGGTGGCGAACGACTCGTTCAGCCACAGGTCGTCCCACCACTTCATGGTGACCAGGTCGCCGAACCACATGTGCGCCATCTCGTGCAGCACCGTCTCGCAGCGCCGCTCGTAGGAGGCCCGGGTCACCTTGGAACGGAACACGTAGTCCTCGAGGAAGGTGACCGCGCCCGCGTTCTCCATGGCCCCGGCGTTGAACTCGGGCACGAACAGCTGGTCGTACTTGCCGAACGCGTAAGGGACGCCGAAGTTCTCGTGGTAGAAGCCGAAGCCCTGCTTGGTCTCGGTGAAAAGCCGTTCGGCGTCCATGAATTCGGCCAGCGAGGCGCGGCAGTAGATGCCCAGCGGGATGCTGCCGTGTGCGTCGGTGTAGGTGTCGGTCCACTTGGCGTAGGGTCCGGCGATCAGCGCCACCAGGTACGTGCTCATGCGGGGCGTGGTGGCGAAGGTGTGGGTGACCACCGTGCCGGTCTTGCGGGTCTCGACGGCCGCGCCGTTGGAGATGACCTCCCAGTCCTGCGGGGCCGTGACGGTGATGTCGTAGGTGGCCTTGAGGTCCGGCTGGTCGAAGCAGGCGAACATCCGCTTGGCGTCGGCGGTTTCGAACTGGGAGTACAGGTAGACCTTGTCGTCGGTCGGGTCGACGAAACGGTGCAGGCCCTCGCCGGTGTGCGAGTACTCGCAGTCGGCCTCCACCACCAGTTCGTTGCGCTCGGCCAGGCCCGTCAGGCGCAGGCCCTCGGACTCGTCGTACTCGCCGATCTCCAGCGGGACGCCGTTGAGCACCGCGGACCGCACGCCCGCCCCCACGAAGTCGACGAAGGTGTCCGATCCGGGCGTCGCCGTGAAGGTCACCGTGGAACGCGAGAAGAACGTCTCCGACGTCGGCGCCGCCGCGCTGGTGGGCTGACCGGTGAGATCGAGTTCGACGCGATAGTTCTCCACGCTGATCGTCGCGGCACGCGTGATCGCCTGCTCTCGGGTGAGATTCGGTGCGGACAAGGAGGCTCCTTCGTCGGTCGGAGAACTGTGCGTCGCTGCCCAGAATGCCACGTGAGGCCGCGCCCGCGGTGGCCGGTGGCCTCGGTAAGCTGAGGGTCCAGCCAGCCACGAGGAGGACAGTTGAGGTACATCCACGCCGGTAAGGTGCGCGACCTGTACGAGGACGGCGACTCGCTGATTCTCGTCGCCTCCGACCGGGTGTCGGTGTACGACGTGGTGCTGCCGACGCCGATCCCGGACAAGGGCGCGCTGCTGACCCAGTTGTCGAACTGGTGGTTCGAGTACTTCGCCGCCGTACCCAACCACGTGCTGTCCACCACCGACGTGCCCGCGGAGTTCGCCGGGCGCGCGGTGCGGGTGAAGCCGTTGAAGATGGTGCAGGTCGAGTGCATCGCCCGCGGATACCTGTCCGGTTCGGGGCTGAAGGAGTATCAGCGCACCGGCTCGGTCTCGGGGATCGCCCTGCCCGCGGGGCTGCGCGAGGGTGACAAATTGCCCGAGCCGATCTTCACGCCCACCACCAAGGCGTCCGTCGGGCACGACGAGCCCATCACCTTCGACGACGTGGTGCGCCAGGAGGGCCGCGAGGTCGCCGAGCGCCTGCGCGACCTGACGCTGGACATCTACTCCCGCGGCGCGGCGTACGCGGCGGAGCGCGGCGTGATCATCGCCGACACCAAATTCGAATTCGGCTGGGACGGAGACGTTCTCACTCTGGGGGACGAGGTGCTGACCTCCGACTCCTCGCGCTACTGGCCCGCCGGCGAATGGGCGCCCGGCCGCCCGCAGAGTTCGTTCGACAAGCAGTTCGTGCGGGACTGGGCGACCTCCACCGGCTGGGACAAGGAACCGCCGGGCCCGGAGATCCCCGCTGAGATCGTCGACGCCACGCGCGGGAAGTACCGGGAGGCGTATCAGTTGATCACGGGGCGTGCCTGGCCCGCGTGATCAGCTGCGCGCCTTGATCTTTCGCCAGCCTCCGGCTCGGTTGTCGGCGATGATGTGCCGGAACATCGCCACCAGCGCGGTGGTGTTGATCTCGTCGTCGCGATAGATCGAGATCATGCGTGCTGTCTTGTTGTCGTGGCCGCCGGTGATGATGTTTTCCGGGTCGGGGACGATGCCGCCGTCGTACAGGAAGATGTTCACGTGGTCCTTGGTGGCCAGCAATGCGCAGATGTTGCCCTGCAACACGAAGTACGGCTGCACGCGGCGCTTGACGGTCTCGGTGACCTCCGGATCGGCGGCATGCACCAGGTCGCGGACCTGACGGCAGATCGCCTGCTGCCACTCCGGCAGGGCATCGATGTAGGTGTCGACGCGCGGATCTTTCACGTAAGGCTGATCGGTCATCCTCGGCTCTCGTTTCTCAGTCGGGCGGCGCGGAGGGTCAGGTAGTCGCGTTCCGGGATGCTGGTGGTGCGCCGGGCCGCGGTGGTGTAGGCGGCGACGGCCGCGGTGCGGTCGCCCGCCATTTCGTGCAGGTGCCCGTGAACGGCGTCGAGACGGTGGTTTCCGGACAATCGGTCCGTCAGGGTGGCGGTCAGCTCCAGGCCCGCGGCGGGACCGTGCACCATGGCGGTGGCGACGGCCCGGTTCAGGGTGACCATCGGGTTGTCGGCCAGGTCTTCGAAGAGGTTGTACAGCACCAGGATTCGCTCCCAGTCGGTGTCCTCGGCGCGGCGGGCCTGGGCGTGCAGCGCGGCGATCGCGGCTTGCAGGCGATACGGTCCGCGCAGGCCGTGGCCGATCGCGGTGGTGGCGAGGCGGATGCCCTCGGACAGCCGCGTGCGGTCCCATCGCGAGCGGTCCTGCTCGAGCAGGGGAATCAGCTCGCCGCTCGGACCGGTCCGGGCCGACCGCCGGGCATCGGTGAGCAGCATGAGCGCCAGCAGCGCCGTGACCTCGGGGTCGTCGGGCTGTAGGCGGTGTACCAGCCGGGTCAGCCGGATCGCCTCGGCGGCCAGATCGACGCGATACAACTGCTCTCCGGTGCTCGCGGTGTGCCCTTCGGTGAACATCACGTACAGCACATGCAGGACCGAGGCGAGGCGGGAGCCGTCCGTCGGCTCGATCGGCGACCCGAACGGGCGCTCGAGCGCTGCCAGCCGCTGTTTGGCCCGCGAAATGCGCTGTGCCATGGTCGCTTCCGGCAGCAGGAAGGCGCGGGCGATCTCCTCCGTGGTGAGCCCGCCCACCGCTCGCAGGGTCAGGGCGATGGCGCTCGCCGGGGACAATGCCGGATGGCAGCAGAGCAGGAACAGCGTCAGCGTGTCGTCCTGTCCGGAACCGAAGTCGCTGGGCGGCACCACTTCCCGCCCCGCCACCGTCGCCTCCCGCTGCCGCCGCGCGATCTCGGCCCGCACCGAATCCGCCAGCCGCCGCTGCGCCACCCGAATCAACCACGCCCGCGGATTGTCCGGAAGCCCCTCCGCCACCCATTGCGTCGCCGCCGCCACCATAGCCTCCTGCACAGCATCCTCAGCCGCATCGAAGTCCCCCGCCCGCCGCGCCAACACCCCCACCACCGCCGGTGCCAATTCCCGCAACAAACACCCCACCTCCACCGCCGGCACAGCTTGCGCCGCCCGCCCTGCTTGCGCCGCCCGGCCCCCTTGCGCCGCCCGGCCCGCTTGCGGTGTCTGCCCCGCTTGCTGCGCCTGTGCGGGTTGCGCCGTCTGCTCGGCTTCCGGTGCCTGTCCGGCTTGCGCTGACCGCGCGGCTTCTGCTGTGCTCCCCGCCTGCGCCGTTCGCTCGGCTTCCGGTGCGCACTCCACCTCCGGTGCCTGCTCTGCTTCCGGTGTTCGGTTTACTGCTGCCTGGGTCGCTCGCGTCATCTCTGTCGCTGGGGCCGGTTGCGTTGCCTCTTTTGCTGATTGGGCTGGGGAGGGGCGGGGCGGGTTGGGCATGGATGGCTCAGGCGTCGGGGGAGGGGGCGGACATGATGGCGCGGACTTCGATGTATTCGCCGATCGGTGTGCCGCCGGGGCCTGGAGAGGCGGAGGCGCGGGCGGCGATCTCGATGGCGCGTTCGGGGGTGTCGACGTCGACGATCCAGTAGCCGGCCAGGAACTCTTTGGTTTCGGAGAAGGGGCCGTCGGTGATCACCGGGGCCGAGCGGCCGTCGGAGGAGACGATGCGGGCCTGGTCGGGGGAGCCGAGGCCCTGGGCGTCCACCAATTCCCCGGACTTCCGCAGCTCCTCGCCCAGGGTTCGCTGGAATTCGATGTGGGCCGCGATCTCCTCCGGCGTCCACTGGTCCGGGGGCGTGTCGCAGTGGGCGGTCGGGCCGTAGGTCTTCAACAGCATGTACTTCACGGTCGGCTCCTGGATCTTCGTTGCGCCCGTTGTGGCGCTCTCGCGAACAGGTCGGGGCCGCGCGCGCGACTTCGACGCATTCGGTGTGTGATCGCAGTCACAGTGCCGTCGAGGTGTCGGCCAGACGCTTCGGGTCTACCGGATCGCCCGCGAGAATCAGCTCCTTGATCCGGTCGGTGACGTCCCAGATGTTGACGTTCATGCCCGCCAGCACGCGATTGCCGGAGTCCAGCCAGAAGGCCACGAACTCGCGCGTGCCGGTGTCGCCGCGCACCACGACCGACGCGTCCGCCCCGGGCGCGACGTACCCGGTGTATTCCATGCCCAGATCGTATTGATCGGTGAAGAAGTACGGCAGCCGGTCGTAGGTGGCGGGTTTGCCCAGCATGGTCTGCGCCGCCACCGCGGGCTGATTGAGCGCGGTGGCCCAGTGCTCGACGCGGATCCGGCGGCCCAGCACCGGATGCTGGTGATCGGCGATGTCGCCGACGGCCACGATGTCCGGGTCGCCGGTCGCCAGGCTCTCGTCCACCAGCACGCCGCTCTCCACGGCGAGTCCGGCGTCGGCGGCCAGTTCGATATTGGGGCGCGCGCCGACCGCTTGGAGCACGGCGTCGGCCTCGATCACCGTGCCGTCCTCGAGTCGCACGCCGGTGGCCCGGCCGCCGGCAGTGGTGATCTCACCGACCTTCACTCCGCAGCGCAGGTCGACGCCGTGCGCGCGATGCAGGTCGGCGAACACCTCGCCCATCCGAGCGCCGAGCGCGGCCCGCAGCGGGACCTGCTCGGTCTCCAGCATGGTGACCTCGACGTCGGCGGCGCGGGCCGCGGCGGCGGCCTCCAGCCCGATCCAGCCCGCGCCGATCACCGCCAGCCGCCGCGCCGAGCCGAACAGCTCGATCAGGGCGTCGGACTGTTCGATGGTCCGCAGTTCGTACACGCCGTCGGCGTCGGCGCCGGAGATGGGCAGTCGCCGCGGCCGCGAACCGGTCGCCAGCGCCAGCTTGTCGTAGGGCAGGGTCGAACCATCCGGCAGCGCAACGGTTTTCGAGGCACGGTCGACGGCCGTGACGGTGGTGCCGAGCATCAGCTCGACGTGGTGGTCGCGGTACCAGTGCGCCGGATCGGGGGTGAAATCGGCGAGCTGCTGCTTGCCCAGCAGATGCTCCTTCGACAGCGGTGGTCGCTCGTAGGGCAGGTGCTCCTCCGCGCCGATCAGCGTGATCGAGCCCGCGAAGTCGTTGGCGCGCAACGCCTCCGCCAGCTTCGCCGCGGCGAGCCCGCCGCCTACGATGACGAACCTGGAATCTGTGCTCATGGAAACCTCCGTGCGACGGCAACCAGGTCGATTCCGACCCTACTGCGCCGCACCGCGCGGGTCGGGAAATATCCGGAAGTTTCCGTCGTTGATGACTGTCGACGGCATCGGTGAGACTCGGCGGTGCCGGACCGACTTTCCGAGAGGACCCCGACGTGAGCGACACGACGACCACCCCGACCGGTGCCAAGGACCGGGTGGACTTCTGGTTCGACCCGCTGTGCCCGTGGTGCTGGATCACCTCCCGCTGGATCCTGGAGGTGGAGAAGGTGCGCGACATCGAGACCCATTTCCACGTGATGAGCCTGGCGGTGCTCAACGAGGGCCGCGACGAATTGCCCGAGGTCTATCAGGAGATGATGAAGACCGCCTGGGGTCCGGTCCGGGTGGCGATCGCCGCCGCGCAGCAGCACGGCGACAAGGTGCTGTCCCCGCTCTACACCGCCATGGGCACCCGCATCCACAACCGCCGCGCCGAATACGAACGTGAGGACCGGGGCGCGACACTGGCCGCCGTCATCGCCGACTCGCTCGCCGAACTCGGCCTGCCCGCCGAACTGGCCGAGGCCGCGTCGAGCACCGACTACGACGAGGCTCTGCGCGCCAGCCACCACGCGGGCATGGACAAGGTCGGCAAGGATGTCGGCACCCCCACCATCCACATCAACGATGTCGCCTTCTTCGGCCCGGTGCTCTCCCGAATCCCGCGCGGCGACGACGCCGGAAAGGTCTGGGACGGCGCCGTAGCCCTGGCCTCGTACCCCCACTTCTTCGAACTCAAGCGGACCCGCACCGAGGATCCGCAGTTCGACTGAACGGCGCGGGTCTCCGGACATCCGACCCGGAAACCGCGTCTACGCCTGAAACCGGCCTGAGCGGTCACGATCGGTGCGGAACCGGCGAAAAATGCCGCGACGCACCGAAATGTGCCCACTCAGGCCGGAACAGCTTGCTACTGCGAGTCTTTCGGGTCCTCGCCCTTCGCGGTGCCGTCGTCCGGCTGCGAGTATCCCTCCCCGCTCGACGAGGAAGGCGGTCCACCTGGAGATGGGGTCGGCCCGGTCGCGGCCGAGGTAGACCCGGGTGAGCTCGATCCGGTCGGGTGCGGGGTCGGTGTCGTCCCGGCTTCGCCCGGCCCGGCAGCGGGATAGCTCTGCCCGCCCGGTGAGTAGCTCGGTGTGGCGGAAGGAGCCGATTCGGTTGAGGACGAGGCGGTTTCGGTCGGAGCCGAGGTCGGTCCGAATAGCGGATTGCTCTGCCCGCTCGTCGGGGAGCTGTGCTCGCCTGTCGGGTAGCTCTGCCCGGCAGCGGAGTGGCTCTGGCCGGTAGTGGGTTGGCTCGGCCCGGCGGCGGGGTGGCCCGGATCGGTGGTGGGTTGGCTTGGATCGGTGGCGGGGTGGCTTTGTCCGGTAGTGGGATGGCCCTGGCTGGCAGCGGGATAGCTCTGCCCGGTAGCGGGATAGCTTTGGCCGGTAGTCGGATAGTTGTGTCCGGTTCCGGGATAGTTCTGTCCGGTTGACGGGAAGGTTTGGCCGGGGACGGAGTAGTAGGTTCCGGTTGGCGGGGTGTTCGGGCCGGCTGGTGGGTATCCTGGGCCGCCGGGTGGCGGGAAGCCTTGGGGGAGGGCGGGATTGGGCGGGAGGGGAGGTGCGCTCGGGCGCCAGAACAGTTTGCCGTGGCGGCTGCGGTCGCGTAGGGCCCACATGCGCCAGGTCAGCACGGGGTGCGAGGACATGGCGTTGGCGACCCAGACGAAGAAGCCCCTCTCCTGTCCGGCCCGGTCGGCCATCTCGTCGAATCCGACCAAGGGGTTGAGCCATTTGCCCGCCGCCAGCGTCCGCATCGCGCCGGGCGCGCCGACATGCCGGTTGCAGTATCCGTGATTGTCCGCGGTGTACTCCTGGCTACGGATCAGCGAATTGCCCAGGATCGGCAGGAACGGCACCAGGAACATGCCCAGCTGCCGCCAGTACGAGACGTGGCCGGCGGCGATGTGTCCGACCTCGTGCCCGATGATGAACGCCAGCGCGTCGGGGTCGCGGGCCTGGCCGCCCACCTCGAACAGGTCGCTGTAGACCACGACGTAGCGGCGGAACCCGTGCCCGGACGCGAACGCGTTGATCTGCCCGTTGCCCGTGATCACATACGCGTCCGGCACCGTGGCCATGCCGAAGCGCTGCGCGGCCTCCACCACCATGCGGTAGCCCTCGGGAAACTGGGTGGGCGACATCCTGACCGCGTTCACCCGCTGCGTCGCGTAGTTCAGACCACGCCCGAGGTACAGCAGGATCGGCGCCCCCAGCAACAGCAGCATGTAGTCGTTGATCTCCCCGACCAGCAGCAGCACCATGCTGAGCAGATATCCGAGGGTCGTGACCACGATGACGATCACCAGCAGCGGAATCTCCCAGCTGTGCCGGGCCGGCATGCCGTACGGCGACAACCCGCGCGTGTGCTGCACCACCCGGGGCGGCGGCGGGGAGTACGGCGTCTGCGGCGCCCAGCCCGGCGGACCCACCCGCGGATCCCAACCGGCCAGCGCGGCAACGGGATTCCGCCCGGTTACGGCGTCGGGCTGCTGCCCCGGGTGTGCTGTCGGGGGCGACGTGCTGTCGTCGAACTGCATGAGCTGAACCTTAGGCAGTAACCGGCCGGCGCGCTCCCGGCACACCGCGTCGGCCCCGGGCACACCGCTACTCGAGCGCCTGACACAATCGCAGCCATGCGCGTATATCTGGGTGCCGACCATGCCGGCTTCGAGCTGAAGAACCACGTGAGGGACCACCTGCAGCGGGCCGGCCACGAGGTCTTCGACAGCGGAGCGCACGTGTACGACGCCGCCGACGACTACCCGGCGTTCTGCATCGACGCCGCCCGCCGCGTCGTGGCCGATCCCGGCAGCCTCGGCATCGTGATCGGCGGCAGCGGCAACGGCGAGCAGATCGCCGCCAACAAGGTGCCCGGCGCCCGCTGCGCCCTGGCGTGGAGCATCGAGACCGCGCGCCTGGCCCGCGAGCACAACAACGCTCAGCTGATGGGCATCGGCGGCCGGATGCACAGCACCGAGGACGCCCTCGCCATCGTCGACGCCTTCCTGGCCGCCCCCTGGTCGAACGAGGAGCGCCACCAGCGCCGCATCGACATCCTGGCCGAGTACGAGAAGACCGGCGAGGCCCCCGCGCTGCAGAGCTGAGCCGTGCCTGAGGGGCATACGCTGCATCGCCTGGCGAAGCTGCATCACAAGCATTTCGCCGGGGGAGTGGTGCGGGTGTCGAGCCCGCAGGGCCGGTTCGCCGAGGGCGCGGCGCTGGTCGACGGCAGGACGCTGGTGCGCGCCGAGGCGTGGGGCAAACACCTGCTGCACCACTATGATTCGGGGCTCGTCGTGCACGTTCATCTCGGGCTCTACGGGACGTTCACGGAATCGACCGTGCCACTGGGCGATCCGGTCGGGCAGGTCCGGATGCGCATGATCGGCGCGGGTCGCTCGAACGGATCGCTGTACGGAACCGAACTGCGCGGCCCCACCGCGTGTGAGGTGCTGCACGAACCGGAGGTGGCGGCGCTCACCGCCCGGCTGGGCCCGGACCCCTTGCGCCGCAACGCCGATCCGGACCGCGCCTGGCAGCGCATCCGCGTCTCCACCCGCACGCTGGGCGCACTGCTCATGGACCAGACCGTGGTCGCCGGTGTGGGCAACGTGTACCGGGCGGAACTGCTGTTCCGCCACGGCATCTCGCCGCAGCGCCGGGGACGCGACCTGACCGCGCTCGAATGGGACGAGCTGTGGGCCGATCTGGTCGACCTCATGCGGGTCGGTGTGCGGCGCGGGAAGATCGTGGTCATGCGGCGCGAACACGACCGTGGCGCACCGTCATACGCCGAGGGCAAGCCCCGCACCTACGTCTACCGCCGCGCCGGCGAACCATGCCGCGTCTGCGGATCCACCGTGCTGCACGCGGTACTCGAGGGCCGAAACCTGTTCTGGTGCCCTACTTGTCAGCCCGAGTGACTCCGAGTCATCGGCCGATCGGCGAAAGGGCCCTTCCGCAACCCTGATGCAGGGCACCGCGAGTGTCCGCGCGAGTCGTCGCCGAGCTCAGAAGCCCCCGTCGAACCCGCCGCCGTCGAACCCGCCACCATCCCAGCCGCCGCCGTCGAATCCGCCGGACCCACCTTGGTCCGCAAAGCCCTGGTCGCCACCCTGGTCGACGCCGCCCTGGTCGATAGCCCCCTGATCGCCCGAATCCTGCCCGGCCGCGAACCCGGCGTCGTAGCCCTCGCCGTAACCGCCCTCGAAGCCGGAAGCGCCGTAGGCGACCCCGGACATGCCGCTGAACAGGGCATCGAACAACAGCACCGAGCCGATGCCCCAGGCGCCCGCGACCAGCGCGGTCTTCCACCATGGCTCCGAGTACCACCCGGCCGGGACCGGGCGCCCGGCGACGCGCCCGCCGGGGTAGTAGTTCGGCGTCTGCGGGGAGGGCGACGGTGACGCCTCGATCTGCCGACCCTCGAAGTCGACCGTCCGGTCCTCGGTGACCCGCCCGGCCGACCGCTGCCCGTCCAGCTCCGGCACCGGCGGGCCCGGGTCCAGGTTCATCGCCGTGCGGGCCGCGCGCACGTAGTACAGGCCCTCGACCGCGGTCTCCTTCGCCAGCCGGGCCTGCGTGACGGTGTTCGCCTGGTCGATCTGGGAACCGGCCGCGTTGAGCCGTTCACCGGCGTCGGCCAGGGCCTGCTTGGATGCCTCGTCGTTGCCGACGAGGTTGTAGACCTGCCCGCCGAGCCGCTCGATGAGCCGGCGGGCATCGGCCTTGGCGTCGGCCAGCTCGGTGGCCTGCCGGTTGCGCTGCGCGGAACGTCCGAAAAATGACACGGCCAGAAACACCACCAGAACGAGAACCAGGAGGACAAAGAGGGTTGCCACATGCACCAGGGTACGCGGGCGCCCAGGCCGCGACCGGTCGCCGATCAGCCCGCGACGGCCGTGTCGTAGCCGAGCCGCGCGGGCGCGTAGCTGTCGGGTTCGGGCTCCTCGTCGTCCATTTCCGACAGCGCGAACCGGCGTTTGCCGGCCGTTTTCGCCGAGTACATCGCGCGGTCGGCACTGCGCAGCAGGTCGGAGAAATCACACGACCGGCCCGGCGGGCAGTAGGCCGTGCCCACGCTCGCCGATACCGGCACCGGGCCACACGCGGTGGGCACCGGGTCCTGTAGCGCGGCGAGGATGCGCATGGCCAGCTCGCCCAGGGTGTTGCGGCGGGCCGGAAGCGCCAGCACGAATTCGTCGCCGCCGTACCGGCAGACCACCGTGTCGCGCGGGCAGGTCGCGCGTAGCCGGCGGGAGATCTCCACCAGCACCTCGTCGCCGACGGAATGGCCGTAACCGTCGTTGATCTGCTTGAAATCGTCCAGGTCGATCAGCAGTAGGCCGACGCCGCGGGAGCGGTCGGTGGCCATCAGCCGCACGCGCTCCTGCAGCAGCGACCGGTTGGCGAGGTCGGTGAGGGCGTCGTGGGTGGCCTCGTGCCGGAGCCGGTGCTGCAGGGCGGCGATCTCCTGCACCCGCACCGATACCGCCTCGGTCAGATTGCGTTCCTGCTGGGCCAGGGCGCGCTGCTGGAGCGCCTCCGCGTACGCGTCGATGGCATGGCTGGCGACGAACGGCCAGCGCGTGGCCACCAGCGAACCCGGGTCACCGGGTGCGAATCCCAGCAGCGCGCGGGTGGCCGGGGCCAGCATGCGGGTGCGATCGAATGGCGCCTCGCCCAGTCGGCGGCCGATGGCTCGCGCGGCCGGGACCGGGAATGGTTCCGAGCGCGCCAGATCCATCAGTTCGTCGATGATGCCGGCGAAAACCCGTTCCAGATGTTCGGGCGATACGGTCAGGCCGCTGCTGCTGTAGACAGCACGGACCCAGTCCCGGGTGGTGGCCGCTTTGGCCTGCGTCTCGAGATCGGCGGGCATCGATGCTCACCTCACGCGAACGCCGTCTGCGCCGGTACCCCGACCGGTCACGCCCTCCGGATCGTGCTCACTACCTTGCGGTCCGGTACACCTAGCTCGATGCACGCTCACCGCCCCCTTTCCAGATACCCCCGTCCGGCAAAAAGGATCCTAGCAAGCCACTCGACACCGAAAAATGGTGTTTTACAACCTGTTCCGATATCTCGCGAATGGCGACCGTCCATGTCATCGCTGATCAGGCAGGAGTGTTACAGCTTCGCCTGCGTGTCGTGAGCGGCGTGTTACGCGTGTCGGCCCCGGCGCGCCGAACGGGTGCCCGCCTCACGGCGCTGTGAGGAAAATTTCGTTCCGGGCGAACGCGGGCAGTCGCGGCGATTGGCGTTCGGGATCGGGGATTCGGTACAGTCCTAGGCGCAGACGACATCGTGGCGATCCCAGGGTGTCGTATGCGTGCGGGCGTAGTTCAATGGTAGAACCTCAGCCTTCCAAGCTGATGGTGCGGGTTCGATTCCCGTCGCCCGCTCTGGCAGCGGCCGTCTGCCGGTCCCCCGCAGCGGGGAGTCCCAGCGAGTTGCCGGCCTGTAACGGGATGTAGCGCAGCTTGGTAGCGCATCCGCTTTGGGAGCGGAGGGTCGCAGGTTCAAATCCTGTCATCCCGACCAACTTTGGATCGATTACCGCACCGGGACGCACTCCAGCTGGGACGGGTCGTAGTAGCGGGCCCGCGCCCTCTCGCATTCCTCCATGCTCGGGTACGGGCCGGGATCCGGCTTCTGGAAACGTTCCGCGGAACCGGACGCCACCGGGGTGGCCGCGCGGCCGTCCGGTCCTGCCGCGACGGCGGTCAGCGAAATCGGGTCGGCCAGTGCGGGTCCCTGTGCGGCCGCGGCGCCCGCGTCCAGTGCGGACCAGGTCGCCCGCCCCGCCACGGCCAGCACCGCGACCAGAATGATCAGCAACCGCCAGGACCATTCGGCGGCCTCCCGCACCAGCGGATGCACCGCCTCCGCGGCGCGCCGAGCGGACCGTTCCCGAACCGCCGCTCCCCCGCCGCCACGAGCGATGATCGGGCCGGCCGCCCGGGCCGGGCCCCGGGCGGGATTCGCGGGTGCGCTGGTGGCGCGGAACATCATTCGGTGTCGCGCGTTGGCGTTCCGGTGGCCGGATGGCTCGGGTAGGCTGCGTGCGGCGCAGGGGAGGTGTGTGGTGGACGTACCGAGGCAGATCCCGCCGCGTAACGGCAATTTCGTGGATCGTCATGCGGTTCTGGCCGCGGTCGAGGAGCACGCTGCCGGGTCGGTGGGGAATGCGACGGTCGTCATCAAGGGATTGCCGGGTGTGGGCAAGACCGCCGTGGTGACGGAGTTGATGCATCGTCTCTCCGAGGGCTATCACGGCGGGCAGCTTTTCCATCGTCTCTCGGACGCCACTTCGATTCCCGATCTGCTCGCCAACAGTCTTGTGGCACTGGGCGTTCGGCGTGAGGACCTGCCGGATCTCCCGGAAGCGCGGCACGGGCACTACCTCACACTGACGCGCGGGCGGCGCATGCTGGTCGTCCTGGACGGCGCCGCTACGGCGGCTCAGGTGTCGTGGCTCGAGCCGGCGGACGGCGGGTCGCTGATCGTGGTGACCGGACGGAACTCCGCCGCCGACCTGAGCCGGGGAGGACGCGTGTTCGAGCTGGATCCGTTGCCCGGCGACGAGGCGCGTGAATTGCTGGGCCGGATCGTGGGGCCGGAGCGGGTCGCCGCCGAGCCGGAGGCCGCGGAGCGAATCCTCGTGCTCTGCGCCAACATGCCGTTCGCGCTGTGCGTGGTGGGGAGCCTGATCGCGCAACACCCCGCGCGACGGATCGGCTCGTTCGCCGATCTGCTGAGTAGCGACCGACGCCGGTCGACCGCGCTGTCGTTGCCCGAGATCTTCGACGCCGCCTACACTTCCCTGTCGGAAACCGCCCGGGAATGCTATCGAGCCCTCGGCCTGCGTTCGCATGCCGGAACGTTGTCGTCGGCGGCCCTGACCGCGGCGCTGAACCTCCCGGCCGACGAAGTCGACTGGTGCGCAATCGAACTGGCGAACCTGCATCTGATCACCGAACGCGATCGCGGTTACGAGATCAACGATCTGGTCCGCGTGCATGCTCGCGGGCTCGCCGACGGCGAGCGTGACCGCCGGGAAGAACGCCTGATCGACTACTACGACCGTGGCCTGAAAGCCGCGGACACTCTGCTCGCGCCCAACCGGCCGTGGCGGAATCTGCTGTTTCCGGCCGTACGGTTTCCCGGGCCGGGCACCGGTGAGTTCAGCGATGCCGAAGGCGCGCGCGAGTGGCTGCGACGTGAACACGACAACCTCGTGACCGCGGCGGAGTACGCGCTGGGCGCCGGTCGTGACGCGCTGGTCGCGCGGTGGTCCGTCTTGCTGTGGCCGTTCCAGGAGCAGGACAAACGCCTCGATGCGATGCTCGCGGTCAATGCGCACGGCATCACCGCGGCGGAGCGGTCGAACCTGGCGGAGGCGGCGAGCTTCCTGCACACGCAGGCGGGTTTCGTGCACTACTGGCGGCGTGCGGCGCCGCAGGCGGTGGCGTCGTTCGAGCGAGGTGTCCAGGCCGCGCGGAGGTTGCCGCCATCCCGCCTCGCCGCGCAGTTGGAGGCGTCCGCGCTGGAAGGGCTCGGGCTCGCACAGCTGGTCGGCGGGTCTGTCGAGGCGGCGCGAGACACCTTGCGGCACAACTATGAACTCGCCCGAGGGATCGGCGATGGTCGCAGACTTGCCTTGGCGGCGTTCCACCGGGCGAAGGTGGAGGAACCGAGCCTGGCATTGACTCTGCTCGCGGACGCCCACGACTTCTTCGCCGCGGCGGCATCACCGGAGCCCGACAATGCCGCGAAGATCCTGGCCTGGCGCGGACGAAAACTGCTCGAGCAAGGCGGCACCGTCAGCGTGGCCGAGGAGCTGCTGGAGGCGGCCCTCTCCGTGATGCGGCGCCGACGGCGCAGGTTCGACGAGGCGGAAATCCTTGTTGCCCTGGGTGATTGCGCGCTCGCGGCGGGGGACCGGGCGACAGCGGTGGAACGCTACCGGGCGGGGCACTCGATCTACTCGGAACTCGCGTTCCGTTCCATCGCCGCGGTGGTGCAGGAGCAGATCGATGTCGTGTCGGCGGAGTGACCGTCATGTCGCGGCGGTTATGGTGATGACGAAAGTGTTTGTGGCGCAGCGGATCACCCACTCGCCTGTCAATTCGCCGAGTGTTCGTCCCTGGCATATGAGCTGATATGCCACGGACACGAACAAGCGGTGCGCGGGATCGGAAGCAGTCACACGCAGCAACGACGTCCGGTCACCGACCAACCAGTCGCCGGCGAGCGTCGGTGCCGTGGCCAGCGCGCAACCGGGTAGTCCGGCCAACGATTCGGCGATCCATCGCTCGGTATTCGCGCCCGCCTCCCCGATCAGGACATCCGCGGAGTACAGCCACTGGGCGCGCGTTTCGGACACTTCGACCGACAGATGCGTGCCCCGGCCGTTGGAGAAGCCGGTGTGGAGGCGTTCGGCGGGGAATCGGGTGATCGTCGCAGCCCGATCGGCATCGATGTCGACGTGCACCACATGGGCATTCGGGCCGGCGAGGGGATGTGCGGGAAGCGGGAGAGTCGAGATTTCCGTGGGTTCGGAGGGTTCGGGCAGGCGCAGCGTGCGATAGACCGCGGCGCGGAGTGTTGCCGCACCGTCGCCGGGTCGGGACGTCGCGAGCGCGGCCAGGTCGGCATATTCCGGTGGATTGTGCGAGGCGATCACATGCTCGATTTGCTGCCGGGTATTCGTCGCGATATCGAGTTTCGGCGCGGTGCGCAATAACAGCGCGACCGGAGACGCGGCGTCGACCGCGTGTATCGGCGCGGAGGCCAGCAGGACCGGAATTCCCATTGCTGCGGCATAGAAAGAAATGGACCCGTGGTCACCGATTACCAGGTCGGCGGCGACTATCGCCGTGCGCCAATCCCGCACACTGTCCAAGACGTCGACGCCGGCCCGCGTGGCACCCGCCAGATACTCCGCTACCTGCCATCGTGAATGCAGCGAACGGATATTCGGATGCAATGCCAGGACTACCCGATATTCGTCCACCGGTAGCGCCGCGGCGAGTTTGCGTGGCAGGTCCGAGTCGGTGCCGAGCAGTGAATCCTCGCCCCACGTCGTCGACATGACGATCAGGCGCTGCCCGTCACCGAGTCCGTAACGACGGCGATAACTCGGCCGCAGCGGCATGCTTGCTCGCAGGCGATCGAAACAGATGTCACCAGCGACAAGTGCTTTCGGCACGGCGGCCGGGCACGACACTCGTAATCGCTCGAGTTGCTCATTGTGCGACAGCACGATCATGGAGGGGAAGACTTGCCCATCGTGCAGCAACCATTCGGGAGATAATCCGAATACGGTTTGAGGTTTGAGGTTTGAGGTTTGAGGTTTGAGGTTTGAGGTTTGAGGTTTGAGGTTTGAGGTTTGAGGTTTGAGGTTTGAGGTTTGAGGTTTGAGCAGGATTTTATTGTAGCCCGCGCCGTGCGGCAGAACAACCAATGGTGCTCGCAGACGATGCAATTCGCCGCCGTAGCTCGCCGATATCGCCAGATCGAAATCTGTTTCCACTGCCCGATGCCACGGTACCGCTACCACTCCGCGCTCGGTGAGAAACGACTCGAGGTCCCTGTCGAAATGCGACGATCCCGGGCAGGAGAAATTGATGCGAATCCGTGGATCCGCGGCGAGCAGGTCGAGCGTGTCGAAGAGCCTGGACGCCGCCGTCGTATTGTGCGTGACCGCCAGAACCGTGCGGATGTTCGGATATGTAGACCAGTCCGACGTGGAACCGTGACGCTGGTTATCTGGGGGTGACACGGCCACGATAGTAGCGGCCGTCTAATTGTGCTGTGCGGAACCCGGTTTCGGGGTGTCGGTGGTGCTGCCGACGATCAGGTCGGCGAGTGCGGCCGTCGCCTCGGCGGCACTCGTCCGGGCGTGGTTCAGTTCGGTGGCGATCGCTTCGGCCGCGCCCAGTACGCCGATGCACCGTAGCCGCAGCGCCTCGAGGGTGAGATCGGAATGTGGCGCCAGTGCGGCGGCCATCACGTCCGTGTAGCCGTCGAGTAGTTCGTGCTGAATGGCCTCCATCTCCGGATCCCCTTTCAGCGCAGCGGAAATGGCGTTGAACTCCGGCATGTCGGTGGCGCAGGCGAAGTACGCGGCGCTCATGACGCGCGCTATCTCGTTCGGCTTCGGTGCGGCGCTCCGCAGGGCCTGTTCGGTCGCGGCGCGGTGGCGTTCGTCGAGGCGGCGGTACAGCGCGAGCAGCAGGCCGGGGCGAGTGTCGAAGTGGTCGTACACGATCGGTCGGCTCACCCCGGCGGCCTCGGCGAGAGTCGGCAGAGTCAACCGGTCGGCCCCGTGGGCGCGCACCACCGACATGGCCGTGTCGAGCAACTGCTCTCGCCGCGCCTGCTTGGACAGGCGAGCCGGTGACGTCTTCACGATCCTCCTTGCGTTTGCCGTCGAGTATAGCTACAAAGTGTAGGCTACAAAATGTAGCTTATCGTTGGGAGAGGACTTCACCAGTGGGACAATCGAAATCGGTGCTGATCATGGGTGGTTCCGGCCAAGCGGGAGGTGGCGCGGCGGCATTGCTGCGGCGATGGCATCCGCGGTTGCCGCTGACCATCGCCGGCCGGAATGCGGAGCGCGCGGCACGGGTGGCCGATGAACTCGGCAACGCCACCGCGGTGACCATCGACTTGCGGCGTAGCGACCTCGGCCTGCCGGCCGGGCCCGGCCACTCGGCGGTGGTTGCGGCCGTGTGGGATTCGCACCTGCACGGCTTGGGTTACGCGCAGCGCCATGCCGTGCCGTACCTCGGCATCTCCAGCGGTCTGGTGGATATCGGACCGGAGGTCGTCGCGGGGGCCCAGCGGCCGGGCGCGGCCCCGATTCTGCTGGCCAGTCACTATCTGGCAGGTCTCGTCGTGCTCGCGGCACTGCACTTCGCCCGCGACTTCGACCGGATCGATGCCATTCGAATCGGCGCGGTGCTGGACGAGACCGACGCCGGTGGACCCGCGGCGATCGCCGATCTGGAGCGGTTGATGGCGGCGACCTCGGCCGGACTGATCCGCCGCGACGGGATCTTCACCTGGCTGCCCGAGGAGCAGGCGCAAGCGGAGGTGATCAGGATCGACGGCACCGCGCTGCCGGGCCGGAGCATTCCCATCCTCGACGTGACGAGCTTGGCGTTGGCGACGGGCGCACCGGATGTCCGCTTCGACTTCGCCGTCGGTGAATCCGCCGGTCGGCGGCGCGGCGCGGCCCCATCGCTCGAGACCCGCATCGATCTGGCGGGAGTAGGTCCCGCTGGAACTCCGCTCACCCGTAGCCGCTACCTCTTCCATCCGGGCGGGCAGCGTCCGCTGACCGCACTCGGTGTCGCGCTCGGCGCCGAACGATTGCTGGGTCTGCGCGGGGAACCCGTCGCGGCGGGCCTGCACACGCCGGAGGGGTTGGTGGACCCGGCGCACGCGGTGGCGCAGATGATCGAGATCGGCGCGACGTTCACCGACGCGTGAGCAATTCGTCGAGCAGCTTCCCGGCCAGCGGCTCGGTGGTGACGAACTCGCGGCGCCCGGCACGTTCCCGTCCCGCCGGGGACAGGCACCACCGCCACCAGCGGTCGAGTTGTTCCCGATCGAGGGTCTCGTCGGCGGAGACCAGCGCGGGCCAGTCCAGCGCCCGCGCCTGCGCGGTGACCTTGCCGCCACCGGCGACGGGATCGGCCGCGAGCACCGGGACACCGGCACGCAGTCCGAAGACCAGGCCGTGCAGGCGCGTGGTGATCACCGCGTCCAGCCGGGCGAATATCGAGGCGAGCTGATCGGGTGTCGCGCACTGCCGCCAATCGTCGGAAGCGAGGCGGGTATCGATCGCCAGGCGGGCGCAGTCCAGCTCGCTCAGCCAGTCTTCCAGCGCCCGATGGACCGACTGGTGACGGCGCGCGGCACCGTATTCGGACTGGCCCGGGGCCAGCACCACCCCGACGACCGGCACCGTGGTCATGCCCGCCGCCACGGCCAGGTCGGGGTGCGCGGTCTCCGGATCGTCGCGGGGGAGAACGCGGTGGAATCCGGTCACCGACGCGTCCCGGGGGTCGAGGACCGAGACGCCGACCGCGATGCGCCGGCAGGTCGCGTACCGCTCGTGCAATTGCCGCACCTGTTCGCCGTGGGCAGGTCCGCACACGAACACGAGGTGCGAGTACCGCCGGGAATCGGCGTCGTCCAGATGCAATGCGTCCGGGCGGAACGCGGGGCTCCACGCCGAGTCGTGCGGTATGCCCGCGGACGCGAGGACATCGCACACCCGCCGCATGCTCACCACATCTCCGGCAGTCGCTTCGCCGTGCACAAAACTGGGCCACCCGGTCACAAGGACTCGCATGCTAGCCCTCTACCCGCTGCCGCCCACCCCAATCCTCACCGGCCACGGAGTCGTCATCGAGCGGCAGGAGTCGTGATTGGCGGCGAAAGTCGTGATTGGCGGCGGAAGTTGTCGCCGGCGGCGGAATTCGTGACCGGGTGCGGAAGTTATGGCGGGCGGCGGGAGTCGTGACTGGCCGCGGGAGTCGTGAGTGGGCGCGGGAGTCGTGACTGGCCACGGAAGTTGTGGTCGGCGGCGGAAGTCGTGGCTGGGCGCGGAAGGCTTCAACGGCGGCGGTGTACGCAGGCCAGGGCGCGGCGGCTTGGACGGAGTGCGGCGCGGGGGTCGGTGTGGAAGGCGGCTGGGCGGGCCGGGTCGCGGGGGGCGCGTTCCTCCGCGATGAGCGCGAGGATGCCCGCGCCGGCGAGCACCGCGTCGGGGCCGGGCACCGGCCCGAGGCTCCGCTCGGCGAGCATGCGGCACAGATCGCGCGTCGCCACCTGCACGATGGCGACCGGAAACATCCGGCGCACCGCCGCGACGATCCCGGAAGCCTTCGGCCGCTGGAAGATTGCGGCCGAGAGGTCGCCCGGTTCCGGGTAGGCGATGCCGATCGCGGTGATCTCGTCCTCACCGGCGACCTCGAGCAGGAGATCGCGGCAGGCATCCCACTTCGCCTCTGCCGGAACGGGAATGCGCCGGATGTCGGACGCGCCGACACCGGCGGCCACTGTGCTGGCGATGAATTCGGCGTGGCCGATCGCCAAGGCCAGAACTGTCATGAACCGATGACCGCCGCAGTCTTCGTGGTCACCCGGCCAGGTGGGCGAGCAGGAAGTCGCGGGCGGCGGCGGACGCCTGATCGAATCGCTGCTCGTACACCGCGAAGTGGCCGCCGGGCACCAGTTCCAGCTGCTTGGGCTCGAGGGCCTCGGCGTACCCGGCCAGGGCGATATCGGTCGGGGTAAGGGTGTCGTGGTCGGCGACGACCATGAGCAGCGGGGTCGGCGAGACCCGGCGCAGGAACGCCTCGGGCGCGTAGGACTGGAACTTGTCCACGCTGCTGAGGGTAACCTCGTTACGCCAGGTGGGGACCTGTGGTCCGTTGGCCATCAGCCATTCGTAGACCTCGGTGCCGGGCATCGCTACCAGATCGCTGGGATCGTCGGAGGCCGCCTTGATGGTCTGGTGCGGTTTGCCCGCGGCGCGGGCAAGGCGGTCGGCGGCGATCGCCTCGTGCAGAACCGGCAGCATGGTGGGCGGCACCAACCGGCTGAACGTGGCCCAGCCGTGCGTCAGCGGCACCTGGGATACCACGGCCCGCACCCGGCGGTCGGTGGCGGCCACCACCAGTACGTGCGCACCCGCATAACTGGTGCCCCACACCGCGATTCGGCTCGAATCGATGCCGTCGAGGGTCTGCGCGAAGGTGATCGCGTCGCGGTAGCCATCGATCTGTGCGGCGGGGTCGACCTCGTAGCGCGGTTCGCCGTCGGAGGTGCCGAAGCCGCGGTGGTCGTACACCAGGCACGCCAGTCCGGCCCGGCTGAATACCTCGGCGAACGGCGCCACCCACTCCTTCACGCCCGCGAAGCCGTGCGTCATGACCACCAGCGGGGCCCCGTGATCGGGTACCTGTTCGGGCCGGTACAGCCATCCGCGCAAAGCGACGCCGCCACTGAGGAATTCGATCTCGACGCGCATCATGCCTCCGATACCATTACGCGCTGTAACGTAATGGAGCTTATGACTCCGAAAGTGTGGCGTCAACCACAATCGTGTTTAGCGGCCGGTCCGGAAGCCGACGGCGTCGAGCGCGGACCGGACGGTCAGCTGGACCAGGGTCTCGTCGATCGGGCCGAGCATCGGGATCAGTGCTCGCATCAGCATCGGTCCGGTAATGAGGTCGCAGATCCACTCCGGGTCCGTGCCGGGCGCGATCTCACCCCGGGCCACCGCGCGATCCAGGATGCACGCGGTGGAGACCCGCCGCGGAATCAGGAAACGGGTCAGGAAACGCTGTGCCAGCCCCGGGCTGCGGGACAGGTCCTCGAGCAGACCCGGCAGGGCGTTGCGCAGCACGGGGTCGTTGAACAGTTCGACCTGATGTCGCTGGATCGCCAGCATCTCGGCCTCGATCCCGCCCAGATCGCGCGCGCCCGGTTGTAGGCCGAATCGGTCGATCAGCAGTGCCACCACCAGTTCGGCCCGGTCGGAGTAGCGGCGGTACAGGGCGGGACGGCTGGTCGCCGCCTCGTCCGCGACCGCCTGCAAGGTCAGTGCGCCGTAACCGCGCTGGGCAACCAGGCGCGCCGCCGCTGCCAGCAGCGCGGCGTCCAGCGCGGGATCACGCGGGCGTCCTCCCCGCGTCGGCGTTCGGTCCGGCATGCGCTCACGGTACTCAGCGATCGCCGGATGGTCGCGCGCCGACGGGTGGGGTCGGGTTCAGTCGGCCTTGCCGGAGTCCCCGGATGTGCCGGCGTCCCCGGCCTTTTCGGCCGGGCTCGCGGATTTCTCCGACGAGCCGGTGGCTTGCTCGGTCGGGCTGGTGGCTTGCTCGGACGGACCGGCGGCGACCCCCGACTCGCTGGTGGCGACGCCCGGCGAACTCGCGGCGCCCGTCGGCGCGGTGGTGGCGACGATCGGAGAGCGCAACCGCAGCCGGATCCGCATCCGGCTGGCCGGGTGATCGATCAGCCACTGTGTCACCGCGGCGACGGCTGCCACCAGGGACAACCCACCGGCGACCATGCCCCACGGCGTCAGCCCGGCGCTCGAGTACGGCTTGCGCGCGATGCCGGGAATGGCGAGGGTGCCGTTGCCGAAGGCCCAGGCCATCAGCGATCCCAGCTGACCGCCGGCGTCGTACTTGCGGGCCGTCATCGCCTTCAGCTCGGGCGCCTTGCTGTTGATGTAGACCAGCGTGAGGATGATGAAGAACGCGGCGGCCACGGCCGATATCGCCGCGACGCGCGAGGCGAGTTCGGTGCGCAGGCGCAGACTGAGCACGGCCGTGACGCAGGTGACGACGATGGCGGCGGCGGCCATGATCGCCCAGAGTCCGGTGATCTTCGCGATCGGGTTGTGGTCCGACGACCACGCGGTCAGATAGGCGGTGGTCGCATCGATCCGGCCGAACGCGTTGGTCGAGGCGCGGCCGTCGGGGCCGGATGCGGTGAGCCAGGGCTGGAACAGCAGGATCAGGATGATCAAGCCGGCGACGGCGGCGGTGACGTAACCCCAGTTCTCCCGCGCCGCGGCCAGATACGGCGTGAGATCGGGCCGGCGGTACGCGGCACGTTTCGTCCGGCCCGGAGGCTCGGGCGGATCGGGCGAGGTTCCGCTCGATCCCCAGGGTGTGGGCTGCGCCATGAACCGAGTGTAGGTGGGGCGCGGCGGCGCGAACGCCGGGAAAGTCCCGCCCCTGGGAAGGCTCGCGGACGAGCGTGCTCAGCGTCCCGGAATCAACGTCCCGGAATCGGAAGGGTCACGCCCATCATCAGATTGGCGATGATCGACCCGTCGCCCTGTTTGTCGCCGTACACCATGATCATGGTGCCCGCCCGCACATCCGACACCTGCGACCCCGGCAGCACCATGACGCGCGTGTCCCGATCCGCGCGCACGACCGTCGTCGATCCCGACACGCCACGCACGCGCAAGGTCACGCCGTCGTTGGCGACCACCTTGCCGACCGTGAAACCGCTCGTGATCCGAACGGCCGGATTGCCGGTCCGGGGACTCTGCGTCGCGGCCGCCGACCGGTCCGGCGAGTGCGGTGCGCTCGGGGACGTCTCGAACGCGCTGTGGCCGAAAGTGATGAGAAGGATTGTGAATATGCCGATTCCGATGAACATCCCGGCATCGAAGAGCGGCGTCGACCTTCTCCGCTGCGGTGGTTCGCCGCCGGCTTGCGCCGTGGGCGTGCTCCCGGGAGTCGTACCGAGCTGCTCGGTGGATCGTGCCTCGGTCCGGCTCGACCACGGGGTGCTCGGAGTGGTCATCCGGCAAGCCTAGGTGGTGTGGCGGTCGCGCTTGTCACCACTGACGGGGAGCGGGGCGAATTCGATTTCAGGGTGACGGGTAAATCTTGTCGGCCGCGAACCGGGCCGCGCCGCGTATCGTCTTGTCGGCCATGCCGGTGACACCGCCGAATACGGTGCGCCCGGCGCCCAGCAGCTTCGCGCCGGTCCGGCCGGGAAGCAGGGCGGCGATACTCTCGACGAGGTCGGAGGCGGTGCCCAGCAGGAAGTCGGCGCCTTCCCGCAGCACGGTGCTCAGCAGATATCTGTCGGTGACCGCCAGCAGGTGTTCCTCGGCGGCGCGCGAGCCCAGCCGCGACCAGATGAAGGCGCACAGCACCCGAGCGCGCAGATAGTCGTCACTCTGTGACTCCAGCCACCGGCAGCCCGGGAAGAAGCCGCCCGACCACAGATCATCCTTCAGAAACCGCTTCCAGGAAGCGAACTGGTCGTCGGTGATCACGCCGCGCCGGCGGGCATCGTCCATCAACTCGATGTCGGGGTCCAGCATCGGCCGTCCCGACAGGTACTGCATGATTCCGGCGGCGATCAGCAAGAGCTGCGGCAGTTCGTCCATGGACGTGGTGCGCTGCAGTTTGGCCCACCGGGTCAGCAGGTCGTTGATTTCGCGGCGGCTGGCTTCTTCCGGAGTGTCCGGACTCATGGTCCGGAACTTCCACACGGGGATCGTCTCGCCGTCACGAGTGATCTTCCTCTGCGTGAAGAACACGGTGCGCCAATCGACTTTGTGCTCATGTACGAGCCGGTCGATCGACGTGCCGGTCACGTTCACCAACGTGAGCGTCGCATAGAGCGGGAAACGCTGAATGAATCTGGCCAGTTCCAGGAGATCCTTCTCGGTGAGTTCCACATCTCGCAATTTTTCGACGTCCTCGTTGAACAACGCGTGGAACCAATCCCGGCGGTTGCTGACCCAGTCCGCTCCGAACTGCGCTCCTTCCCGAGGCATCGGCACCGTACGGAAATAGCGGAACGCTTCCGGATCGATCGCCAGCAACTCTTCGATCGCGTGCTGCACCGGACGCCAATAATCGGGACCCGGGAAGGCTAGCTCCGCACCGGGTTCCATGATTGTCCGAGTGTTCGTCGCAGTCGCCTCAGCCGGGCGCGCGCCGGTCGGTTCGCCGTGCGCCTCGCTGCCGCGGGCGAAGCCGCCGCCGTCGATGTGGGCCTGTGCGAGCATTTCCATTTGCCGGTGGCGCGGGATGCGCTTGCGGCCGGGTTTCCACGGGGTGCCGAACTCGGCCAGGGGATCGTCGGGTATTCCGAGGGCGCCTGGGTTGCTGTGCCGTTGTGGTCCCGGGCGCTGCGGGTCGAGATGGTCGGCGAGATTGGCCGCGACGCGAACATCCAGCGTCTCGGTCAAGTCGCGGTAGGCCAGAAGCACGTCGTGCGGAATCGGCTGCGCGGTGATGAGGCCCTTGGGCGGGGTCTCCAGGAGACCGCTCACCTCGTTCAGGATCGCCGTGACGACCTCGTGCGGGTGTGGATCCGGGTGTGTGTCGGAGCGCAGGCCGTGGCGAATGTAGTTGTCCACCGAAACCGAGGCGACGACGATGGAAATGTGCCGGACCTCCGGACACTGCCGATCGATGGTCGCCCACACTCGGCGCGCGTGTTGCGGGGTGCACACGGCGATGATGGATTCGACGTCGTGGCCGTGCTCTTCGAGGAGGGCGACGGACTTGATCGCGTTCTGCCTGGTGTTCTCGGCGAGTGGCTCCTCGATGACGTGGTGGGCCCCCAGACCCGTTTGCTGGGCGCCCAACCGGAACCTGGCGGCTTCGGACATCCAGGGCCGCTGCGGGTTTCCTGTCTCGGCGGCTTCCTTGTCGTAACCCGAGAAGACGACCGGGATCTCGTCCAGTCCGTGCTCACGAGTCAGGTTCGCTACGACGGCCGAGCTGCCGTCGTCCGGGCTGCCGAACAGGATTATGGCGTCGTGGTGGCCGTCGGGATCGAAGGCCCACTTCGGGTCGTGGCGTAGGAAGTCCCACACTTTGGTGAGGTCGGACATCATCCGTTCGGTATCCACACCCCGATCACTCAGGCCTTGCAGCCATGCGGTGTAGGTGCGTACGTCCGTGGCCGTGGCAGCGCGGGCGAAGCCGCCGCCGTCGATGTGGGCCTGTGCGAGCATTTCCATTTGCCGGTGGCGCGGGATGCGCTTGCGGCCGGGTTCCCATGGGGCGCCGAAGTCGGCGAGGGGGTCGTCCGGTAATCCGTTGGGGCCGATAATAGGTGCGGCCGGTGCGGTGCGGTGATGATCGATCGGCTCGGATACCGGAGTGACGGATTCGCGGCGGCGCAGACCGAACAGCCTACGTAGCTGTTCGACCCGGTGTCTGCTACCGATGATCACTTGACGCGCGGTCACGGCTACGGCAGCCGCGCCGATGAGGCCGACCGACAACCATCCGGAGACATCGACTCCGTGCGAGGACAACACAGCGCCGCCGATCAGACCGCCGACCGCGGGCCCTGTGGCGAGAGCGAGGTCCTTGGCGCTGGTCGCTCGCCCGTGGTGTGTGCTCGGGACCACCTGCCGCAGGTGCGTCCCTACCCGGACATTCATGCCGACGCCGATCATGGAGACGCCGAGCGCGCCGACCGCGACGAGGATCGGGTTGGTGGTCACGGACTGCAGCGCGGCCACACCCGTGAAACTCGCCAGTGCCGCCGGGTACAGGACACCGACCTTGGTCTTGTTGACCAAGTGCTTGGGGATCAGTAGTGCTCCGGCAACGCCGCCGATGGCGCCGGCACCGAGCACCAATCCGGCGGCTGCGCCGGGCAATGCGGCCTCGTCGACGATTACGGCGGCGCGCAGATTCAGGATTGCGGCCGCCACGTTGGTGACAGGCGTGATGGCGGTGTACTCCCGCAGGAACGAATCGTGCCAGATCTGGGACGCGCCGTCGCGAATATCCCGGAGCGGATTGGTGCGTTCCGCCGCGGCACGAGTCGGCAGGCTGCCTCGCAGCTTCGACAGGGTCACCTGGTTGATCGCGTACGAGACACCGTTCGCCACGAACGGCAGCACCTGATTCACGCCGAGCAGGATCGGTCCGAGCACCCGTCCTCCGGTGCCCGCGACGTACCGTTCGGCCTGCGTCATGCGGGTGGCGCTCTCGAACTGTTCGGGCGTGACCAGCTCCCGCACCGTGCTGTCGAGGCTGCGGGCGTAGAACCTGGCAGCGGTGGCCTCCGCCAGCGTTGTCCCGGCGAGTATCAGCCCGATGTCCGGCGCGCCGAGGGCGATCGCTGCGCCGGATCCCGCGACGGACGCCATGCCAGCCCACTGCGCGATCCGCATCGTCTTACCGCGGTTGTAAAAGTCCGCGGCATACCCGGCAGGGAGTTCGAACAGGATGGACGGCGCCCAGAGGGCGACCGTGGCCAGCCCTGCCGCCATCGGATCACCGGTCAGGCCCATGGCCAGGAGCGGCAGGGACGATTGCTGGATACTGTCGCCGAGACCGGTCACCGCATTGGAGATGTACAGCTGCCGGTACGGCTTGTTGGTGGCGAGCAGCTCCCGCACCGAAACCGGATCGCTCACCGGCGCTTCGGGTTCCGTGTCGGCCGACGATTCTGGGGCGGGCTCCGCCGGGACAGCGGGGGGCTCGGCCGGTTCGGCGGCGGGTGGCGGTTCGGCGGTGGCCGGGTCCGGCTGGGCACCCTTCTTCCCGCGCCACAGCTTGCGGCCGAAGCCGCCACCGTCGATGTGCCAGACCTCGGGCGGTTCTCCGCGTCTGCGGGGATTTGCCCACGGTCGGTCGGGCCCGTCGAACGGGGCGTCGGGATCCGGCACGCCCATGTACCCGGGCAGCGCGGCGGGACGGACGGGCGCGGCCTCCTGTGGCCCAGCCTGTTCGCGCGGACCGGCGTCGACAGTCCCTCTCGAGGAGGCCGGGTCGGCATCGTCCAATTTCTCGTCGAATACGGGGACGGCGTCGGCGGGAATCCCGGCGAGGGCGTGCGCGCCGTAGTACTCCATCGCCCGGATTGTCGTGATCCCGTAGTTCATCAGCTCGGCGGTACGTTGTTCCGAAGACCCCGCCACGTGCCGAAGCATGAGGCACCGGTAGAGCGTCGCGTTGTCCTTCTCCAACGCGTCCAGCCGATTTCGCATTTCCTGCCGCCCGGCCATGGCGAGGCCGCGGCCGCGACTCCCGGCTCGCGTGTCCGCCGGAAGTACGGACCAGATCTCCTGGCGGTACCGCGCCGATTCGAGGTGATCGTGAGCGACATTTCCGAAAACCGTGGCCAATGTCCGGCCGGTGTCCGGAGAAGTTCGCGTGATCTGTCGACCCGCGAGGTGAAAGGTCTCCTCGGTGATGTCGCGTGCCAGCTGTTGCTGTTGTGCCGCATCGAGTTCCAGGTCACCGCGCCGGACCCGCTGTTCGACGGTCGCCCGCGCCCGCTGGAACACTTCGGATTCGAATTCGGCTAGTAATGGATCGGGTGCGGTGTCGGGTGGGCGCGCGGTCGTCGCGTCCGGTGCCACGAGATCGGCTCGCGTGTCGGCCCCGGTCTTGTAGACGATATGCCGGATGTGATTGCGAATCGTGCCCGTAGCGCTGCCGAGCGCCGCCGCGATCTCGGCGGTCGTCATGCCCTCCGTGTACAGGCGCAGGACTTCGGTTTCCCTTTCCGACAGCGGTATTGCGCCCGATCGCCGGTTGCGCGAGCCGGGCATCGCCCCCCGTTCCGTCGTGGCGGCCGCCGAAGGCAGTTCCGCGCGCACGGCCGCCGCGGGCAATTCCGGCCGCCGCGCCCGACCGAGCTTGCGACGGATATTCTTCAGATGCTGCTCGACGGTGCCCGGCGAAATGCGCAGCCTCGTCGCGATCTCGTCGTCCGCACAACCCTCGGCGATCAGAGCGAGTACCTCCGTCTCGCGGCGGGACACGGTTGGCCGCGTGTCCGCGGTACCGGCGATACCGCGCAGCAACCGCGACGCCCGCTCGATCGCCGTCGCCAAGGTCGTGTCGCCGTCCAACCGCTCAATGGCCAGCGCACGCATTCTGGCCGAGCGGTGACGGAGCGATCTCGGCGCCTTGTCGAGAGCCGTAAATCGTTCGTAGAGCTCGTTGAACGAGTCGGCTGCCTCTTGTACTGCCCGCTCCTCCGGCAGTCGATCGCGGACCTCGCACAGGACCTGATCAATGTGGCGCAACGACGCCAACCCGGCTTGTGGACACGGAGTTCGCGTCAGGTCGAACGTCGCCTGGTCCAGCAGATTCCGCAAGTAGGCTGCCGCCGCGGCGGCGAACTCGGGGTCCGTCGCTGTCCGGGCGAGTTCGAACGCCGCGGCAGGATCCGTGTAGTCATGGGGAACCGGGCGCGGTGCGGATGAGTTCTCCTGTGCCAGGGCCATTTCCATGTCGACGGCCAAGGTCTCGTCGTACGTCACCGACGTGGTCCCGTCGTCATCGAGGATGCCGAGACGAAGGGCCTTCATGAAGATCGGAATACTGCCCTTCGCGCCGAGTTCGGCGCCGATGGCCTCGCGGCGGCGCTGGACCGCGGACGGACTTATTCCCGAGAGTTCGCCGATCGCCTGATCGGTCATGCCTCCGGCCATGCGGCCCAGCAGTTCTCGCTGATCTTCGGTCAGTCTCACCACGCCGATCGGCTCCGGGTCGCCGCTGTCGATCAGGCCGCGCCGCTTGGCTTCGAGAACGGTCGTGATGGCACCGGCGGTGCCGAGCTTTCCGGCGGCCCGGGATTGGAAGGTCTTCACAGCGCCGGGGCTCATACCGAGCCGGTCCGCGATCTCGGCGGGTACCAGACCTCGATAGACCAGGTCGAGTACGGCGCCCTCGGCAGCGGACAGCGGCTGCGGTGCGACGGTTTCGGGTCTCGGAGCGGATGTCGGCCGCCGCCACGGTGTACTTGAATTGCCGTCATCGCCCAACTGCCCCAGCACTTTTCCCTTCTTCGGCGGGGCCTGCGAATCCGGGTCGTGGGGAAACAGATTTGTGAGCGCGCCGTCTTCGTCGGCGGTCAGGAAGGCGACGAAGGCCTCGTCGATGTCGGGGTAGGACTGTTTCCATTCCGCGACGGTGCGGACTCGGGGGATGCGTTCGGGGTCACCGGGATCGACATGGGGGTCGCCGGGTTCGGTGATGTTGGTATCGAAGACGACGACGTTGCCGCCGGGTTTGTTGTCGGTGTTGGTGATGGTCAGTGAATGCAGCTTCGTGCCGTTGCCGAGGAGCAGGACCGCGGTGTCGGCGCCGTCCTTCATATTCCGTACGTCGTCGATGGTCCGGGCGACGGGATCGTCGGCCTCCGGGTCGAATTCGATTTTGACGAGCTGGGTCGAAATGGCTTCCTGGAGGTGCTTCGCGCTCTTCTGCCATTTCTTGGGCCTGCTTCCCGAGTCGAGGCCGAGTGCCCAGACCGCCGTTGCCGTCTGGTGGATGCAGTCCAGCAGTTTCTTGGCCTTGAACAGGCGCTTGTACAGCGACCAGGTGGCGACGGTGCCGAAGGTGGCGGCGATGGAAATGCCGGTGGCCTCGCTGCCGAACAGCGCGATCGCGCCGCCGGCGACGGCGGGGCCGAGGGCGAACGCGCCGTTGGTCGTCACCACCGTGATGGATCGAACCCGTCCGCGCACGTCGGAGGGAATCGTCTTGTTCATGTACGTGGCGACGGGAATTCCGGCTGCACCGAGGACCGCCCAGGTGCTGGCGAAGCCCGCCGAAGCCACCCAAGGGTCGTTGGTGGCGGCCTGGATGATCGCGGGTACGGCCAACCCTGCCAGTCTGGCCGTCAACAACGTTTCGATGCTGGGTTTTTCCAGCCACTTCTGCGGTATGAGGTTTCCGACCACACCGCCGAGCGGGGTGATCAGCAGCGCTGCTCCCTGTTGCCACTCCGAGAGACCGGAGTCGGTGATCATCGCCGTGAATTGTATTCCCTGCAGTCCCAGGTAGAAGTTGGTTAGTCCGAGGTTTACGTTCTGTCGCCTTCTGAGAGGCAGATTCTGGACAGCATGGAAACCCTCGGTGATCGACTCGCGCATGTGTTTCCAACCGGATGCCGAGTTTTCCGGTCGCGGAGCGGTCGGAATATCCGGCATCCGCCACAGTGTCGCGAGATTGACGATGCTGGTCGCGGCGTCTATGAGCGGCGCGGCCCAGGTGCCCGCCTTCAAAGTGAGCGGTCCGAGTCCGCTACCCAGGACACGGGTCGCGTTTGTTTTGAGATTGTTGAAACGAACCAGCCCAGCCTGGGCGTTACCGGCCATTTCGACGAGCACCTTGTCGGCGGCGCTGGAGTAGATCACGGCGGACCCCGCTCCGACGAGCGTCGTCCCGATAAGGATCGGAATCGAGTAGTCGGTTCCGGTGGCGAGGGCTGCCGCCGCCGTAATTCCGCTGGCGGCAGTGAGAGCTTGGCTACCGATCAGCAGCTTCTTCGATGAAGTGTGGTCGGTCAGATGGCCTGCGATCAGTGCGCCACCGAGGTGCGGCAGCCACAGGGCCCACGCGGCCGCACCGGCCACTGCCGGGCCTCCTTGCTGCATGAGATAGAGCGCCGTCACCGTCTGCATGAGCTCGTAGCCGGCGCTGTTGAGGAATTCGGCGCCGAGACGGACCCCCATCGTGCGGTCGCTGCGAATCAGGTGGACGAGTGTGTCGGGTGTCGGTGCCGGCGTATCGGGTGACGATGTCGGCGGCTCGTTCACCTCGGCCGGGTCTCCGGTGCCGGGCGACTTCGGCTGTGGCGGCTCGGCCTTCGGCGCGGCGGGCCGTTCATCCGGATTCTCCGGCTCGCCGCCGGTCCACTCCTGGCCGTTCGGGTTGTGGTGGAAGGCCAGGAACGGGTCGGGCCCTTCGTGCCCCAGCGCGGCGCGACGTGGCCGATATCCTTTGGGGGCCGGGCGGTTCAGGGTGAACGGGTTGTCGTCGGGATGCGCGGGCGGGTTCGTGACCGGTGCCGGTGCGGGCGGAGACAGGAGTTCTCCGGTGCCGTCGGCCCAGCTGAATCCTGAGGCTGTCAGCCAATCGGTCAGTACTTCGTGCGCGGTCCGGAAGGCCGGGTGGGTGCGTCCGGGCTCCGGACCGAAATCGAGTGAACTGTAGTGCGCCGTGGCGGTGGTGCTCGCCGGACTCACGTCGATGGTCGCCCGGGCGGGTTCGCCGAGCACCGGCTGACAGGTCACATCGATCGACAACCCCCCGCCGTAGGGGGTGCGGACGGACTCGACCTCGAACGAGAACTCTTCCGTGCCGCCGCGCAGATGTTTGCGCAACTCGGCCGTCAGTGCTTGGAGGTCCACTTGCTCCCGGGGCTCGGGCACCGTCTTCGCCGCCGCAGCGTCTCCGTCGTTCTCCGCCGGGGACCACCACGCCGGACCGACGATGTCCAGTGCCGACCTGAACCGGATCGTCGACAGGTCGATTCGCTCGCCGAGCCGGTGGAGGACCTGCGTGCGGGCCTTCGAGCTGCGTCTGCTGTCTTCGTAGAAGGTGCCCGAGAACAGGTCCACGAATTCCGGGTTGCCCTCGGACAGCTCCCACCGTCCGTATCCGGCGACAATGGATGTGTCGTCGGGCCGTGTGCTCTGCCGCCGTTCGTCCTCGTCGGCGTGTTCGGCCAGGTAGGCGTTCAGTAGATCGGAGTGTTCGCCTTCGGAACTCGTGATGAGAGTTCCGCTGCGGAGCAGGAGAAAGGGGCGTAATCCGTTGGTAGAGTGCGGATTCCGATTCTTCTGGGAGTAGAAAACCCCGGCGTCGTCTTGGTCCAGAACGACGACGTCGACCGTGCGTTGCGGTTGCCCGTACCGTGCGCCGGGCCGGAAGGGGGTTTTCGCGCCGTCGTACTCCGTCCGGCTCGGTGTGGCCGGGGGACCTGTGCGCCGCGCCTTGCGGAGTCCCGCGTCGTAGGCGCCGGGCTGCGCGGCACGCAGGCGGTGGTTGATGCGGGTCTGTCCCGGTGCCAGCGGTTCTGCCGCCGCCGGAACCCCCGGTTCGATGCCCGGTTTCAGTACTCGTGCCGCCCCATCGATTCGGTGCGGATTGCGCCAGTCCGTCCCGTATTGGTGTACTTCGTCGACGTGGACCGCCCGGTTCGGAAAGTGACCGGCCAACGCGAGGTCGATCTGGTGCCGCAAGAGGTCGAACCGAGGGTCGGCGGTATCCGGGTCATGGTGAACGATCCAGGTGTTGATCTGCCCACTGTCGCTGACGCGGTACCGGATATTGCACGCCACGGTCAAGCCGCCGACATCGAACGTGGACAGCCAGGGCACGTCGAGCTGATTCTTCATCTCCAGATGACTCGGCCCTCGAGCCTCCACCGCATGCAGCACAAGGGTTTTCGTGCCATCCGCCAGCTCCACGGCCGTCACCAAACCCGCCACGGTGGGATTCGGCCCGCCCATCCGTGCTATCTCGTCGGGTGTGTCCACGACGATCCGCCCGGCCGCCGCACCTGTTGCCTGGGCCGGGACGGCCGGTTGCGCCCCCGGCTGGTGGGGATCTCCTCCGGTCCATTCCTGGCCGTTCGGGTTGTGGTGGAAGGCCAGGAACGGATCCAGCCCGTCCGGTCCCGGACCGGCGCGGCGCGGCCGGAACCCCTTGGGAGCCGGACGATTCAGGGCGAACGGGTCCTCGACTGGTTGCGCGGGTGCGGGTGCGGCGGGCGCTGGTGCGGCGGCCGCCTGTGGGGCGGCCTGGAGACCGGCAATGGCGTGGTGCGCGGTGAGGAGCTGGTCGAGCACCTCCACGAGCCGACGCAGCGTCGGATCGTCCGACACCTCGGCCGCAGCGCGCAGTTCGGTGACCGGGTCGGCGGCTTGCGGCGCGGGCGGGCCCGGCTCCGTGATACCCAGCCGATTCGCCAGTTCGCGATCGAGTTGCGCTGGGCTGACGTCGGATCGCTGCCACGGCGTCGAACCGGCATCGTTCTCCCGAAGCGTTGCGAGTCGCAATCCCAGCCAGTCCACCAGGACGTCCAGCTCCTGGCCCGCAGCAGCCAGGCCCTCCGCGCCGGCCCCGCGGAGCCACTGCTGGGCGATCCTCACCGCCTGCTCGACCAGGACGGGTTCGGTGAGTTCCGGGACCACCAGCAACAACGTGGCGAGGTCGTTCCGCGCCGTCTGCAATCGGACCTGCAACTCGTGCACAGCCGCGTTCGGGTCGATTCCGCTGACGGGCGCGTCCGTCCCGGCGAAGATCGCGCCGGATCGGTCCAACCACGGACCGGTCGCCCGGGCGTGGAAGACCTCGATCGCGGCACTCACGCGGTCGGCATCCCGGCCGAGTGTCACATCGGTGTACCGCGCCGTGATCACGTCGTCGTCGCGAGTGAGGACAAGGGTGACGCGTCCCGCCTCACCGCCGACCGGGTTGACCGAGAAGGTGATTCGCAGCGAGTTCTCCGTGGCGTCCGTCGCCACCACGTACAACCAGAAGTCTTCGGTGGCCCCGAGGAATATGTCGCGCGCTCCCGGAATTGCCGGCCCGTTCCGTTCGCCCCGGTTCTCGATCAGTTGGCCCACGGTCGGCGCACCCGCCGGAATGTGGGTGCGCCACAGGTCGCCCAATATCCCGTCGTCGAAGGTGAATTGGACATTTCGCTTCGTCAGCTCGGCCAGCCCGTAGGCGACGAATCGAAGATCGGATCCGTGCGGCAGCAGCTGGCTGCCGAACACGATCTTCACATCGCGGCCGCCCTCCATCGACCACTGGCCGAACGAGAAGACCTTCGGATCGGGATCGGGATATGTTCCGAGCAGCTGGAGGTGAGTAGTCGGCACGGGTGCGGTTCGTATTCTGCCGGGGGTGAAGAAGAAGACGTCACCGAGAGGGCCCGTGGTGTAGCCCATGTCATCGTCGTGAATCCCGCCGTAATAGGTGATCTGCACATTGGTGTAGTCGACCCGTTGGGCGAGTTCGGGATAGTGCAGGTGTGCAGGCATCCGCACGGTGTCGTAGGCGTTGGTCGGGTCGGCCGCGGCGTCCGGCGATTCGCTTGTGGCGTCGGTACTCCAGGGCGTGCTGCCGACGGGGACGGGCGTGGCACCGTTCTGTGGAGGCTCCGCGGTCGGCGGCGCAGTCGCGGGGACGGATTTCAGGTCGAAATCTCCACGGCGCAGGCCCTGGACCACCGCGCCCGTGCGGTCGCCGACACCGAGCTTGCGAAACATCAGCGGCAATGCGGCCTTCACCGTCTCCGTCGACAATCCGAGGGCCGACGCGATACGGCTGTTCGTCATTCCCGCGGCGACCAGAGGAAGGATCTGTTGTTCTCGAGGGGAGAGCGGGGCGGGCTGGTCGCGAAGCGGTATCTCCTCGAGACGAAGGTGTCCGTGGCGCAGTGCTTGGACAACGGCCTCGGTTCTGCCCCGGGCACCCAGTGCGCGTGCGGTGGTTTCGATGCCGCGGACATTCTCGCCCGCGGCGAAGCGCGCGAGAGCCGCTGATTCGTCGCCCGATATTTCGCGGACGGGGTCCGAATGGGTCGCCGGGATCTCGCTCGGATCGAGGGCTCCCACGGCGAGAGCCCGGACGACCGCCTCGGTCCGATTTTGCGCGCCGAATATGCGGATGAGGTTCCGGACACTGCTTGCCACGATGCTCGTGGACAGCTCCGTGGCCGTGGCGATGTCCTGGTTCGTGTCGTGTATTGCCAGCAGAGCCAGAATCTGACGGTCCCGGTCGTTCAGCTGATGTGCGAGGGTGGGGTCCGGCTCCGGTATTTCCCGCAGCGGGAACAGCTTTCGGCGCAGTGCCTGCACGACGGCATGAGTGCGGTCTCGGGCGTCCAGCTTCTCGAGAATGCGCGAGAGCGCGCCCTTCACGAAGTCTTCCGTCTCGGCGAGTTCCTGTGCGATCTCACCGTTCGTCCGACTCGCCGCGACCAGTCGAAGTATGTCGAGTTCGGTTTCTGTGAGCGGACCGGCTTTTTCTTCGAGAGGGGGTATGGATTGCCGGAGCACCTCTGCCGCCAGCTTGTTCACCGCGGCGAGCTGAAGGCCGCTCATTCGCCGCCCGGTGCGGACCGCAATGGCGGCATCGTTGATTCGTCGCCGTTGGACCGAGTCCAACCGGGAGGTGGCAAGAAGGAAAGTCGCCTTGTCCGTGCTCGCCAATTCCAGTGTGGCGTCGATGAGTTCGGGATCCTCCACGTGCTCGATAACCTCGTGCACCAGTTCGGCATCGGTGGCTCGGGACAGTCCGGGGACGCTGGAAGAGGGCAGGGCACGGTTACCGGCGAGGAAGGCGAGCGTGACTCGGCGCCGGAGATCGAGGAACGCGGTCTCCGGTGCGTTCGGCGCTGAATTTCCGGTCGCAGCGGAGCCGCCCGTCTTCGATGCGGCCCGATCAGTGACAACCAAATCTCTGCGGTGGCTCACGCCCAGCTTGTTGCGGATCAGCTTGACGTAGCTCTTGACCGTCTCCTCCGAGACGAACAGGTACGTCGAGATTTCCGCATTCGTCTTCCCCCGGGCCACCAACCGCAGGACTGTGTGCTGGCGCTGGGACAATGCCTGGTCGGCGTGCTGCAACAAGGCGGTGAGGAAGACGTCGACATTCCCCGTCAAAGCGTCGCGATCCGGTGTGCCCAGTTTGTCGTAGATTCGCTTGACGTAGCTGTTGACGGTCTTTCCGGGGATGTTCAGGCGATCCGCGATCGCCGCGTTCGATTCGCCTCGGACGATCATGCCGAGAATCGACGTCTCGGTACGCGACAGCGCGCGTGTGCCGCCGCGCTGGGACAACGCGGCGGCAGTAGCACGGTCGGCCCCGGACAACTCATCACGACTGGATACGCCGAGTCGGTCGAAGATCCGCTTGACCTGGCTCTTGACGGCCCCTTCGGATATTTCCAGCGAATTCGCGATCGCCGCGTTCGGCTCGCCCTGCACAACCATCTTCAGGATGGCGCGCTGGCGCTTGGACAATGGGCGTGTGCCGGAGTCGATCTGTTCGACGAAGGTGTCGATGTCGGGAGGTTCGTCGCGTGCGGGCTCCTCATCGGGCTGCCCGCCGCGGGCGAAGCCGCCGCCGGTTATCTCGGTCTGCACGAATTGTTCGGCGCGGCGCTTTCCCCGACCCAGGTTGCGGCCGTGGTCGAGGGGGTTTCCTCGGTCGCCGAAGGGGTCGCTGGGGTCTGGGACGCCCATGGGGCCGCGGAGGGCGGGTGCGGGATTGCGTCGGGGGGCCGCGTCGGCTTTCCAGGGAACTCCGGCGCCGGCAACCGGCTTGTGGCCGGTAACCGGTTGGGCCCCAGGCGGTTCGGGCGGTGTGACATCCACGTCGCTCCACGGCGTCGTGGTGTTCGGTGCGGGTGTCGCTCCGGCGGGAGCCGTGGCGGGCCGACCGGCCCACGGGTTGCTCGCGCCACCCGCGTCCGGTGCGGAAGCGCCTGCGCCCGTTGCCTTCTCGAGGCCGCCGGGTGCGGTGCCGGTCATGAGTGCCGCGGCGACGGTGATGTCGTCACGGCCGCCCGCGTCGATGGCGGCACGCACGTAGGCGCGGGGCACGGTGCTCAGATCGCCGCCGGATCGGGTGAGGGCCTCGCGCAGGATGGCCGCGATGGGCTCCGGGTCGTCCGGGCTGAGCGGCTCCCACATGCCGTCCGACGTCACCACGACGACGCCCTTGCCCCGCACTTGTTCGAAAGTTGTTGCGTGCGAATCTAGTCCGTCGAGGGGGCGGCCGAGGCTGTAGGTGAGCCCCTGGCCGATCGCGGAATGCTCGGCCTCCTCGCGGGGCGTGCCGAACGCGTCCATCACCTTCTGGACGTTCGAGTCGTCGGTGGTGAGCTGGATCGCGGGCCCATCATCCAGTGGGACCCAGTACGCCCGGCTGTCGCCGACCCAGTCGACGGTGAGCCGCCCGGATTCCAACAGCGCCACCACGATCGTCGCGGCCGGCGGCTCGGTGCCGGAGTCGGCGGTGGTTCCGAGGATCGCGGTCTGAGCCGACGCCACGACGTCGCGGACGACTGCCACCGGGTCGAGCTCACCTTCTCGATCGGCCCGCTCCAGGGCGGCGACCATGCTGTCGCGCCCGGCCTCCTTACCGGCCGCGGAAGCCCGGTGACCACCCTTCGGTCTGGACGTGCCATCGAGGAGGACGACTCCGACGACCTCCCGGCCGCCTACGGTCATCTGCACGAGAGCGAACGCGTCCTCGTTGATCGGGTGGTCCGGGCTTCGATCACTCGCCGCCGCAACGGAACCCAGGTTCTCCTGGGTGAGGTTTTCCTCTGCGTACGCGCGGGGCGGCAACTCCTCGCCCTGCGCCGGCGGATCGCCGGGCTGCCCTGGTTCCGGTAGAACCGGGGTTGCTGCCTGTCCCGTTAGACCGGCGTCCACGGGGGCAGGAGGCGCGACGGTGGGCTCCACCGGAGACTCCGGTGGCTCGGCAGGCACGAGTGTGCGCTCGGTGTGCGGCGCCTTGCCGGCGAAGTTTTCGGTGAGCGCGATCGACCGGCCTGGGAATCGTCCCAGCAGGGCAGCGTCGATCATCGCGCAGACCGCGGGGAAGTGCGGATTGCCGACATCCGGATCCTGGTGGGCGATCCATGCCTCGACCCGGCCGTCGTCGTGGTGGCGGTAGGTGATGTGTGCTTCCACCGCGACGCCGTCGGACTCGACGCGAACGGTGAACGGACTCCGGGTCACACTGCGGAGCACCAGGTGCGATGGCCCCCGGGCCTCGACGGCCTGCAGGACAAGGTGATTCGAGTGGCTTTCCGGGTCGACGCCTGTGATCAGCCCGGTGATCGAATCCTCGTGCGGTCCGGAAATCCCTTCCACCCAGCGGGGGATGACGGTGCCCGACGCCGCGGCCGGCGAGGCGGGCCGCTCGCCTGCGAGGAGATTCGCGTCGAGTGCCACGAGACGTTCTTCGGCCGCCCGGAGACGGTCGACAGCCACCACTGCTTGCCGGTCCTGCTCGTGAATGCTCTGAGGGCGCTGCCCGTCCGGCTGGGTAGCGTTGTCGGCGGTGGTCAATGCGGCCAGCCATTCCGCTGCGGCGTGGAAGTGGTGCACGAGCAATCGCAGGCGTCCCGGAGGCGCGGGTGTCGCGTTCGTGTCCAGCGCCGCGATCAACTCGTCGAGGCGGGCGAGCATGTCGTGCAGCCGCTGGTAGCGCGAGAGGTCCGTGTGCGGAGCCGCGTTACGCGGATCAATTACTGCCGCTTCATGTTCCGCTGCTATTCCCTCTCGTACCAACCGCAGCAGGTTCGGGTCGACCGCCGCGGACAGACCCGGGTCGTCGGGCTCGGCCACATTCTGCGGTCGCTGTTCCGCCAACTGCGCCGCCAGCTGATTCACCCGATCGTCCGCGGCTCGGTAGCGAGCGACGGCCTCCTCCGCGAACCGTGACTGCTGGTCGATGCTGTGGGGGACCTGACGGTCGGGCCGGGTAGCGCTGTCCGCGTCCAGTACCGCCGCCAGCCACTCCGCCGCGGCATGAAAATGCTGTACCAGCAACTGAAGTCGGTCGGCGGTGACCGTGTCCGTCTGACCCATCGCCGCGCCCAACTCGTCGAGCCGGCCGTGCATGGTGTCGAGCCGCCGGAGCCGCTCGACCTCCGCATGTGTCACCGGTTCGGCGGAATCGAATTGCGCGGCTTCGTGTTCCGCCGCAATGCCTTCTCGTACCAGGCTCAGCAGCCCGGGATCCACCGCCGCCATCAGATCCGCCGTGGGCGGAACGGCACTCGCGGCGTCGTCCGGAGGCGCTGCGGGTGAATGTTGTTCGGCCCCAGCACCCCACGGCAGCCCGGTGCGCGGATCGACGTTGAACGCCAGCACCTCGAACGGCGCATCGCGCGGTACGTGCGTCGCCGGACCGCGCCGCCGCGGTCGCCCGGCGTCGAGCACCTCGGCCGGATCGATCTCGGGGACGAAACGGGTGGTGGGGCCCGGGGGTGGTGTCGAGGGGGAGCGCCCACCCCTCTCGGAGGTACTGCCGGATCGGTTGGGAGATTCTGTTCTGGGGCTTGCGGCCGGCGGGGCTTCGGTGGTTGTGCCGGCATCCCGCACGAACGCCAGGCCGGTCAGTGCCTCGGGATCGTCAGGAACCGACTCGCTCGTATAGCGCAACCGTCGGAAGCCGGAGTTCGCCACCGCGTCGAACACTCGACGAGCGACGTCCGGATCTACTGTTTGTTTGCCCCGCAATACCCGCTGAGCTGCGGCGCGGCTGGTGCCAGCCGCCTGCGCTACGTCCTCTGTCCGTACTCGGCGAAGCGTCGCGGATCGATCGACGGGCAGGACATCCGGGAGATGGTGGGCCATCTGGCGGAGTACCGCCTGGCCGATTCGCTGCGACGCGGCGGCGGGTAGGCCGAGTGCCGCCGTGGCCTCTGCAGGCGTGTATCCGTTGAGGTAACGAAGCGTCGCAAAAGTAGCGAGCCGTTCGGGAAGTTTGCTGATGCCATATTCGAAAGCAGCTCGGGGAACGGCTACTACCTCAGCGTGTTCTGCGGTGTCGGGCTCGTGCTGAGGGAGCATCGCACGGATCGCGGCCCACACTCGGTGAGAGATGTCAGGGGAGATGACCGCGCCACCGAGTACTTTTCGAGCCTGCGAGTCGGAGATCCCGGCTCGGTGCGCCAGATCGGTAAGGGTTACCGGCTGATCGTGTGCGGTATCGGTCTGCTCGCCGGTCGTGTCGATTCGGTGTGGATACTCGAGATTCTCAGCGGAGTCGAGTACACGCCGGACGGTGTCGATGTCATGACCCCCGCCGCCGAGCAGCACCCAATGCGCCGTCGCGACATCGACCTCGGCCATCCGGGCCACATCGGCCACGGTGGCGCGGTCCGGCTCTGAGGCGGGAAGTCTCGGGCGCGCAGCCGAATTCTGCATCACATCGGCTCCGGGCAGGCCGATGCCGGGTTCTGTTTCCTGCTCGAAGATGAGACCGCTGGGCCCGTCGGGCCGCGTTGGTGCAGATGAATCGGCGAAAGGTAGACCGATCCGTGTCGCCGCCTCGTGTACCCGGACAGAGATCTCCTCGGCGACTTCCGCACCGGCAAGAGAAGAGGTCGCGTCATTGACAGTGGTACCGGCCAGCCAGGCGACGTCCGCCACAGTCGCCGGTCGCACTGTTCCGTACACCACGGTGTCGCCACCGAGTTCCGCGGCGAAGAACGCACTGAGATAAGAGAGTGCGGCGCTGTGCAATTCCTCGTAATCCGCGTCGGCGCCGAGCGCCGCCCGAATCTCGACCGAGGAACGGCCCTGCAGGTATCGGAGGTCGATGTAGTCCGTGAGATCGTCGGACAGCGTCTCCATCGCCTGTGTCAAGGCGGAACGGGATACCGGTCGAAGGTCGGGTGCTCCGGCGGATCGAACGCGGAATCCGATGCGGTCCGCCGCCTCCAGCACGCTCGCGGCGGTCTCTGGATCGCGCTTGCCCTCACCTCGCAATACGCGATAAACGTGTTGTTCGGATACTCCGGTCTGCTCGGCCACTCGTGCCGCGGACGCGTCCGCCGCTATCGGAGCGGCTCGAGGCAGTCCCTCCGATCGTGGTCCGAGGAGGCCGTGCTCGCGAGCCGATTCGCGCACGGCAGTCGCGGTTTCCGAGGTCAGTACGGGCCCGTCTCGCAGCACCTTGTCGACGGTGGCAACCCCGACGCCCGCTTCCCGCGCGACTGCCGCTCGCGTTATCCGGCCGGTGTAACCGATCTCGGCGGCAACAGTCAGCACCCGCTGTCTGGTGTGCTCATCGAGCCGGCCGCCCCTGCTACCCAACACCTTGTCGACTGTTTCCAGGCTCAGCCCCGCGGCGCGGGCGACGTCCGGTTTGGTGACCTGTTCCCAGTATCCGAGTTGGTCGGCCGCTGTACGGACGCGCGCAACGGCTTCCTCCGAAACCGCGGACCGGCCCTGTAGGACCAGATGTACGATCTCGACGTCTACGCCGACCTCGGCAGCGACCTCGGCAATGGCGGCGGCACGGCGCTCGGTTTCGGCCTGTGTAGCTTCGGCGGTCGACTTGGATTCCGTCGGCGCGGGAGTGGGTTCGGCATGGGGGCCTTCGGTCGTGTCCGCTGTCTCTTCGGCCGGTGCCTGTACTGCCAACTTGGCGAGAGCGGCGCGCTGTACCAGGCTGATGTCCGCACCACGCTGCATCGCGGACAATGCCTGAGCGATGTGGTTGCGTTGAGTGGGATTCAGTTGGCGCCATTCGGCAACCACATCGCCGGCGATATCCTGCACCCACTCGCCGGCGTCCGCTCCCTCCGGGACGGGCCACGGTTGCGTCGGCGTCTCCACGAACCGAAACGCAAGGCGGGTGATCTCCTGTGCCAGAAGAACATAGGGCTGGGCTTCTGCGCCGTGTGAGCGGGAGATACCCAGCAGGGAGAGCACCGCGCGAACGGTGTCCGCGCCGTGCTGGTCTCGGAGTTCCTGTAAGGCTGCCGGCTCGCCCCGTTGTGCGCGCGCCAGTGTCGAATCCGCGGCGGATCCGCTGTCCGCATCGGTCGCGCGTGCTGAGCCGTCCGGGCCTGAAATCCGGTCCGTCACCTCGACTACGGGGATGGCTTCCGTCGGGACGGGAGGAGGCGTAGCCGAATCCGACCCCGGGTGGTCGTCATCAGGGGTGGCGGTCGGTGCGCCGTCCGAGGCGTCGCCGAAGGGCTGGTGGAGTTCGAACCAGGTGGCTTTGCCGTTGGGTAGGGGGTCGGTGCCGTTGTCGTCGGCGAGCAGGTCTACGAATGCGCCGCCGCGGCCTCGTTCCGCGTCCCAGTCGGGCATGCCGGTGTGGTCCGGGACGAACTCGCTTTCGTCGGTCACGGCGAAGCGGGTTTTGCGGGTGCCTTCGGAATCTGTTGTGGTGGTGATGATCTCGATGCGGCCGGCGGTGTGTCGGAGGGAATTCGCCACCAATTCGGAGACCAGCAGTTCCGTGGTGTCGATCTGATCCTGGGTGAGCCACGGGAGTTTCTCGGGGAGCGAGCGTACCCACTCGCGGGCCCGGCCGGTGGGCTGCACCCGGTGGCCTTCCTCGCCGACTGTGCCGGTGTTCTCGTCCGCTCCGCGGACCTCGAAGGTGTCGCGTAGGCGCGGGGCCGACGATTGTTGGGCGGGCTGGCTGGATTCGGCGTTCTCCGGGGGCGTGATCGGCCGCTCCGGCGGCTGGGGAGGCGCCGGGTCGGGCTGGTTCTTGCGTCGGCGCTTCGGGTCGCCGCCGCCGGTCGGTGCCTGCATCGTCGGGCGCGGGAGGGCCGGACCGCGGCGTCTGCGCAGCGGTCGGGCGGGTTCGATGGTCGGCAGGCCGCCGATGGCGGGGACGCCGCTCTGGTCGAAGAGGTACTCGAGGCTGTGCGGGTTCAGCTGG
>NZ_JARWOP010000375.1 GCF_029868745.1 Nocardia wallacei | reverse complement strand
GGTGTGGGAGGACAAGGACAGCGAATTGGTCAGCATGCTGGTCGGATACACGGATCTGCTCGCCGACGAAGCCGCCAACGAGACCGCCGCCCAGTTCATTCGCGAGCGAATCGCCGAGATCGTGACGGACCCGGCTGTCGCCCGGCTTCTTCAGCCCGCGGGCCTTTTCGGCGTCAAGCGCCCGGTTCTGGGGACGGATTATTACGAGACCTTCAATCGTCCCAATGTCCGGCTCGTGGACGTTCGCGCGACCCCGCTCACCGAGGTCACCGCCTCCGGACTCGAAACGACGGAGGAGAGTTTCGAATTCGACGACATCATCTACGCCACCGGATATGACGCGATGACCGGTGCGCTGGCCGCGATCGACATTCGCGGCCGGGGTGGCGTGTCATTGCGGGAGAAATGGGCAGCCGGGCCCGTCACCTACCTCGGCGTCGCGGTGGCGGGCTTTCCGAACCTTTTCGTGCTCGCGGGCCCGGGGAGCCCGTCGGTGCTGTCGAACATGATGGTGTCCATCGAGCAGCACGTCGATTGGGTCGCGGACGCGATCGATGCGATGCGGTCCCAGGACGTCACGACCATGGAGGCCGAGGTCGACGCGGAGCGGGAATGGACCAGGCACGTCGGCGAAGTCGGCGATATGACGCTGTACCCGAAGGTGGACTCCTGGTATGTGGGATCGAATGTCCCCGGCAAACCGCGGGTGATGTACGCGTACATCGGCGGCGTCGGAGCATATCGCGAGAAATGCGACCAGGTCGCCGCCGACGACTATGACGGTTTCGTTCTCACTCGTCAGACGAGACGCATCGGCGGGCACGCCGGAAACTGAACCGGTAGTGCCGCCAACGCTCGATGGAACTGCCCCGGCCGCCAAGGTAGTTGCTGCACAGGCACTTTCGGGCGGATATCCGGCAGCGCGTCGAGCAGCAGGTCGATGCCCTGGGAGGCAATCGTGTGGGCGAGGGGCTGGGCCGGGCAGCCGTGCGGGCCGCCGCCCCACGCGAGATGCGACCGGTTGCCCCTGCGGTCACCGCCTGCGACGGCGGGATCGTTGTTGCAGGCGGCCAGGCTGATGACCACCGGTTGATCGGCCGGCAGCCACGTATCGCCGATGAGTTGCGGCTGTTTGGGGTAGCTCACGCACCAGTTGGCCAGCGGGGGATCCTCGAACAGCACCGCATCGATGGCGTCCCGGGTGGCCATGGCGCCGCTGAGTACCTCGCCGCCGTAATGTTCATCAGTCATCAACTGCAGTAGCGCATTGAGAATGAGATTGCAGGTCGGCTCCGTACCCATCGAGAACAGGAGCGCGGCCTGATTCACCATTTCCATGGCATCGAGCCCGTCCGGGTGCTTCAACAACTCGGAGGTCAAATCGTCGCCCGGCTCGGCCTGCTTCTGCTGGACAACTCCTATCAGCGCCTGGACGAACTGCTGTTGCCCTTCTTCGGCGCCCACACCCTCCAGCATCGCGGCCATCCCGTGGTAGGCCGCCGCCGCGGCGTCTTCGGGAAAGCCCATCAGTTCACTGATGACCCGAAAGGTCAACGGAAACGCGTAATCGGTTCGCAGGTCGGCGGTTCCGGTTTCGCAGAAGCCGTTGATCAGCACTTCGGCGGCCCGAGCAACAGCGCCGTGCACCTTGTGCAGGTCGACGGTGTCCAACGCCGCGACAATGGTGCGCCGGTATCGCTCGTGTTCCGCACCCGCGGTGCGCAGCGCATTCTGGCGATAACCCAACATCGGCAGCATCGGGGAGTCCGATGGCGCGTTCTTCTCCCATCGACGGGAGTCGGCGGGGAAATGATGTTCGTCGTTGAGGATCTGCACGGCCACCTGGAAGCCGACCACGAGTGTCGCCGGTACGCCAGGAGAAAGCTCGATGGGCACCAGGGGTCCGCGTCGCCGCATGTTCTCGTAGGCGCGGTGCGGGTCGGCCGCGAACGCGGGGGTGTCCAGCCGCACGTGAGAGTCGGCGGGTACCGGGGACCCATGCGTGGTCAGGGACTTCCCGTTGGAGTTCGGATCTGTATTGCTCAACACATAACTCCCGCGCGCGGTGCCGCGTTGGATCCCTTTCGGCCTACTGCGGGACGGCCTGGCATTCGTTGTGTGGGCATGCTGGGGGATGTTACCGGGAGCTGTTGCAGTTCAATGGGTTCGGGGAAACAAGCATTCCAACTTGTTTCGTATCCAGGGCTATTGGCGATTCATGCAGGCGCGGCGGAATTGAGAGAAACCAGCTCGCTGTGAATCAGAATGGCGCCAGCAATAGGTCGTCGATCAATCGCCGGAAGCTGCGGTCGATGAGGGTGGGGTCTTCGGCGGTGCAGTAGCGCATGACAAGTCCTTGCAACGCGTTGATTGTTATGTCGGCGCGGGTGGCGGCGAGCTCGGCGGGCATGCCGATGGCTCGCAGCATTGCCTCGAGATTGCGGATCAGTTGTGTGAGAGTCTCCGAGGTGTAGGCGGCGTAGGGGCTGTCCTGCGCGCAGGCCGCGCCGAATATCTGCTCCTGAATCCGGACGCCGATGCGCTTCTCGCCGCGCATCATCGATTCCCAGTCGGCGAATGCCCACGCGCGCAACCCCGCCGGAGATGTGAGGTCCTCCGAACTCGGAGTGACCTGCTGCCGGTGGAGGGCGAGGACATCGAGGAGCAGTTGTTCCTTGGAGCCGAAATAGTAGATCAGCATCCTGGCACTGGTGCCCATCTCGGTGGCGAGGGTTCGCAGTGAGGTGTCGACGATCCCTCGGCGGCAGAGGATCTCGCTGGCCTGGGCCAGGAGCTGCTCGCGCTTCTCATGGTCTGTTCGGCGGGCCACGCCATGACTCTAGTGGTCGCCGTCTTGACTGTAACAAGTGTTTCAACTAAATGTGGTGCGGTGATCGAACACGCTGTCTGCCAGCTGTATTGCGCGGCGACCCGGGCCCGGTGCGACTGGGTTGGCGGGGTCGCGGGATGACGGCGACGCGTAGCGCTCCGGCTGCGGTTGTCAGCGGCTCCAAGATCGCCGACGACGGTCGGTCCCGCTGGTGGCGGTTTGTCGCCGCGGTGACCGGTCTGGCCGGTGCGGTGCTGGCGGTACTGGTGCCGTTGTTGCCGGTGTATCAGGAGCAGGCATCTTTCTCATGGCCGCAGCAGGGGCACGCCGGGAGCGTGAGTGCTGCGCTGGTGTCGTATTCGCCGCAGAGCGTGTCGGTGAATATTCCGTGTGCCGCCGCGTCGATGCTCGGGGAGCGGGGCGGGAATCTGGTGTCGACCGTGCCACCGGCGTCGGGCAGCGCATGGCATTACGGCTTGAACGTGGTCGTGACTCCCGTCGTGGAGGGTGGCCGGCTGCAGGTGGTTTTGCGGGACAAGGTGCTGCTGGATCGGCCGGTCGCCGAGTTGCCGCCCGGTTGCAGGGTCGTGGTCTTCTCCGACAGCGCCCGCACCACCGTGGACAGCGGCGGCGGAGAGCCGGTGATGTTGCGGGAGGACTTTCGGCCGCAGTTGGTTGGTGTGTTCACCGATCTGGCTGATCCCGCTGCGGTCGGCGCCCGTGCCGATGTCGTGATCGATTCGCGGTTTACCACGTCGCCGACCGGGTGGAAACTGGCCGCGATCATCGGAGCGGTGGCGGCGACAGCAGCAGCGCTGTGGGCGTTGCATCGCCTGGACCGCCTCGACGGTCGCGGCCACCGCCGCGTCTTCCCGCGCCGGTGGTGGCGGCCACGACCGGTGGACGGTGTGATCGTCGGAATTCTGGTGCTCTGGTACATCATCGGCGCAGGCACAGCGGACGACGGCTATATCTTCGGGATGGCCCGCACCGCCGGGCATGCCGGATATCTGGCGAATTATTTCGCCTACTTCGGGGTCCCCGAGACACCGGTCGGGATCCCCTACGACAACGTGATCGGGCTGCTGGCGCGGGTGTCCCCGGCGAGCGTCGTGGTCCGGCTGCCTGAATTGGTATTCGGCATAGCGTGCTGGCTGCTGATCAGTCGTGAAGTGGTGCCGCGACTGGGAGTGGCCGCTCGGACCGAACGCTGGGCGGTGTGGGCGGGTGGTCTGGCGTTGCTGGCGTTCTGGCTGCCCTACAACAACGGCCTGCGCCCCGAGCCCGCCGTCGCCGTCGCAGTCTTGCTGACCTGGGTGTCTGTGGAACGTGCACTCGCCACGCGGCGGCTCACTCCGGCAGCGGTCGCGTTGATACCGGCCGCGCTGGCCGTGGTCACCAACCCCACCGGGCTGATCTGCTTGGCGGCGCTACTGGCCGGCGCTCGCCCGCTGACCCTGATCCTCGTCGCCCGCGCGCGCCGCGTCGGCTATCTCCCATTGATCGCTCCCGCGCTCGCCACCGGATTGGTGGTGCTGGTGGTCGTGTTCGCCGGACAACCCCTCTCCGAGATCGCCGCGATGCGACAAGCTCACGGCGTGGTCGGCCCCGACATGCCTTGGTACACCGAGTATCTCGTTTACCAAGGTCTGTTCGAGCCGGCGCCCGACGGCTCACTCGCCCGGCGGTTCGCCATGCTGTTCCTGTTCCTCGTACTGGCGATAGCGGTCGCCGTGCTGCTGTCCCACCACGGCCGCATCCCCGGTCTCGCGGCCGGGCCCACCCGGCGAATAGTCGGAACCACCCTCGCGGCAATCCCGTTGCTGATTTTCTCCCCGACGAAATTCACCCACCACTTCGGTATCTACGCGGGACTTGCGGGAGCCGTCGCCGTGGTGGCCGCCGTCGCCTGCGGGCCCGGAATCATTCGGTCAGCGCGAAATAGGACACTGCTTGCCGTCGCCGTGGTGGTCGTGCTCGCGGTATCGTTCGCCTCTTCCAACAGCTGGTGGTATGTCGCCAGCTACGGAATTCCGTGGTGGGACAAGCCCATATCGGTCCACGGGGTGTCGGCGGGCCTCGTGCTGCTCGCAGCGGCGATGCTGCTCATCGCGATTGCCGGCTGGCACCACGTACGAGAACCGTTCCGCGTTGTGCCGCGAACGACGACGCGGGCGGTACCGATGCTGACTGTCACGGCCGCGCTTATCGTCGCGGTCGAAGTCGCGTCGTTCGTCAAAGCGGCCGTCGAGCAGTATCCGGCGTTCTCGCTGGCCGAATCGAACCTTGCCGCCATCGCGGGCCGACCGTGCGGGCTCGCCGACGACGTCCTGGTCGAACCCGATCCCAATATCGGCATGCTGGCGCCGATATCCGGCGATCCGGCGACCGCGCTCGGGGCCGGCACGGCGATCGGGTTCGGCCCCGACGGGGTCAACCGCGCCGACCTGTCCTCCGACGGCTCGGACGCCGCGGCCGCCTCGGTCGGACAATCGCTCGGCAGCGACGGCACCACGACCAAGACCGGTGGTGACACTGGCAGGGCCAGCGGCGACACCACCGATCCGAGCACCAGCGGAATCAACGGAACCACAATCGCGCTCCCGTTCGGACTCGACCCCGCACGCACGCCGGTCCTCGGTAGCTACGGCAGCCCCGGCGCCGACAAACACCTGGTCTCCGGCTGGTACAGGATGCCCGTACCGCACAGCCGCGGTCAGCTCCTCGCCATCAGCGCGGCAGGCCGCATCGCCTCCACCGACCTGGACAACCAGCCGGTGCCCGGCCAAACCGTAGAGGTCGAATACGGAACAGTCGGCGACGACAACGCCGTTCGATCACTCGGCACGATCACTCCGGACGATGTCAGCGTCCTTCAACCTGCCTGGCGCAATCTGCGGGTCCCACTACGCGAACTGCCCGACCAAGCCGACGCCGTTCGCATCGTCGCTTCCGTCTCGAGTAGTGACCCGAAGCAGTGGGTCGCACTCACGCCACCCCGCCTGCCACAAACTCGAACACTCGATACTGTTGTCGGACACGACATTCCAGTCCTGTTGGACTGGCTGGTCGGACTACAGTTCCCCTGCCAGCAGCCCATGCGGCATCGCGACGGCGTCGCCGAACTCCCGCACTACCGCATCACGCCCGACTTCTCCGGCGCACAAATGACCACCAACTGGCAAAGCCACAGCTCCGGAGGCCCGCTCGGCTACACCCAACTCCTCACCACCACCCAAACCGTCCCCACCTACCTTCGCGACGACTGGAAACGCGACTGGGGCCAACTCCAACGACTCATCCCACTCGACCCCAGCACCAGTCCCGCCCACCTCGACACCACCACCATCCAACGCTCCGCCCTGACAAACCCTGGACCACTGAATTTCAACGTCCGCTGACCGCCGCGCCGTTTCTTGTCGGTCGCCGAGTGGCATTGTCGGCCCGCGCGGCGGTCCCATGGCACCGTCGGTCCGTTTGGATTCGGTGAGTAGCCGCGCGACGTCGGCTCGTGGGGCGTATTCTGCTTGCGGTGCCTCGTCTTTGGGCTCGGGACAGGGGAGGCATGGTCTCAGTCGCCATCTGGCGACGGGTGGGGAAGCCGGTCAGTTGTGGGGAGGAGTTTCTGAATGTATTCGGCCGAAATCAACCGCAAGCAGCCTGCATTGTTGCTGCTGGTGATCGACCAGTCATATTCGATGCTGGAACCGTGGGCGGAGACGGGACAGTCGAAGGCGGCGGCGTTGGCGGCTGCGGTCAACAACCTACTGGGAAACGCGGTATTGCTGTGCAGCCGCGGAGACGAGGAGGTACACGGCTATTTCGAACTCGGTGTGCTCGGCTACGGATCGGCGGTGGGCCCGGTGCTGCACGGCAGTGACGACAGCCACCTCATTTTGTCGGTCGGACAGGTCGCGGACAACCCGTTGCGTGTGGATACGGTGACCCGGCGAGTGCCGGACGGTGCGGGTGGCGTGGTCGCCGTGCAGCAGCAGATGCCGATCTGGGTGGATCTCGCGGCGAACGGCGCGACGCCGATGACGGCGGCGTTCACCGCCATCGAGCCTGTGGTGGAGTCTTGGTGCGCCGCTCATCCGTCCAGCTTCCCGCCGATTGTGATCAATGTGACCGACGGACTGAGCACCGATGGCGAGCCGCGGGCGGTGGTGGATCGCATCCGGCAGATGGGCACCGACGACGGCCAGGTGCTGGTGTTCAACCTGCATCTGTCCGGACTTGTAAGTCAACCGGTCCGATTTCCGAATTCAGCTGCCGCGCTGTCTGATTCGAATGCGGCAATGCTCTACGAGTTGTCGAGTGAACTGCCGCCGTCGCTGCTCGACGCGGCCTCGGCGCTGGGGTACTCGGTCGAGCCGGGTGCTCGGGGATTTCTCTACAACGCCGATGCCGCGACCGTGATCGACTTTCTCGACATCGGCACCCGGTCGGTCACGCCGACCGGTCTGGGTGAGCTGACCGTGGGCCGAAACGAGAACTCGGACAGCGGAACTGCTGAGTGAGGCCCGTCTCGGCCATCGTGGGGACGGTCGCCAAAGACGGCCGCACCGACAAGGAGAACGATGACCGGGCCGCCGCCGGATTGTTCCGGTTCGCGGTCGCGGATGGTGCGACGGACGCCGGGCGGGCGGGGACCTGGGCGGAAATACTCGTGGACGCGTTCGTGCGGAACTGGCCCGCGCCGGTGGATATCTTCGCTCCGAATCATCTTGCGGCGCTGCGTGAGCAGTGGAGGAGTGAGGTCTACCGCCCGGATTTGCCGTTCCACGCGACGTGGAAGCTGGATCTCCGTCCCGGAGCCGCTGCGTTCGTCGGTGTCGAGGTCGACTGGCGCGCGCGAACGTATTCGGCAGTGGCAGTGGGGGATTGCTGCCTCCTTCACATCCGGGGTGATGAACTGGTGACGGTGGGGCCGATAGACGACTGGAAAGAGTTCGGGTCACGTCCGCAGCTGGTGAAGGCGGCTGCGGGAGAGGAAACCTTCCGTCGTGCGGTGTGGCGGAACGCGGGTCGGTACGAGTCGGCGGATGTGCTTCTCCTGGCGTCCGATGCTCTGGCACAGTGCCTGCTGCGTCGCTTTCAAGAGTGCGATGCCGCCGATATCGAGACGTGGGACACCGGTCTACGCAACGGATTTGCGGAATGGGTCAGCGCCAGACGCGCCCACGGTGAGCTGAACAATGACGATACGACAATGTGCATGGTGATGTTGTGAGACTTCCTTCGTTGTTGCAATATCAACTCGCGGTTCAGAATCCGCACGTGGCATTCGCTCACGACGCCGCACTGGCAGCGGCGACCGCCCGCCCGGACCGGCGGGGTATGCCGAAGGTCGCCTCGGGCGGATTCGCTGCGACCTTCGATCTGCAGGCAGGTAGCCAGCGCTGGGCGGTGCGGTGTTTCCACAAGAACGTCCCGCAGGACAGGCGGCTGCTGGACCGGTACCGGTATATCGGAGATTTCATCCGGGCGAACCGGGATCTCGACTTCTTGGTGCCCGTGCAGTACCGGGACGATGGCATTGCGGTGGGCGGTGAGGTCTACCCGACGGTTCGGATGCGGTGGGTGGACGGAGTATCCCTCGGCGTATGGCTCGCTCGCTGGGCTAATGAGCCCGTGCCTGATCGAAGGTCGATCGATAGGGTTCGCGCTGCGATCGGTACCGCTGTAGAGGCGCTACAACGCAAGGGTGTGGCCCACGGAGATCTCCAACACGGCAATATCCTGGTGCGCCCGGATCTGACGATTTGGTTGATCGATTATGACGGGATGTATCTGCCGGAGCTCGCCGATCTCGGACCGATCGAAGAAGGCCATCGCAACTATCAACACCCTGACCGGGGCAGTAACTTCGATGAGACGCTCGATTATTTTTCCGCCGAGACCATCGACCTTTCCCTGACTGCACTCGCACGGGAACCGTGGCTGTGGGAGGAGTTCGGCGGAACCGGCGAGAACTTGTTGTTCAAGGTCACGGATTTCGCCGATCCCGAGAAGTCTTACGCGTTCGAGGAGCTCAGGGCGATCGATGGACTGGCCGATCGAGTCGGCAGACTCCGGGATGCCTGCCGGTCCGGGTTCGCGGATATCGCGGCAGCGCTACGTGGAACGCCTGCCACGACGATGTACGGTCCCCGCCATGTGGTCACCGGCCCGGTGGTGTCGGGCGAGAACAGCGACGAACTCCGCGCTCTGGCCGGTTCCGTGGTCACGGTCTTCGGGACAGTGGTAACTACGACGCTGCAGGGAAACGACACCATCGCACTGATCAATTTCGGTGATTGGCGGCAGGGGGATTTCACGATCATCGGCTACGACGAGGTCGCCGAAGCTCTGTTCAAAAAGTATGGGCGGAGTGGGAGCAACGGGAAGTGGCTGCCCTTGCTGAAAGGCAAGCGCGTCGCGATCGAGGGTCTCATTACCTTGTATCAGAACAAGCGGGTGGAGCCGGTGACTCCGCAGATCGTGCTCGAACATGCACAGTTTCTACAGGTACTCGACGATGCCCAGTTCGAGGAGTACGTCCGGGCTGCGCAGAGCGTCGGCGATGATGGTCGGAGGGTGAAAGAGCGGAGGCAGACAACAGATTTCGGCTTCGGTCGGGACATCGATGCGACCGCGATGTCGTCTGTGCGCGAGCCCGTCGGTCCAGCGGCGCAGCCGTTACGGGAAATCGACCGCGAGATCAGCCGTAACGCACGCTTGGACAAACGATATCGAAAATGGCAAGGGCCCGCGGCCCCGTCGTCAGGAGGTTCGGTGCCGCCCGCCGAAAATCGGCCACCGCCGGTCCCGGCGCAATACCGGCGTGAACCCGTCGCGCCGCCCCCGCACCGTACCTCAACGGCACCTCCCGTCGAAAAGGCAAGGACAGAACATCCCGGCACGGTGGGACCGGGGCAATTTCCCACACCGCCTCAGCCATATCAGCAGCAGCCCGCCCCAACGCCCTATTCGGTGCAGTATCCCGTCTATCGGCCTCCGGCCCAGCCGCTGTACACGCCGCCGGCATCGCGGCGAAGCGGTCGGCGCACCGCGCTCGTGTTGACGATGTTGTTTGCCGGTGTCGTGGTGCTTGCTTTCGTCGTCCTACTTCTCTGAGTGCGAACCGGACTGATCCGGACGCTCGTAGAGTTGCCAGGCCGGTGTCCGGATGCCTGTTATCCGATGGTCCGGATCGGTGCGAAGCTGTATGCGGCGCAGCATGAGTCGCAAGTGCCGCGCTGGGTCATCGTCCCGTCCGGGACCGCGATCGAGTAGATAGGCGGTCTTGCTGCCGTCGTGGTTGGCGATGACCGCGTCGGTGTCGTAGCCGCAAATGGCGTCTCCCAGCGCCAGTTTCGCCGTTGTTGTGCCATCCAATGCCTCGAACAGGCGGACCAGCAGCGGATCTCGTATTGCCGCGGTGGACCGGCCGTGTTGCTTACCGGACTCGGCCGCGTCCAGCAGGGCGCCGCCGACCCGGCGGCTACGCCAGAGTTCCTTGTCGCCGACGACGACCAGGTGGGAACGGGCGCGCGTGATGGCGACATTCCAAAGGTTGAGCTGGTTATCGATTCTATTGACCGAACGCGCCGGCATGCCCGGGCCCGCGACGAGCGAGAAGATCATCACGTCGCGCTCGCCGCCCTGGAAGACGTGGACCGTCCCGACCTCGACGTGGTCGCGGAACCTACTCCCGAGACGGGAACGGATGGCGTCCGCCTGCGCCCGGTAGGGAGTGACGACACCGACACTCGCATTCGTCGGTAAGTTGCCCGAGTCGAACAGGAACCGAACGCATTCTTCGACTTTCGCGATCTCCGCCCCATTGATCCAGGACTTGCTCGACCGAGGATGCTCGGCGCGCCCGTCGGTCGGAACCCAGATGACAGCGGGCCGAGGTAGAGAAGGTTGTCGCCGCACGTCCGTCATGACCGTGAGCTTCCCGTCGTAGAACAGGTTGTTGGCCAGAGCGGCAATGTGGGGATGGCAGCGGAAGTGCTCGTCCAGTAGCAGGGGCTGCCCGACGGCTCGTTCCGCGGCTCGGAATGTCGAATGTCTCCGGTACGCCAACCTCCGGTGTTCGAGCCACGTGGCCTCGATTCCGGCATCGCGGTAAGCCCGTGCCTCGTCGTCGGCAGTGATGTCGGCGATGTGCTCGAGCTGCATCGGGTCGCCGATGACCAACGCCCGCCGGGCGCGGAACAGCAGCGGCAGCACATGCGGGATGGCGCATTGGCTGGCCTCGTCGACAACCACGAGATCGAACAGTGCCGGGTCGGGCGGGAAGCGGCGGGCGGACAGATTCGTCACCGCCCACGCGGGGATCGCCGGCAGCGCGGCACGAGTGGTCTTCCACTCGTCGCGGCTCCGGAGATTTCGTAGTAGTTCGGCGATGCGGGAGCGGCCGTCGCTGGCACGAGTACCCATGACGGACGAGAACAGCGCGGCCGCAGCCGTGCTGACTCTCGACTCGGTCTCCGCGTCGCGAGCCGACAGGTCATCGTCCGTCGGGAATTCGGACAGTGTCGACACATTCTTCCGCCACGCATTCTCGGCGGTGCCGAAGCCGTCGAGAGCCATGCAGGCCTCGACCGTGGACAGAGTTTTCACGGTGATGTCCCAACGTTTCAGCAGTCGAATCCGCCGCCACTCACCGAAGAACCGAGCGTTACCGGCTTTGGCTGCCTTCCGCGCCAGCGCCTGTGGATCTATCCGCGAGAATCGCTGGCTGAGTTCTGGGACCGACATGCCCAGTTCGGCGGCGTAGTTCTCCCGGTCCTGTCCCGTCCGCAGCTGCGCGGCCTCATGAGTTGCCTTGCACGCCAAAGTATCTCGCCATTCGGACCGCGCCTCCACGGCTCTGTGCAGGTACATGGACGCGGTGTCGATGTTGGTCTCGGGGTCCGAGGACGTGCGCAGTTCCTCTAGCGCTTTGGTCTCGACGGTGCGACGGGTCTCGACATTGCCGGTGCGGATGACGCTGTTCGGGACGACGCTGCAGCAGCGTTCCCAGACCTCGTCCACGGCCGTGTTGTTCGTGGAGGCGACGAGTACGGACTGGCCGGCGGCCACGGCGGTGGCAACCAGATTCGCGACGAGCTGGCTCTTCCCGGTCCCCGGCGGACCGGTCGCCACCGTGAGCCGTCGGGACATGGCCGAACGAATGACAGCTTCCTGGGCCTCGTTGCACGACAGCGGTGTCACCGGCCGGACCGTTGAGGGATCGCATTCGAGGGGCGGATCGATCCGTTCGACCGGGTCGGGAGACAAGGCGGCGAGAGCGGTATCGCGGATTGCGGCACTGCGCTTTTCGATATCCGCCAAGTCGGAGAGCAATTTGCCATTGGCTCCCGGATGGCGTGAAACCCGAAACAGGACAGCAGCATTCCGGCCGCCGTCCAAGGGAGTGTCGATGTCGATATGGTCGAACAGCTGGTCGGGTTGCGGTTCCTGGACACAGCCGAGTTCGAATTCGTCGGCGATTCTGCGTGCTTCGACACCCATTCGGTCGTGCTGGTTCCTTTGCCAGCCGGGTCGGTAGGTGTCGTTGAACAGGGCTGCTTCCTCCGCACCGAGACACTCCTGGGCCAGGGCCGGGTGAGCAAGGACCGGACCGATCGGCTGGAGCCGGCGTTCGCCACCGGTCTCGACGAGTTCAACCCGACGAATCAGCAAGGGCGCGAAGCGATTCGGTATGCGGTTCTTCCGTTTGTCACGCGGTGCCGTCAGCATTGCGGGATACCCGGCCCACAGCTCGTCGTCCGCTTCCGCGGCTTGACCCACCAGATCGGCGGCCTCTTGCGGGACCGCGATGCAATGATCGGCATCGACCTGCCCGCAGAGAATCCGCTCCGTGCCGGACAGACAGACGTACGTTGTGCCGTGATCGTCGACCGAAAGCCAGGGCACCTCGTACTGATCGGTGAGCAGACAGCTCCGGTAGTACTCCAGCAACATCGACCACGATGGTTGCGTCGAGCCCGTGCCCTGCACCGTCGGAACGGGTTTCGCGGGCCGGGACGACAGAGGAGCGAGGGTCGGTGCGGGGCCCTGCGGGCATGACGCAAGGATGATGCGATCGTCGACGCCGATCGCCGAAAGTACCGGGACCTGCGAGGTGTGGGAGCGCATGTGCCGGTTGGTGTACTCGAACAGGTCCTGGACCGAAACCTGCCCGGTACCGTCCTTGCCGACCGCGCCCGTGCGCAGAGCCTCGACCACGACTCCGGTGAACACCGACGGTTCCGGCCCCTCCGGAGTGCCACGGCCGGCACGGGAGACCTCACTCGCCCGGGACGACGACAGCACATACACGCCGCTGCTTTCCAGCGGGGAGCGACGATCCGACCGTCCCTTGGCCGTAGGCAGTGCCGGTTCCGAGTCCGCCGTCCGCAGCCCCAGTGCGAATCCGCCGCTGAGGCAGCTGTCGATCATGACGACCTTCTGTGGCGCGACGCACAATTCCAGTTGGTCGTTGATGAACCCCGCGCTGACTCCGGTGTCGGCGATGCGATCGAAATCGGTATCGGTAGCGACGAAATGGAATTCTCCGTTGGTCTGCACGAGCCGTTCGCCGTGGCCCGACACATACAGCAGGGCGAGTTCGTCCTCCTCGCATGCGGCGAGGAAGGTCGCGATCTCTGCGCACATCTGCTCACAGGTCAGGTCGACGCGGCGGTTCACCGACCCGAATCCGCCGATCTGGCGATGTGCCAGGACCTGCTCGAGTTGCCAGATGTCGGTCTGCACCGAGGGAAGAGGTTCGAAACGACTGTCGGTATATGTTTCGTTGCCGATCAACAGGGCTCTGCGACGACTCAGCCGCGTCATTCGGCTCCGCCTTCTGAGTTGTCTGCGCCAGGTTCATCGATCTCGCGGATGAACCGTTCGACCAACCTGGCCTGGCGTTTACCGAGATGACCGCTCACCATCACCTTGCTGCCGTTGCGTTCGAGTTGGACGGTGCGGTGCTTGTTCTGCTCGCACCACTGGGTGATCGCGGCAATCAACACGCGCGCAGCGGCATTCACCGAAGCGACACCGACTCCGGCCCACAGGACAAGGTCGGGATCGGACACGCCCTTGCTCCCGTCGGGCGTCGGGCGAGTGCTCTCGACAAATCCGGCATCTATACCCTCGGTCGACTGCAACTGCCGTCGTAGATCGCGGGTGAGACGCTCCTGGCGTAGTGCTCCCCCCTCAGGGATAACCGTGATTCGCCAGCCGTCGTCGCTCATACGGACCCCCCTTGTTCGTCGTGAACCTCGATTATGCACTGTCTCCCAAGGAGTTTCGTGTTACTCGAAGTTCACGTGGCGACGGCCGGTCAGATGAGGTTCAGTGCGAGGGCGAGTGTGCCGAGGGTCGCCAGGATGGTTGCCGAGCCGACGTGCATTCCGATCGAGATCCGGATGTCTCTGTGCCGCCAGGCGAGCCAGTATCCGGGGAATGTGAAGAGCACGCGTGAGAGGAATGCCCATGGTGACCAGAGGTGGTACAGCGAGAACAGGATCGTGTTGATTACGGGTGCCAGCCGGCCGAGGTGGGCAATGCGGGGCAGTAGGAAGCCGCGGAAGTACAGCTCTTCGATGAGCGGGAGTGCGAATCCGGTCAGTGGCAGGCAGATCAGCATCGTCGTGAGCGTGGTGGAGTGCGAGTATCCGTGCAGGTAGGCGTTGGTGCCGTTGCTGCCGGCGTCGGCGTAGGGGAGCCAGGTGAAGAGGTTGTCGAGGACGAATGTGTTCACCGGTGCCAGTGCGTAACCCAGGGTGATCATCCACAGGATGAGTGGGACGACCATCGCCACCAGTGTCCCGCGTGGGACCGGCCTGCCGGTGTAGTGCAGTACGCTGCGGAGTGCGAGGCGGCCGTTGCGGCGGTAGCCCAGCCACAGCAGGCCCGCCAGGATCGGTAGGAGAACCGTGCACAGGGCGATGGCCCAGCCGGCGAAGTGTGGATAGTCGATGGCGTCGACGAGTGGTTCGCCGATGAGCAGGTAGGCGGCGACGATCAGCGCACCGGGAGCGAGGTGCAACAGGACCGACAGTGGCACGGGGTGACGATCGCTCAGCAGCCGGTCGGCCAACCGGTTCGGTTGTGTGTCAACAAAAGCGGGCATGACCAGATTCCTTGTACTGGTGGTGGGTGGCACCGCGGGGCTCGGTCACCGCGGCGCTTGTCGTTGTGCGGGAGGAGGTTCCGTTGTCGCTCAGCCTGCTTTGTGGTCGAGGAGGGTGGTGATTTCGCGGACGGCGTCGGCGACGGCTGGGGAGTCGTTGCGCAGGATTTTGCCGTGGTCGCTGGCGACTCTGGCGCTGATTTTCAGGTTCGGGTTGCGGGCCAGGTAGGGGTCGAGGGTGCGGCGCATCTCCTCCAGCTCGCCGCCTTTGTCGTAGACGGTGTCGGCCGTGGCGGCTACGTATCGGATGGGGAGGGTGGCGCGGTCGAGGAGGGGGCCGAGGGCGGCGTGGAGTGCGTGGGCTTCGATCTGGATTTCGGCGTGTTGGTCGGCGCTCATGCGTGCGGCGAGGCCGAGTGGGGCGACCAGCGGGAGCAGGAGTCGCATGCGGCGGAAGGTTTTCCGGAGTCGTTCGCGGCCGGCTTCGTCGGTCCAGCCGGCGGGGTAGGGGCCGTCGACGCCGACGACGCCGAGGGCTCGGTCGGGGTGGCGGTCGGCCCAGTGGACGGCGAGGAGTGCGCCGTAGGACCAGCCGACCAGGAGCGGTTGGTAAATGTTTCGTGCGGTGAGGACGGCGTCGATGTCGCGCAGGCAGGCTTCGAAGGTGTAGTCGGTGGATCGTTTGGATTTGCCGCGGGCGCGTTCGTCGAAGGTGATGTGGCGGTAGTCGGGGCCGAGGTCGGTGATGACGCGTTGCCAGTGTCGTTGGCTGGCGTAGGAGCCGTTGAGGTAGATGATCGGTTGGCCGGTGCCGCCGGTGTCGGTGACGGCCAGTGCGGTGTCGTCCACGGGGATGGTGCCGGTCCAGGTTGAGTGGGTGGTGGTGTTGTCGGACATCGGGTTTCCTTTCGGGGGGGTGTTGTCCACCACTGTCACTGGCTCGGCTGTCACGGGGCTGACATGGTCCTGATATGGGCACTGACACGACGATTTCGGCACGGCCGGCCCGGCACGACAGCCCTTACCGAGCATCTGGCGCAGCCGGCGGCGAACAACGACAGGCTGCTGATCGAAGACTCGACCCTGTATCAACGAATGGCCGTGAATGTGCGACCGAGCTGCCGCTCGACTACGGCAGTCGAATAATCCTGTGCCAGATACGCGGGTCATAACTCTGAGACCCGGCCCGAAAGCACCCACACCGACCGGTCCGGCGGGTCCGGTCGCCAGTCACTGCCGATGGCAGTCGCGAGAACACACGCAGCATCCGGGCGGTCGCCTGCATCGGCCTACCTGTTCCAACTGAGGTTGGCCGCCGAACGAGCATTCAACTATGTATGACCTACGCGAATGACGTTTACCCCAGTGCCCCCGGCGGGGCGCTATAAGGATGGGACCGGCGGCGACCAGCGGTTTTCGTGGGGGACGCTGACGATCGAGGCGGGATTCAGGAATCCGAAGTCGGGTTGATGCCGTTCGGTGACTAGCTGGTGGGCGTTGCTGTGCCTCTCCGGTGCCGCCGAGTGTGGTATTCGGGTTCGGTCCGGGGCGCGTTCATGTGTCGTCGGCGGGCTCCGACGATTGTTGCCGCGCTTGCCCTTCCAGGATCTCTGTGACGACTTTGGCCTGTTGGCGGAGAAGCTGTTCGCCTTCTACGCCGTCGACCACGTGGATCCGGAAGTCGGCGGTCGGTTCGCGCGCTGCGATGGCCGCGCGCGTTTGGCTGATTGTTGTCGGCGTCGGGTTCCTCGGCCACCACGTCATCGTATCGAGCGGAGTTTTCGGGTGTGCAGGAGCGAGCGACGGTCATCGGTCGAGCATCTCCGTGCGGCAACCGGAGCAGTCCGAGGTGCCACGGAACGAGGTGACAGAGCAGGATCTGATCACTCGCGATATGGGGCTTTCCGTTCGTCCGACGAGGAAATCGTTGCCGACAGTTGCGTCTACCGGAACAAAGCGGAGGATCTATCCGTTTCATCCGCAGGATTCGGAGGCACACTCCGTATCGTCAAAAGGAAGGCGAAGCTATGAGGATTTCCGTTATCGGCGCCGGAGCGATCGGTGGCAACATCGCGCGGCGGCTCAGTGAGGCAGGACATGACGTGCTGGTCGCGGACGCCCGTGGACCGGAGGCGGTCGCGGCAGACATCGTCGCGGCGGGCGTTCGTGCGGTGGATGTGGACGAGGCGACGAACGACCGGGAGGTCATCGTGCTGTCGATTCCGTTCGCCAAGCAGCCCGAACTCGCCGATCTCCTCGCCGCGGTCACCACCGAGACGGTGATCGTCGACACGTCCAACTACTACCCCACCATGAATGGCCACGTCCGAGCCGTGGATGACGGTCAGGTCGAGAGCCTGTGGGTCGCGGAGCAACTCGGCCGCCCGATCGTGAAGGCGTGGAACGCGGCTCTCGCCGGTACGCAGCAGGGCAAGGGACTGCCCGCCGGAACGCCCGGTCGCCTCGCCATTCCGGTGGCCGCCGATTCGGACCGGGCACGTCGTCTCGTGATGGGCCTCGTCAACGATATGGGCTTCGATCCCGTCGACGCCGGGCCTCTGGCCGACTCGTGGCGGCAGCAGCCGGGAACGCCTGCGTACTGCACCGAACTGAACGCCGGGGAGTTGGATCGGGCCCTGGCAGCGGCCGACAAGGACGAGGCGCCCCGTACCCGCGACCGGCTCATGGAGCATTTCGCGAGCCTCACCGCGGCGCCCACCTTGGACGAGACGGTCGCGATCAACCGCGCCGCGCATCACTCGGACGCCCGCTGACCGATCCTCGGCGCATACGTGCCCGGTGCCTGTGGGGAACTGTCCATCGTCGGACGTTGCGGTTATCGCGGTGCCATCCGGATGGCACCGTCCAATCGAATGACCTCGCCGTTGAGCATCGGGTTTTCGATGATATGACGTACCAGGGCACCGAATTCGGCAGGATCTCCGAGTCGAGAGGGGTGCGGAGCCTGTGCGCCGAGCGATTGCCTGATGTCTTCGGGAAGCGTTTTCAGTAGCGGTGTGTCGAAGGTGCCGGGAGCTATTGTGGCGACGCGTATCCGGTGCCGCGCGAGTTCTCGCGCGATGGGTAGCGCCATGGACACGATCCCGCCCTTGGCCGCGGAGTACGCGGGTTGGCCGATCTGCCCGTCGAAGGCCGCGACCGAGGAGGTGTTGACGATGACACCACGTTCGCCCTCGACGCTGTCTGTCGCCGAGATTCTCTGCGCGGCGAGTCGGATGACGTTGAATGTGCCGGTCAGATTGATTCTGACGATGCGCTCGAAGTCGTCGAGCGGTAGCGGCCCGTTCTTGCCGAGGACCTTTCCGGGCGGGCCGACGCCCGCGCAGTTGACGACGACGCGAAGCGGCCCACGCTCGGCGAGGATGTCCAGTGCGCGAGTCACGTCGTCGGTCGAGGTGACGTCGCCGGGCACGAAAGTCATTGCCCCGCTGTGTTCTTCCTGAATTGCCGCGCCGGGGGACGACGGCAGGTCCAGCACGCCGACATGGGCGCCGGCCTTGATCAGCACTTCGGTGGTCGCGAGTCCGAGACCGGACGCACCGCCTGTGACGAGTGCGATCGTATTGTCCAGCTTCATGTTCGACGCTTCGCTTTCACAGTCGCTCGATAATGGTGGCGTTGGCCATGCCTCCGCCCTCGCACATGGTTTGCAGTCCGTAGCGCCCACCGGTGGCTTCGAGATAGGCCAGCATCGACCCCAGGATCCGGCCGCCGGAGGCGCCGAGCGGATGGCCGAGGGCAATCGCGCCGCCGGCCGGGTTGAGGCGCTCCGGGTCGGCGTCGAAATGGCTCTGCCACATCAGAGGAACCGGCGCGAACGCCTCATTGACCTCGTAGATATCGATGTCGGACAGGGGAATTCGGCTGCGGTCGAGAACCTTCTCGGTGGCCGCGAGCGGGCCGGTCAGCATCAGCAGGGGATCGCTACCGACAACCGCGAAGTTATGGAATCTGGCCCGCGGGGTGAGCCCGAGCGCCACTGCCTTCTCTTCGCTCATGATCAGTACGGCCGCGGCGCCGTCGGTGAGCGGTGAGGAGTTGCCCGCTGTGATCGACCACTTGATCTCAGGAAACCGGGCTGTCATCGCGTCGCTTTCGAACACCGGGCGCAATCTCGACAGCGACTCGGGAGTGGTTCCGGCACGGACGGTTTCGTCGGAGTCGACCACGATCGGCGCACCCGTCGCGTCGACCGTGGGCACGTCGATGATCTGTTCGGTCTGCTGACCGAGGCCGACCTCGACGGCCAGCCGGTGCGAGCGAGCGGCATACCTGTCGAGCTGCTCGCGATCGAATTTCCATTGAGCGGCAACAAGTTCGGCGCCGATGCCCTGTGTCACGAGTCCGTGCGGGTACCGGGCGGAGAGCGGCCCGGCCGCGGGGTCCTTGCCGCCGGCATTGGAAAACATCGGTGCCCGGCTCATCGATTCGACGCCGCACGCGATCACGACGTCGTACGCGCCCGCGGCCACGCCCTGTGCCGCGAAAGCGGTTGCCTGCTGGCTGGATCCGCACTGCCGGTCGATCGTCGTGGCCGGTACGGATACGGGGAAGCCCGCGGCCAGAACCGCGGTTCGCCCGATGTTCAAGGCTTGTTCGCCCGATTGCGTGACGCAGCCCGTGATGACGTCATCGACCAATGCGGGATCGAGATCGTACTTGCCGACAAGTGTCCGCAGCAGATCCGCGAGGAGGGTGGCCGGGTGAACGGCCGACAATGCGCCGCCGGGCTTTCCCTTCGCTGACGGGGTGCGTAAGACGTCGATGATGACCGCTGTGCTCACGACTCGGCCCCCGGCCTGACGCGTTCGGGCCTGGCCCAGGTGTCGGGACCGCGCCCACGCTCACGAAGCTCGCCCTTGCGAACCCGCTCGGTGGCCGTCTTCGGCAGTTGGCCGACCACCTCGATGAAACGCGGCCTCATGAACTCGGCCAGCCGTCCGGACAGGAACTCGTCCAATGCGGCCGCATCGACCTGCCGCGATTGTTTCGGAACGACGAAGGCCATCACCTCTTGCTCGCCCCACTCGGAGTCCACGCCCACCACCGCGCACTCCAGCACGTCGGGATGTTGCAGCACAGCGGCTTCGACCTCGACCGAGGAAATGTTCTCCCCGCGGCGGCGCAACGAATCCTTGAGACGATCCACCAGGTAATAGTTGCCCTGCGGATCACGACGGAACGCGTCCCCGGTGTGGAACCACAGATTGCGCCACGCGGCAACGGTCGCCTCGGGGTTTCCCCAGTATCCGGACGCGAAATGCCACGGTTCCCGCGGACGCAGTACCAGCTCGCCCACCTCGCCGTCCGGCACCTCGTGATCGAACTCGTCGACGATCCTGGCCTCGAACCCGTCGCGCAAGCGGCCACAACTCTGCGGGATGCTGACGTCACAGTCGACCGCGGCGATCGGCGCGCAGACCTCGGTCATTCCCCATTGCGTGGTCACCAGGACGTCGTGCCGCTTCTTGAAGTCCTCCACCTCCGGGATCACCGGAATCATCTGCACCAGCCGCAGCGGGGTCGACTCCGGCCGCACGTCGTGGCGGTAGACGAAATTCGCCATCGCCCCGAGGAGCAGGGTGAGGGTGCACCGGTACTTCTCGATGTCCGCCCAGAAAGCATCGGTGGAGAACCGCTCGCGCAGCACAGCTCGCCCATGTACCCGGGCCGCCGTGATCAAGTTGGCTCGATACGTGATGTGAGACGGCGGAAACGGGAGGTACACGGCGTCCTCATGACGGAGGACGGACGGCGGGAAGACCCCGAACGACGCCTCCTTCAGCTGGGCGAAGGGCACGACGACGCCTTTGGACAGGCCCGTCGTTCCTGAGGTGTAGAGGATGCAGGCGGGAGTATGTCCCGGTATCGGGTCGCCGGGCCAGGTGCGCTGGGATTCGCGCGCGGCCCCGAGAACGGTGTCTGCGTGGACTATCGAAGTCGGGCCGTCGGAGCGAAGGACGAGGTCGCCGCCGAGGACGACTACGTGCTCGATATCGGGCGCTCGGACCAACCCTTCGCGGACCGACGGAAAGTACCGGGCGTCGACGACGGCGACCCGAGCCCGGGTGTCCGTGATGATGTGATCGAGCAGCGCACCCCGGTACGCGGGGTTGGCCGAGGCCTCGATCGCACCGAGGTGGGCTATGCCGCACCACAATTCGACCGAGGCTACCGACGACGCCACGAAGGTCAGGACCGTGTCGCCCGCGGCCACTCCGAGTTCCGCGAGGGCATGTCGCCAGGCCAGGGCGTTCGCGTGGACTTCGCCATAGGTTCGGACAGGGCCGTCGACTTCCTCGAGGCAGATCGCGGCCGGCGACTCGGCCGCGATCTCGGCGATCAGGTCGGGATACGCCTCGGCGGTCCGCGCTCTTTCGGGGCTCACTGGCTCTCCTGAGTGAATGTTCTCGGTGACCGGGTGCAAGGGTGTGACGGCCACAATACTGACAGATCTTGTCCAAATCAATACCGACACGACAGCTGGGCTACTCGCCGCGACAAAATCTTCTGACCAGCGCAAAAGCTCGATGATGCCCTCTGTGTGCTTGGGTGGGCTGACGTGCATGGCTCGCGGTCAACCTCTGTGAAGTAGCCAATCGCGCCTTTCTAATCTGGACGATATATGTCAGTATGGTGGCCATCACATTGATGGAGGAGCACACAGTCATGGGAAAGCTCGACGGCAAAGTAGCCTTCATTACCGGCGCGGCCCGCGGTCAAGGCCGCAGTCACGCGATCCGGCTCGCGCAGGAGGGCGCGGATATCATCGCCGTGGACATCTGTGAAGACATTCCGGACAGTCCCTATCCCGGAGCGACCGAATTGGATCTCGCCGAGACGGCGAAGCAGGTCGAGGCCCTGGATCGCCGCATCGTGGCGCGAAAAGCCGACGTCCGCGATTACGCGGGTTTGAAGAGGGTGGTCGACGAGGGCGTCGCGCAGCTCGGCGGGCTCGACATCGTCTGCGGCAACGCCGGAATCGCCGGAATCACCAATCAACCGCAGTCGGTCTGGGAGTTCGACGCCGTCACGTGGCAGACGATGATCGACATCAATCTGACCGGGGTATGGCATACGGCCAAAGCGGCGGTTCCACACCTGATCGCGAACGAAGGCGGCTCCATCATTCTCACCAGCTCGGCGGCCGGTGTGAAGGCGTACGCGAACATCGGGCACTACGTCGCGGCCAAGCACGGCGTGATCGGACTCATGCGGACGCTCGCGCTGGAACTCGCCCCGCACGGCATCCGGGCGAACGCGGTGAATCCCACCCAGGTGGATACGCCCATGATCCAGAACCGGGCGATGCGCCGCCTGTTCCGCCCCGATCTCGAAAACCCGACGAGGGATGATTTCGCGCCGGCTTCCCAAACGCTGCATGCGCTTCCCACTCCCTGGGTGGATTCGGAAGATGTCAGCAATGCCGTCCTGTTCCTGGCCTCCGACGAATCCAGGTACATCACCGGCGTAGCCCTGCCCGTCGACGCCGGCGCCCTCGTCAAATAGCTCACAAAGGCCGCCGTCGCTGCTCGCCGGGAGGAGTGGATTTATATGTCGTTGACAGACGCACAGCTGACCGAGCTGTACGACAAGCAGGCTCTTCACGACAACCTGATGATGTATGTGCGCGGAGCGGACCGGCACGATCGCGAACTGATGAGGTCGACGTACTGGCTGGATTCCTTCGACGACCACGGCGGCTATGTCGGTGATGGCCAGGGCTGGGCCGATGCGGCGATGGCCTGGCACGACAAGATCTACAGCTGCAACCACCACGTCTCCAACGTGTTGTCCGAGATCGACGGCAACCGGGCCCGGCGCGAAAGCATGTTCATTTGCGTAGTGCCGTTCAAAGAACCCGAAGTGACCATGTTCCAAGCCGGCCGCTACCGCGACCTCTGCGAGAAGCGGGACGGCGTGTGGAAGATCCTGCACCGCACTTGCGTCTGGGATTGGATCGATGTCAGGCCGATCAACCCGGACTGGGATGTCGTCAACGTTCCTCGCGTATCCCACTGGGGCGCCTGGTATCCCGAGGACCCGATCTATCTGGACTGGATCGATAGCCCGCCCACCGAATTTCCTCGGTAACTCGGTCCATGCCGATTTGTCGGTATGGCCGGGTTGTCTCGGCGGCCGCGGAAACTACATGAACAGCGCGCGATTCAGGCGGACAAGGTACTCGGCCCCCGGATCGCGCGCGCCGCTACCGCTCATCCGCTCCCGAACCGCCGCGAATCCCAAATCCCGGCGCTTGGGCGAGCGCGCCGCATCAGCTGCCGCGAGTGCGGCGGTCAACTCGTCGCGAGAGAGGTCCGTGCAATAACAAGGCGTGCCGGGCTGCTGCCGCCATGATTCATCCAGTCCGCCCGCGTCGACCCCGTCGAACCCGGTCTCCTCGACCAGCGCCACGGCCACCGCGCGATCCCGCTCGGCCTCGGCGGCGACGGGAATGGCAATGCGATCTGGGCTGCCCGCGGGCTTCGCCTTGTTCGCGAACGAATCCGAACCGATCGCGTTCCATGCCTTGACGATCGGCCGCCCCAGCCTTTCGACGACCCACAGGCTCTCGGTGAGGCCGGCATCCATGGCATCGATCCGGCCGTCGCGCTGCGGGTAGTAGTTCGAGGTGTCGATGACAACCGTTTCGGCTGGCAACTGGGCGGTGAGCGGGGCGACTTCCGGCAGGCGACTCAGCGGAATGGAAAGGATCGCGATATCGACGTCGGCCATCGCGTCCGCCGCGTAAACCGCACGCCCACCACAGGCGAGAACGTCAGGCTCGATCGTTTCGGGGCCGCGCGAGTTCGCCACTTTCACCTCGTGTCCGGCGGCGCTCAGCCTCGTGGCCAAGGTCTTTCCGATGTGCCCGGTCCCCAGAATGCCGATCTTCATCCATATCTCCTCTTCTTCGGTTCGCGTTTCCTACCCGTGTAGAACCGTGTTTCAGCTGTCGTAGACGGCGACGAGGCGGCCGACGACCCCGCCTTCGCGGAGACGCTCGAGGCCCTGCGGGATCTGGTCCGGCGTGATTCGGTGGATCGGCGGGTCGAGTTCGCCTCCGCGCATGAGTTCGTACAGCTCGATGAGGTCTTGTTGCGTGCCGGACATGGAGCCGACGATCCGCAACTGCTTGAAGATGATTGCCTGGGTATCCACCGTGGCCTCCGGGCGACCGAGACCCACCTGCACCAGCGTCCCGGAATCGGCGAGGGCGTGCACCGCGTCGGCGGTGGTGGTCCCGAATCCCGCGTAATCCACGATCAGCGTCAGATTCTTGTCCTCGAACTCACCGATCGATTCGGCTACGCCCGCGAGGCCGATTTCGGCGGCCAATTCCCTTGTGGCCGGGTTCGTTTCGGCGGCATAAACTTCGGCGCCCTTCAGTACGGCCATGCGGGCGCCCAAGTAGCCGAGACCGCCGAGGCCGATCACTCCGATCCGCATGCCTTCTTTCGCACCGCCGAGCGCGACCATCGCGTGGTATGCGGTAAGCCCCGCATCGGTCGCCACCGCCCCGAGTTCGAAGGAAAGCTCCTCCGGCAGCCGGACCAGATTCGCGGCGGTGGCACGAACTTTGGGCCCGTAACCGCCGTCCCAGTCTCCGTAGCCGAGAGCACTGCCGTCGGGCATCAACGGCGACAATCCGACTCGGTCGCCGATCTTCCATCGGTCCATGCCGGGGCCGACCTCACTGATCACGCCGGCGTTCTCGTGCCCGAGCGTCATCGGCAGGCGTGGGAACGATTTCATCCATTCCGGCTCGTGGAGCGCCCCCATATCGGAGGCGCACAGCCCGGCGGCCTTGATATCGACGACAACCTCGCCCGCACCCGCGTGTGGTGTCTCCACCTCGTCGAATGTCAGCGGTCGGCCGGTTCCGTGAAATCGCCATGATCGCATGGTTCGCACGCGTCCTTTCCGGCCGGATGAGCGGCCACGAGATTCAGGAGAAGGAGAAACCGACGAAGTCGTCGGCGACGACCTTCTCGCATTCGGCGACGTATCGATCGAGTCCCGCCACGTACGGCATGAAGACCCGGGTGCCGTCGTCGCGGTTGACATGCACCATGTAGTTCTCGACGTTGAGACGGAGCAAATTGGACGCAGCCTCGGCGACGTGCGCGGTCCACTCGTCCTGCGCCTGCTGCTCGGGTTCGACTCTGGTGTGGCCCCGTTCGCCCATATGGCGGAACAAGTCCGCGAGGAAGTCGACGTGCTGGACATTGTCCAAGATCATGTTGGCCAGCACCGAGGGGCTTCCGGGGCCGGTCAACAGGAACAGATTCGGGAAACCTCGCGTCATCAGTCCGAGCAGGGTGCGCGGGCCGCGCGCCCACAGATCGGTCGGCCCCTGCCCGAATTCGTTGCGGATATTCGCCTGATCGAGAGCGCCGGTGAAGGCATCGAATCCGAGCGCGAACACGATCAGATCGAACTCGAGGTCGTGGTCGCGGGTTCGGATGCCTTTCTCGGTGATCCGCTCGATGGGATCGGCGTGCACGTCGATCAGATCCACATTGGTCTCATTGAACGCCTCGTAGTAGCCGGTATCCACGCACAGGCGTCGAGAGCCGATGGGATAAGCGCGCGGTGTCAATATCTCGGCTTTCGACGGATCCCGCACGGTGTCTCGCACATGCTGCCGGACGAAGTCGGCGACGATGGTGTTCGCGTGGATGTCGGTGCCCTGATCGGTGAAGACGGCGTTCATCGTGTGCCCGCCGCGCGCCCAGCGTTCACGCAACAGCGCCTGCTGTTCCTCCGGCGAGTAGCTGCTCGCCGGACCGGCGCCGAGAGGTATGTCCGAGCCGGTCGGATGATGCAGGATCGCTTCCCTCATCTCGCCGACGCGGCCGGCGAGATCGGAATACTTCCGCTGATCGAGCGGGCCGTTCTGGGCGGGCACCGAATAATTCGCGGTGCGCTGGAAGACCGTGACATTGTCGGCGACACGGGCCAGCGCGGGCACCGCCTGGACGCCGGAGGAACCGGTTCCGATGACCGCGATGCGTTTACCTGCCGTCTCCACGTGATCGGTGGGCCAATGCGAGGTTTGCACCCAGCGACCGCGGTAGTCCTCGAGGCCGGGAAAGGCAGGCGTGCGAGCCTTCGAGAGCTGGCCGGACGCCATGATCAGATAGCGTCCGGTGACGGTGTCGCCGCTACTCGTGCGCACCCGGTAACGGTGTGCGCCCGGCTCCCACTGCGCACCGGTGACCCACGTCGAAAACCGGATGTGCGGGCGAATTCCCCAGCTGTCGGCGGCGAAGTTCAGATAGGCGAGAATCTCGGTCTGAGCCGGGTAGCGCTCTTTCCACGACCACCGCGGATACAGCTCCTCGTCCGGAAAGCAGTAGAAGTAGCTTTCGATGTCGACGCGTGCTCCCGGGTAGCGATTGTGGTACCAGACCCCGCCCACATCGGGCGCGCCCTCGAAAGCGATGACCCGCAAGCCTTTTCGGGTCAGCTTGTGGACAGCGTAGATGCCGCCCGCACCGGCGCCGACCACCACGGCGTCGTAATCCACCGAATTCATAACCGTACCTTTCTCAGGTCGAAATTCATCACTACGCGAGGGTCCGAAGAGACTCCGCCGACCGCCGGATCACCGGAAGGACGAGCCGCGACGGCCGGGTGCTGTCGTGCCATACGGTGTTGGTGGCGACCACTGAATCGGCGGCGCCGGCATCCGCGACGGGAACGGCCGCATTCGGATTTCGGTCGAACCTCGGAAAATTGCTGCTGGACACATCCAGTCGCAGCCGGTGCCCGGCAGCGAATACGTACGCGGTGGCGACGAGGTCGACGTCGATCTCGTACACCCGGCCGGGTTCCAAGAACTCCGCCCGTGTCGTCGACTGCCGGTAACGGCAGCGCAGAATGCCGTCGCACACGAGCTCGGATCGGCCGTCCGGATGAACGTCGACCAGCGTTGCCGTGAAATCGGTGTCGACCGCGCTCGACGAGATGTGCAGTTTCGCCCGGACGGGACCGGTGACCTCCAGCGGCTGCTCCAGCGGTTCGCCGGTGTAGCACAGCACATCCCGACGTGCCTCGGTCCGTGCCTGGTCCCGGGGACCCGCGTTGGCTCCGATGAACAGGCCGGGCAGGAATGTCGCGCCGCCACAGGTCGGGACCGGGTCGGCCGGGTCGTAGACGAAGAAGTCGGAAACCGTGTCCGATCCGGGCGAGGTCGACAATGTGCCGTCGCCGTCGCGGGTTCGGGCATCGCTCCTGCTACCCAGGAAGTACTCGACGTATTCGGTATCGGGCAGCGGCCAGTCCGGCTCGTCGCGCCAGATGTCGGGTCCCATGACGAAGATCCGCACCGGACTCGACGAGGTCGTCTCCGGCGAATCGGTCAGATGTTCTTGGAACCAGGCCAATTGCACGCCGGTGATATCGACCGCGTCGGTCCCCGCCCGCATTCCGAACGCCCGTTCCGGGAATACCCCGCTGGTCGCTCCGTGCGCCCAGGGGCCGATGATCAACCGCTGCCGCCGCGCGTCCGGTTGCGCGGTGCGATGTCGCAGCGCGAGATAGTTGTCGATGGTCCCGCCCAGGAACAGGTCGTGCCAGCCGCCGATATTCAGCACCGGAATATCCGTGGCGAGGGCGCCTCGAGCCGAAAGGCGTGCCCAATAGTCGTCGCGCTCCGGATGATCCAGCCACTCGGTGAGGTACGGCGCGATCATCGTCAACAACGGGTGGTCGCGCGCCGGCAGGGTGCGGAACACGTCGTCCATGGCGTCGAGCATTCGCCGCAGCTCGGCGAGACGCTCCGCCTCGGCGGGGGCATTGCGGAGCAGTTCACCGAGGCCGAGTGTCGATGTGACCCACTGCAAGGCGAACCCCAGGCGGAACGCGCCGCCCTGATACAGCCAGTTGTCGTAGTAGTCACTCGATGTGACGGCCGCGGATATGGTGGCGAGGGCGGGCGGTCTTTCCGCAGCGGCCAGCCACTGTGTAGCGCCGGTGTACGAGCTGCCGAACATGCCCACCGAACCGGTGGACCACGGCTGTCCGGCGGCCCACGCGATGGTGTCCGCGCCGTCGGCGCCCTCGTCCGCGAACGGACGAAAGGTTCCGGCGCTCTGGGATCGCCCGCGCGTGTCCTGGACGACGACCGCGAAACCCGCTCCGGCAGCGCGCAATACATCTACCCAGCCGCCGGCCATTCCATAGATTTCCTTGTTGTACGGAATGCGCTCGATCAGGGTGGGGAAGGGGCCGCCGACCGCCGGCCGATAGACATCGGTGGCGAGTTCGACGCCGTCGCGCATCGCGACCCGGACGTTCTTCTCGACGACTATGTCCATGGCGCCGGTCGCGCTCCTTTCCTGCTCTTTCGTCCGTGGTCGCTCGACCTCAGAACGCCGTGACGCCACCGTCGACAGCCATGGACAGGGCCGACGTCCAGGTGGACTCGTCGGAGAGGAGATAGAGGACGGCGTGTGAGATCTCCGTCGGATCCATGACGCTGTCCGGATGGAAGTGGGCGTAAGTGCTCAGCAGCGCCTCATTGCCGGCGGCGATCTCACCGAAACGGGGAGCGATATGCCGAGACATCTCCGTGTCGACCGGCCCGGGATGCACCGTATTGACCCGGATCCGGTGCTTGCCGAGTTCGGCGGCGAGGGTCTTTCCCATACCGTTCACGCCGAATTTCGAGGCGGTGTACGCGAGATTGAACGGACCGCCCTTGAGCCCGTTGCCGGACGAGATGAGCACAATCGACCCGCCGTTGTTCGCGTCGACCAGCACCGGCGCGGTGGCCATCACCGTGTTCCACACTCCGATCAAATTGACGTCGATGACGTCGCGGAACTCTTGCTCGGTGAATTTGTCCCAGGGCTTGAAGATCTCGATTCCCGCGTTCGCGACGACGCCGTCGAGTCGACCCAGCTCGGCCACCCCGATGCTGACGACCTGCCGCAGGCGCGCGAGGTCCCGTACGTCGGCCTGCTCGGCGACGATCCGCCTGCCGAGCGCCTCGACGAGAGTCACCGTCTCGGCGAGATCCGCCGCGGTCGCACCGTCGTACTGCCCGACCGTGGGAATCGACGCGCAGATATCGACGGCGATGATGTCCGCGCCTTCCTCCGCGAGGCGGACGGCATGGGCGCGACCCTGACCGCGTGCGGCGCCGGTGATGAAGACGACTTTGCCTTCCATGCGTCCCGACATTGTTTCAGCTCCGATCCACCGTTGTGATGCCCACCATACTGACACATATCGTCCAAAATTGGAAGGTTGCGTATCGGCCCTGAAGTCGCCTTCGTTCGGCGGGCGGGGTTCCGGGTAGGTAATCTGCAGGACTGTAGTAATGAATTCGAACGTGCACCAGAGGTTTCGGCGCCAATAAGCATGGGTTCCACGCCAGGTGTAATTCGGTGTCCGGACTACGGTTGCGCGGGTGGCACGATGGGGGCGTTCAAGGTCTGGAAATACTGGAACACCGCGGCCACCGCGATCGGTCCACCGACCAGCAATGTGCCGCCGATGGCGCCCAGGGATCCGAACAACACGGCGCCGCCGAGGCATGCCGCGATGGGCCCCGCGCCGAGCAACCACGCCACCGGAGCGGTGGCCGCGACTCCGACCACGAGCCCGCCGACACATCCGACCCCGGCGCCGATGACTGTTCCGAACATCGCGCTCAGCATGCTCGCCACCGACACCTGCTGGGTCAACGTCGCCAACGCATCGGCGGAACGCGCGTCCGCGCTCGGATATGTCGCCGCGACCTGCTGCAATACGTCGGCGACCGGTGTCACCTGCGGGAAGTCGGCGGCCGGCGTGGCGGCGGCCGGAGTCGTATCGGGTGTCAGTACCACCGTCCGGCCGGAGACCTCGGCGTTTATCGGCCGGTCGAGATCGTCCATCCGATAGACCAGCGGGATCGTGGCGGCCGTGTTTCCGAGGGGGTCGAGTACGTCGAGGTACCTGCCGCTGACCGCCAGCGCGCCGATGTCGGTGGACAGCACCACGGACCGTCCCGCCACCCTGGCGATGTAGTGGATCTCCGTCGTCTCCGCCCCGTCGGCGGGCGACTGAGCGAAGGCCGTCCCACTCCACAGGCTCGTCGCCGCGATGGCCGCCACGGTGGTCCTGGTAAGTTTCTTGTACTCCATTTCGATTTCCTTCATCGGGGCAAGCGGGAGATTTCGACCCGAAATATCTGCTGCGAATTCGAATTTCGATGCCGAGGCGGCAGGGACTGATCAGTCGATTGTTCGGGTAATGCGAGCCGACGTGGCCGCCCGGGGCGGCTGCGGTGTGGCGCATCGCCGGAGTAGTGTGATCTCAAGCATACTGACACATCTCGTCCAAATAGGGAAGGGTGTATCTGCATGAAGGTGACGAATAAGCCTGCCCGAGTGACGTTTCCGTCCAGGATCGGCGTGTGGTGGAACAGTGAACCGTGGCCGATCCGCGAGGCGCAGCACATCGCCCGTGACATCGAGGCGATGGGTTTCGGATCGTTGTTCATGCCCGAGGGCAGCGGCAAAGACGTGCTCGTGGAGTCCGCGGCCTTCTTGGCCGCCACCGACCGGCTGGTCGTGGGGACGGGCATCGCCAACATCCATGTCCGGATACCGACGGCCGCGGAGTCCGGCGGCCGCCTCCTCAGTGCCCTGTATCCGGGACGGTTCGTCCTCGGTCTGGGGGTCAGTCATGCGCCGTTCGTCGATCAGGTGGTCGGCGGCGCCTACCGCAAACCTCTCGCGATGATGCGCACCTACCTAGAGCGCATGGACGGCCTGCCCGCGGAGATCGAGGCCGGCTCCACGGCTCTGCGGCTGCTGGCCGCGTTGGGCCCGAAGATGATCGAGTTGTCCGGTGAGCATGCCGACGGCGCACACCCGTACCTGGTGACACCCGAGCACACGAAACTCACCCGCTCGATCCTGGGCGAAGACCGATGGATCGTGACCGAGCAGGCCGTGGCGATCGGTGGCAGTGCGGACGATCAACTCCGGCGCGCACACTCGCACCTGGGGCCGTCCTCGCGGCTACCCAATTACCGGAACTCGTGGCTGCGGCTGGGTTTCGACGAGTCCGATGTGGTGGACGGCGGGTCCGACCGTTTGGCTCGTGCGCTTGTCGGCATGGGCTCCGCCGCCGATGCCGCCTCGCGGATCACCGCGCACCTCGACGCCGGTGCGGACCACGTCGTGGTGCAGGTCCTGGGCGACACGCCCCGGAGCGATCCGCGCCCGGCCTTGCGCGAACTCGCAGCGGCGCTTCAACTCTGACTGCGCGAGCTACTCCGGGGGGCTGTCGGGACCGTAGTGGGTGGCCTCCCGGTACGCGGACGGCGGCATCCCCCGCCACCGCTTGAAGGCGATCGTGAAGCTGGCGGCGTCCTTGTAGCCCAGCGTCCGAGATATCCGCGATACGGAGTAATCGGAATTGGAGAGCAGATCGCAGGCGAGGTCGCACAGGACTTGGTCGCGCAGCTCGGCGAAGTCGTGGCCCGCGAGTTCGAGCTTGCGCTGCAGGGTGCGCGGCGAGACCTGCAGCGCGGCAGCCACATTCGCCAGTTTGCGGTTTAGCGCCGGTGCGGCCCGGATGGCTTTGGCGACGGTGTCCGGCCAGTCGCCCGTCGCCCTGAACGAGTCGAGGACTTCGGTGTCCGCTTTGACCCATGCCGCATGCTGGAACGCGTTTCCGAACGGGAGTTCCTCCGCCGATATCACGGGGTCCCACCACATCCGCAGCGTCTCGGAGCCACAGACGACAACGTCGCTGGAGACGTAGGTCAAGGCTTCGGGCGAGACCTCCGGCAACGGAAAATCGATGCGAGTGAACGGGAATCGGCCGCCATACAGCCACTCGAACGAACGGCTGACAACGAAGATGTCCCGATAGGCGCTGAACGGTGTCAGCTCCTTCGGGGCGTCGGGGTAGGTGAACTCGACGCCTGTCACCGTGCCGTCGGGTGTTCGAAGAGGCCCGATCTCGAGTAGGCCGGGCGAGTAGTCGACCGCGCTCGCGACCTCGACCCACGCCGCAATGGTCGGCGCGGTCGCGAGAGCCATCCCGCGGGCGCCGACGGTGGCGGTGGTGTAGGCGCGCGCGGCGTGTAGCCAGAGATCGATGCGGTCTCTCGTCAGGGCGATGAACTCGAGTTGGAAGGCCAGCTCCTTCCTCGCGGGGATGGTGCCGCCCGGGCGACTCACCGCGTCAGGGTCGATTTCCGCGTTGGCGAGTGCCGTTCGCCAGTCGAGACCGGCGTCTTCGAGAAGCCGGCGCAGCGCGTGGACACTGAAGTTCGCGACGCGCAGGTTCTGATACGAGTTCAGCTTCATTGCTGCCTCCTCGAGCCGCCGAGGCCCGGTAGTACCACAAGTCCCGCCACTAGCTTTGCATCCTGCGCCATCGGGCCGCGGGGGCAAGTACTTGACGCGCTTTCCGGCCTGATTGGCGTCGAATGTCATGCCATACCGGTGCACACCGCTCTTAACCTGGCCGTAGCGAATGTGAGCAAGGCCACCGGCGCACCCCGTGCGTCTGGACCGCCGTAGCGCGATCGGCTCGCGCAATTCGACATAGTGCAGGTGCTTTTCGGCACCCGAACAACGACTATCTGGAGAAATTCGATGAGTGCCCCTGAACTGATCAAGAGCGACGCTGCCCGGGATTTTGTCGCCGATCATACCGTCGAACGTGACGAACGGCCCATGGTCGACGGACCGAACAAATTCAAATTCGCGATTTTCGGAGCGAATGTATCCACCGGCCAGGGCGGTCTGACGCTTGCCGAGAACACCATCAAGCTCGGAAATTGGGACGAGGTCCGGGGCCTTGCCGAAAAGGCGGACAGGTACGGCGTCGAGGGATTCATCCCGATTGCTCGGTGGCAGGGACTTTCCGGTCCGGACCGGCCCTGGGGCAGGCAGCACGAGACTTTCACCTGGGCGGCGGGCCTGGCGGCGGTGACGCGCAACATTCAGATTTTCGCCACCTGTCACGTCCCGTTCGTACATCCGCTCATGGCGGCGAAGATGAGCGCGACGGTCGATCACATCAGCGGCGGTCGCATGGGTTTGAACGCCGTCGCCGGCTACCACCTGCCGGAGTACAAGATGTTCGGTCTCGAACTCCCCGAGCACGACAAGCGCTACGAGCTGGCCGAAGAGTGGATGACGATCGTCGAGCGACTCTGGTCCGATGGGGGCGACGAATACGAATTCGACTTCGAAGGTGAATTCTTCACTCTGGAAGGTGCTCAGGCTTACCCCAAGCCTGTGCAATCGCCCGGGCCCATGGTGATGAGTGCGGGCGCCAGCCCCGCCGGACAGAACTTCGCGTTCAAGCACGCCAACATTCTGTTCATCGCGGTCGCCGACGTGGACAGCAGTAAAGCGGTCACCCAGAAGGTTCGCGCCAACGCCGATCAGGCGGGTAGGCCGGACCTCGGCCTGTGGGCCGGCGTGCACATCGTGTGCAAGGACACCGAGAAAGAAGCGCGGGACTACGTGAAGTACGTCGTCGATGAAAAGGGCGATTGGGAAAGCGCGGTGCGCTACCAACAAATCATCGCCTCGGGTGACGCCCGCAGTATGCGCTGGGACGACTACAAGCGGGATCGAGACTTCAAGAAGGACGAATCCGTCCGCACCTTCCTGAGGGCCGGTCTCGTTCCGCTGGTGGGCACGCCCGAAATGATCGTCGAGGGCATTCAGAAGTTGTCGGACGCGGGCATCTCGGGCGTCTGCACCGGGCTGGTCGATTACGACGAAGGCCTGGACCGCCTGAACGAGCAGATCTTCCCGCTGATGCGCAGTGCCGGGCTTCGCGCCTGACGCGGATACCCGAACCGATCCTTTACAAGGGAGTGAAGGTACATGACATTTCCGGATCCGAAAGAATTCCGACTGGTCGTCGCGGGAACCACCGACTCGGGGGAGGCGGATTTCCTGGAAGCGGGCGGGCCGGCGGTCATCGATATGCCGGGCATCGCCGACGGCGCATTCTACTGGGCGGTCGAGGGTGGTCACAGCAGAGCGAATATTGGTGGCCCGCCCGCTCGCGTCCGATTGGCGGGTCCGAATGGTTCCACGTTCGGTGTGAGCAGTTTCCCGGCACGGTCGGCCGGAAACGAACTGGATCCTGAGCAACTCGATCCCAGTATGGCCGGCACCGGTGACGGCGGCGATCCCAATATGCACGCGAGCGACACCATCGATTACGAGGTCGTGATCTCCGGAAAAGTGGATCTCGAACTTCCCGGCGGGAAGATGCGAACTCTCGTTCCGGGCGATCTGCTTGTGCTGGCCGGTGTTCCCCATGCGTGGAAAAACCCGTACGACGAAGACTGTGTCTACATCGTTGTGACCATCGGCTACAACCACGGACCATCGGAAATAGAGGAGTAATCATGGGTCTGAGTTCGCCCGGCGCGGCGCTGCGCGAAATATTTCAGCGCCCCGAAACCGTGGTCATGCCGTTCGGGTCCCTGCCGCTTCACGCGCAAATGTCCCAGCACGCCGGTTTCGAGGCGTTCGAGCTTTCCGGCGGCATGTCGGCATGGTGGGCCGAAGGCGCCTCCGACGTCGGCTGGCTGACCCTGACCGAAGTGGTGGCGCATGCGAAGCGGGTCGCGCGCAGCGTCGACATCCCTGTGTACTGCGACGCCGATACCGGTTTCGGCGCCCCCATCAATGTCCAGCGCACGGTCGAGGAGTTCATCGATGCCGGGGTTGCCGGCATCCACATCGAGGATCAGCGCGAGCCCAAGAAGTCCGGCGGAACGACCGGAATCGAACTGGTATCGGACGCGGAGGCGATCGGGCGGTTGAACGCGGCGGTCGACGCTCGCGACCGCGCGGATGCCGATTTCGTGATCGTCGCGCGGACGGACGGATTCGGCGCCGCCGGCGGAAGTGTCGACGAGGCCGTTCGCCGGGCCCGGCTCTACCGCGCCGAGACCGGCGTCGATGCCATCTTCTTCGAGGGATTCCACACCTGGGAGCAGGCGGAACTGGCGCTGCGGGAGACGCCCGGGCCGAGCTACGTGATGGGCGCCGATCTCATCGGCCGGCGGCCACTCGCCGAACTGACCGCGGTGGGCCAGGCGATCGAGGCCGTGCCGTTCGTGCTGCCCGGCGTCCACGAGGTGTGGCGTCTGCTCCTGGACATCAAGGAAGCGGGCGACGCCACTCCGTTCGCGGCATATGTGGAGAAGATGAACGAAGCGAAGGGAACTGCTTACGACTTCGGCTGGGGCGCTCGGCTCGGTCGGCCGTCGCCGGAGTATGTGCGCGGCACCGAGGAAAAGTTTCTACCGGCCGAAGCGCAACGCGATTACGTCAATACACCCAATGCCTAGCGTCGCCCGTACGGCTGGGCAGTTTTCCGCAAATCGAAAAAAGGTACGTGAAATGACTGGGCAGAGCGAACTCGACTTCGGTGGACGAGTTGCGATCGTCACCGGAGCAGGCCAAGGAATGGGACGCGAGCACGCCATTATGCTCGCTTCCCGTGGCGCGCGGGTCGTGGTCAACGACATCGCCACCACCCGCGCCGAGGAAACAGTGGCAGCGATTATCGCAGCCGGCGGGACGGCGGTCTCCGACAGCCACGATATTGTCGCCGAAGCGGCGGATCTGGTGCGGACGGCGATCGAGACCTTCGGGCGTCTCGACATCGTCGTGAACAATGCCGGAATCAACGCCTACGGCCGTTTCTGGGAGATGGACAGCGACGTGTGGTGGCGCGTCTTCGATACCAGCTTCCGGGGTGTCGTCGAGGTCGCCCGCCACGCCATGCCGCACCTCATCGAATCGGGTAGCGGACGTCTCATCAATATCTCTTCGAACGGGTTGATGGGCCTGCCCAACGACACCTCCTACGGCGCTGCCAAGGCGGCGATTTGGGGCCTCGGCAATTCCCTGGTGGCAGAGGCACGCGAGGTCGGTGTCCAAGTCACCACGCTGCTGCCCGTCGCCTGGACACCGATGACCGAAGACGCGTTCGCCAACAGCAATGCGGTCGTTCAGGAGCTCATGCGCGGACACTTTCCCGCGCCTGCCGTCGCGGCATTCGTCACGTGGCTCGCTCATCAGGACACGACCGTGCACGGCGAGTCCTTCGAGGTGGGCGGTGTGGGGGCGGCCAGGACCGTCTTCACCGCGATGCCGCGGATCAAGGCCGCCGCGCCCACGCCGGAAGCCTGGGCGGGGACCGCCACAAACCTGATGCGGGACGGCGATCTCACCCCGTTGTTCAACGCGAGTGAGTCGCTCCGCGCGCAAATGGTTTTCCTGGCGCCGGAGATGGCGAGCGAGATCCCCGCGGACGCGGCGGATGTGTCCAGCAATTAGGTAGTCGGCGGGGCGCTCCCGGTCTCGCGAAAGGAAGAACTGATGACTCGGACCAAGGTGCGTGTTTTCGGCGGTGATCCGACGGTCGTGCGCAACGCGTTTGCCCAATTCCCTTCGGGCGTAGCCGTTCTCGCGGTCGATATCGACGGCGGGAAGCACGCGCTGGTCGCCTCGTCGTTCATGGTCGGAGTATCACTCGATCCGTGTCTGGGCGCGGTCGCCGTGCAGAAGACGTCGGAGACATGGCCGCTGATCAAGGATGCCGACGCGCTCGGAGTGTCGATCTTGGGCAGGGGGCAGAGCGAGTTGACCCGCAAGCTGGCGAGTAAGGATCGCGCCGCGCGGTTCGAGCAGGTCGCGATCGAGGTCGGCGACCGCGGCGCGGTTTTCCTCGAGGGTGCGTCGTTGTGGTTGGAGTGCTCGGTCCACTCGGTTTCCGAGGCGGGCGACCACTGGTTGGCGCTGCTCGAGGTGAACAAACTCGGCGTCGGTGACAACGAGCCGCTCATCTGGCACGGCGCGAAGTTCCGCGAGCTCGTCGACGCTCGGTCTGTGGACGTCGATAGGTGATCACGTGACGAGATTCGACGGTATCGAGCGTGCGATCGCCGACATCGCCGCGGGCAAACCCGTGGTGGTGGTGGACGACGAGGATCGTGAGAACGAGGGCGATCTGATCTTCGCCGCCGAGAAGGCGACTCCCGAACTTGTGGCGTTCATGGTTCGCCATACGTCCGGATATCTGTGTGTCCCGTTGGCCGGCGACGACTGCGACCGTCTTGGCCTGCCCCCGATGTATGCCGTCAACCAGGACAAGTACGGCACCGCGTTTACGGTCACGGTCGATGCGCGGGAAGGGATCGGAACCGGTATCTCCGCGGCCGACCGAGCCGCGACCGTGCGTTTGCTCGCCGACCCGACCACCGGCATCGGCGACTTCACCCGGCCCGGCCACGTGCTGCCCCTGCGTGCGCGAGAAGGCGGTGTGCTGTGCCGCCCCGGTCACACGGAAGCCGCTGTCGATCTGGCCCGGATGGCTGGTCTGCAGCCGGCGGGCGTCATCTGCGAGATCGTGAGCCGCACGGACCCCGGCGCGATGGCCCGCACCGGCGAACTGCGCGTTTTCGCCGACGAATACGGACTCGCGCTCATCTCGATCGCGGACCTCATCGCCTGGCGCCGCAGGCACGAGAAGCTCGTGGTGCGTGTCGCCGAGGCGCGTATTCCGACTGCTCACGGCCTCTTCCGGGCGGTGGGCTACCGAAGCAGGTACGACGACCTCGAGCATGTCGCCTTGGTCTGCGGAGACCTCGCCGGCCCGGGCCGCGAAGAAAATGACGTGCTCGTCCGCGTCCATTCGGAATGTCTCACGGGTGACGTATTCGGGTCGTTGCGCTGCGACTGCGGACCTCGACTCGATACCGCGCTCGAGACGGTCGCCCGGGAAGGCCGGGGAGTCGTGCTGTATCTGCGTGGCCACGAGGGTCACGGGATCGGGCTCCTGCACAAATTACAGACCTACCAATTGCAGGATGCGGGAGCCGATTTGCGACTCGGGGTACCTGCCGATTCCCGCGACTACGGCATCGGTGCGCAAATTCTCGAGGACCTGGGAATTTCGTCCATGCGATGAAGAAGGAGTTACCGACGATGTATGAGAAATATCGGACCATGGGATTCGATCTGTCGAGCAGTGGTGTGCTCACGGTGACGTTCCTGCGCGCCGAGAAGTTGAATGCGATCGATGCCGAGTTTCATCGTGAATTGTCGACCGTTTTCGCCGATATCGGTATGGACCGCCGGGTGCGGGCGGTGGTGTTGACCGGTGCGGGACGTGCGTTCTGTGCCGGAGGCGATTTGGAGTGGATCGCGGGGGAGACGCCGGTGACGAGGGAAACCACGTTTTTCGAGGCGAAAAAGATCGTCGATGATCTGCTGAACGTGCCGCAGCCGGTGATCGCGGCGGTCAACGGCGCCGCGGCGGGTTATGGCTTCACGATGGCGTTGATGAGCGATTTCAGCATCGTGGCCGAGGAAGCGCGGTTGTCGGATCCGCATGTGGCGATCGGTCTTGTCGCCGGCGACGGCGGGGCGATGATGTGGCCGATTCTGGTGGGCATGGCACGGGCCAAGCGGTATCTGCTCACCGGGGATCCGGTGGTGGGCCGGGTGGCCGCCGAATGGGGTCTGGTCACCGAGGCGTGTCCGGCGGATGAGGTGGTGCCGCGGGCCATGGAGGTGGCCGAACGGATGGCGGCCGCGCCGTATGTCGCGGTGCAAGGCACGAAGAAGGCGCTCAACGCGATATTGCACATGTTGTCGAGCGTGACGCTGGATCTGGGTTTTCAGGCCGAGCGCGTGTCCGCCGTGTCGCCCGACCACCAGCGTCTGCTCAACGACGCGCTCGAGGCTCGGGCCCGCCGACGCGCGGCCGCTTCGGTCGAACGATGAGCGCGCCGGAGCAATTGCCGCCCGGACTCATGATGGACGTCGATCTGAATATCGCACTGCTCTTGCGGCGGATGCGCACGATCCATCACGGGTCGACAGTGATTTCGAGGTCGGCGAGCCGCCCTGGCGGGCCGTCGCGGTCGACCACCTTCGGTGAGGTGCTCGACCGTGCGGAGCGACTCGCGGCGGCGTTGGCGCGGTTGGGCGTGCGGCCCGGGGATCGGGTCGGCAGTCTGGCGTGGAATACCCAGGAGCACCTCGAGATCTACTACGCGGTGATGGGTATGGGCGCGGTATTGCACACGGCCAACCCGCGTTTGCACGAAGACCAGTTGGTGTACACGATCAATCACGCCCACGACACCGTGCTGATCGTCGAGTCCGCTTTCCGGGCGCAGATCGATGGTCTGCGGCACCGGTTGCCGCACCTGCGGCATGTTGTGGTCATCGGTGCCGCCGCCGCGGATCTCGCGCCCGGCGAGGTCGGTTTCGAGGAGCTGGTCGCGCGGGTCGGCGTTCCGATGCCGCCGATCGATGTCGACGAGCGGGCCGCCGCGGCGCTCTGCTACACCTCCGGCACGACCGGGAAGCCGAAGGGCGTCCTGTACTCCCATCGGTCGATCGTGCTGCACGCCTTGTCCATGGCGGGCAGTGACGTCTTCCGGATCGGTGAACCGGACGTCGTCCTCGGGTTGGTCCCGCTTTTCCATGCGCTGGGCTGGGGCCTGCCCTTCATCTGTGGGCTCACCGGCGCCGACATGGTTCTGCCCGGGCCCGATCTCGCGCCCGAGGCGGTCGCCGAGTTGATTTCCGAGCACCGCGTGACCTGGGCCGGCGGGGTCCCCACGGTGTGGATGGACCTGCTGCGGATCGTTCGGTCGGGCGCACCGGCCGAGCTGTCGAGCCTGCGGACCATCGTCGGCGGCGGCACCGCGGTTCCCGAAACGCTCATGCGCGCCTACGCCGCCCTCGGGATCGACTTCGTCCAAGGCTGGGGGATGACCGAGGTCTTCCCGGGAGCCACCATGGTCGCACCGTCCGCCATGGTCGACACCGACTCGGGGTGGCGGGCGCGCGCGTCGGCCGGCCGCATCTCGCCCCTCTACGAGATGCGTGCGGTCGCCGAGGACGGCGCGGAGCTGCCCCGAGACGGAATCACTATGGGCGAGTTGGAGATTCGTGGCCCCATGGTCGCCAGCTCCTATCTCGGACCGGAGGTCGGCGCGGACAAGTTTCACGACGGCTGGTTGCGGACCGGGGACGTCGGGACCATCGACCCGAACGGGTGGGTCCGGATTACCGATCGGCTCAAGGACGCGATCAAGTCCGGCGGCGAGTGGATCAGTTCCGTGGACCTCGAGTCGGCGCTGATGGCTCACCCGTCGGTGCACGAGGCCGCCGTGGTCGGACGTCCGGATGACCGCTGGGGTGAGCGCCCCGCCGCATTCGTCGTGACCGACGGACGGATCGGCGCCGACGAACTACGCGACCACCTGGCGGATCGCGTGGCGAAGTGGTGGATCCCCGAAGAATTCCGGCTTGTCGAGAAAATTCCGCGGAACAGCACGGGGAAATTCGACAAGAAGATGCTGAGAGAGACACTCGAGAATTCGGTGTAATAAACCAACAGGAGATGGCTGAAATGACAGTACTCGACGACTATCGCGACAAGTACGAGAACTTCGAGTTCTCGCGCGATGAGAACGGCATCCTCGAGATGCGACTACAGACCGACGGCGACTCGTTGCAGCTGTTGGTACCCGCGCACCGCGAATTGACCCGAGCTTTCCGGGAGATAGCGCTCGATCGTGGAAACCGGGTCGTGCTCATCACCGGAACCGGTGACGAGTTCATCGGTCCGCGGCCGACGGCCGACAGTGGGCAGATCATGACGGTGATCCCTGATTTCTCTCAGGAGTATTCCGTCTGGGAGCAGGATGCCTGGACTGATCACCGGGAAATGGTCAACGCCCTGCTGGACATTCAGGTCCCGGTGATCGCGGCGGTGAACGGCCCCGCACGCCGGCACTGCGAGATCCCGTTGTTCTCCGACATCATCATCGCCTCGGACACGGCGTCGTTCGAAGACTCGGGACATTTCGAGTTCGAGGACATGGCGCCGGGCGACGGCTCCCACATCTGGACGACCATGCTGCTCGGGATCAACCGCGCACGTTCCTACATGCTCTCCGGCGAGGCCATCACGGCCGCGGAAGCGCTTCGCTGGGGCCTCGTCAAGGAGGTTCTTCCCCAGGATCAGGTGCTCGATCGCGCACGCGAGATCGCGCGGGGCGTTGCGGCGAAATCGGATACGACCCTTCGCTTCACCCGTGCCCTCATGGTTCAGCCCCTCAAGAAGCAGGTTCTCGAACTGCTCGGGCTGGGGCTCGCTTACGAGGCCTTCGGCGCACTCGGCAAGCGAGCCTGACGGCAGATGGAAAATTCCACATCCATCGAGCCCCGAATCGCCGATCCTTTGTTCGATATCCGCGACAAAGTGGCGATTGTCACCGGGGCAAGCTCGGGGCTCGGTCGGCAATTCGCCACCGCGATGGCCGAACGCGGTGCATACGTCGTCGTCGCGGCTCGTCGTACCGAGCAACTCCGCGCCCTGGTCGACAAATATCCCGGGCGGATGCTCGCCGTCTCGGCGGACGTGACGAAGGAAGACCAGGCCCGGGATGTCCTCGACCGCACCCTCGAATGGCGCGGCGCGATCGACATCGTTGTCAACAATGCCGGTACCACCTCGATTCAGCCGGCCGAAGACGAGGATGTCGAAACGTTCAGCAAAGTACTGGACGTCAACCTGGTCGCGCTCTACCGCCTGTGTCACCTCGCCGGTAGGCACATGCTGGAACAGCGCCGGGGAACCATTATCAATATCGCTTCGATCAACAGCTTCGTGGCCAGCTGGTCAATCCCGCAGGCGGGATACTGCGCCAGCAAGGGAGCCGTGACCAGTCTGACTCGCGAGCTCGCCGCACAGTGGGCCGATCGCGGCATCCGGGTCAACGCCCTCGCGCCGGGATACTTTCCGAGCGAACTCACCGAAGAACTGTTCGCCAGCAGCGCCGGCGAGCGCAGATTCCGTCGCATGCCGATGCGGCGCGGCGGCCGCGAAGACGAACTCAACGGCGCCCTGGTGTTCCTCGCCAGCGACGCATCGTCCTACATGACCGGGCAAACGCTTGTCATCGATGGCGGGTGGACGGTGGTATGACCGCAATCGGTCAGGCGGCGATCGAGTTCGACCTCCCCGTGCCGATGCGCGATGGTGTGGTTCTCAGAGCAGACGTATACCGACCTTCGGGCGCTGGCCCGTGGCCGGTTTTGGTGCAGCGCACGCCTTATGACAAGACGTCGCCGATGGCGGGATTCGTACTCGACACGCTGAAGGCGGTGCGGCGTGGGTACATCGTCGTGCAGCAGGACACGCGAGGCCGGTTCGCCTCCGACGGTGAATGGCTGCCGTGGGCTCACGAGCATGCCGACGGCTATGACACCGTCGAGTGGGCCGCGAACCTACCCGGCAGCAATGGCAGAGTCGGAATGTTCGGCGGCAGCTACACCGGCAGTACCCAGTGGTCCGCGGCTGTTACGCAGCCGCCCCACCTGAAGGCGATCGCACCGCAGATTACCTGGTGCGATCCCGAGGACGGGCTCTTCTTCCGTGGCGGCGCACTGGAGTTCGGAGTGAACGTGTGGTGGTCGCTGATGCAGTCGATAGCCCACTATCCGAAGATCGCCACCGATCCCGAGGAATTGCTCGAGAAGCTCGGCATCAGCGTTGCGGATTTCGATCGCATCGCTGAAACGACCTACTGGGAGTTGCCATCCGGCGCGTCGCCGGCTGTGGCTCGCACAGGCCTGCCCGACACCGGACTGGAGCGCGGGTTGCGTGAGCCCGCGACGATCGCTGAGGCCCGAGTTGCCGGCCGGCACGGGGAAGTCTTGGTTCCATCGCTGAACATCGCCGGCTGGTACGACTCTTTCCAGCAGGGCACGGTCGACAATTACATCGCCGCGCGCGAACAAGGACTCACTGCGCGCTTGATTGTCGGGCCGTGGGAACACCGGAGCAGTGCCTCCGTCACGCCCGGCCTCTTGGGCGAGGCGAACTACGGCTTGGGGTCGGTCGCGCTGCCCAGTGGCGACGGGACGATGACCGGAGTGCAACTGGACTGGTTCGACCATTTCCTCGCCGACCTTCCGGCCGACGCGAACCATCAGTCCGGCGTGGATATCTTCGTCATGGGTATCAATAAGTGGCGCCACGAGGATCACTGGCCACTCGCCAGGGCTCGCCCCACCGAGTTCTTCCTCCACTCCGGCGGGCGGCTGTCCCTGTCCACACCGACCGATGAGCAGGCGACCTCGACCTACGTTTACAATCCGGCCGACCCCGTGCCGACCACCGGCGGCGCCATGATCATCGCAGGCAGTTTTCCCGCGGGTCCCCGCGAGCAGCAGGCAGTCGAGACGCGCGATGACGTGCTGGTATTCAGCACCGATCCACTCACCGAGGATATGGAGATCACAGGCCGGATCGGTGTCACACTCTTCGCAGCTACCGACGCTCCTTCGACCGACTGGGTAGTGCGATTGTGCGAGGTCGACGGACAAGGCCGTTCGCTCAACATCGTGGACGGCATCACGCGCGTCCGGACCGAGAGCGGACGCATCGATGAGATCGACGTCGACCTGTGGTCGACCAGCATCGTGATCAAGAGTGGCCATCGGCTGCGAATTCACGTCACTTCGAGCAACTTTCCGCGGTGGGATCGCAACCTCAACACCGGAGATGATCCGGTTACGGCGACCGAACATCGAATCGCCCATCAGACGATCTATCACGATGCCACGCATCTGTCGCGGATAACCGTGCCGATCATCCCCGCGATTTAAAGACTTCGGGGAAATGCCGGCAAAGGCCGCAGGGTGACCTGCGGCCTTTGGTGCGCTAGGCCGCGGATTCCGAGGCGGGTGTGACCTGCTCCGGTTCGAAGGTCTTGACGAGCACCCGTTTGGCGATCAGCCACGCGGAGTCGACTTTCCGGTACAGGTCTTCGTAAACGACATTGAACACTTCGGCCGCCCAGCGAGCGATGGTTCAGCTCGATTATGGCAAGTTTGTCTTCCACGGACATGAGTGCGGGCCTTTCGCGGGTATCCGGTCAATCGACCATGGTCAAGCCGCCGCTGACGCTGAGCACCTGACCGGTGATATAGGCGGCTTGATCGGAGACGAGAAACGTGACGGCCGTGGCGATTTCCTCGGTCCGGCCGACTCGTTTGAGGGGGATGGTGGACAACAGCATGGACTTGATGCGGTCGGAGGTGTCGTCGACCCACAGCGGTGTGTCGGTGGCGCCGGGGGATACGCAGTTCGCGGTGATGCCGCGCTTGGCCCACTCGCGTGCCAAGGATTTGGTGAAGGCGATGACTCCGCCCTTCGTCGCGGCGTAGACGGCCTGTCCGCCGCTGCCGACCCGCCCGGCGTCACTGGCGATGTTGATGATTCGCCCGGCGCCACGTTCGATCATGGTCGCGCCCACTTCGTGGCAGACGAATATCGTCGACATCAGATTCACATCGACCAGATTGCGGATCTGCTCCACACTCAATGAGACGAACGGATCGTCGCCCGCCCATCCCACATTGTTCACGACGATGTCGATGGGACCGAGTTCGGCGGTGATGCTGCGCGTGAGTGCCGACACCGCCTCGGGTGAAGTCACATCGCAGGTGAACCCGTGCGCACGCAGCCCCTGCTCCGACAAGTTCCGCGCCACGGACTCGGCGCGGTCACTCTTCAGATCGCAGACGGCCACTTCGGCGCCGGAGTGTGCCAGCTGAGCGGCGATGGCGGCCCCGATGCCCTGCCCCGACCCGGTTACCAGAGCGACCTTCCCCGCAAGAGACACCTGCATGTTCATACCTCCGTGCTTGTCGAGTGAGGTCCTGCCGGGCTGGGCTCACGTGGATGGACCGATCATAATATGGACGACATTAGTCGGTAATGGAGGGTGGCATGGACAGCCCGAGGGCTCAGCTCGTCGCGGTTACAGCGATGGGGAGTCTTCAGCCGGGGGATTTCGATAGCCCACACCTCGCAGCACGGTGTCCACGAGTTGCGTCAAATAGCTTTCGGTGTGTGCCACCTCGGCCAGTCCCGGCGGGGTGCTGCGGACGTGGGTGGTGATGGCGCCCGCGACGAGATCGGCGATGAGGGTGGGGGTGATGCCGGGGTCGATCTCGCCACGCTCGATCGCGCGCCGGACCAGGGCTCGGGTCGCGCGAATGTAGTCCGGATAGTCGAGTTCGCCGATGACTTCGGCCAGTTCCTTGTTGGACTGCCGGTCCATCAGGAGGCGGCTGGTCATCAACCCTTCGATGCTCTGCACGAACGCCATCCACTGCCTGGCGAACTCCCGGAGGTCCAGCTCGAGGTTGCCGAGGTTGATGTTTCCGACCGATGGGGCGGCCGAGCGAACCGCGTCGACCAGCAACGCCGCCTTGTTGGGCCAACGCAGGTACAGCGAACCCTTGCCCACGCCGGCTCGTTTCGCGACTTCGTCCACGGTGAAACCGCTCCAGCCGCGGTCGCCGTACACCGTCCGGGCGGCATCCAGGACACGCTCGTCCAAATTAGGTACCCGCGGTCGTCCGACGGCGCGCGACGATGACGTCATAGTCTGCACCATACCGTGATTCGCATGTCGGCGAAGCCGTCCGACCGGCCCTCGTGCGACGATCGCGGTCTCGGTGGGTATATTTCTGATTAGTTTCGTCCAGAAAGGGCGGATGCCGGTTCCGGCCCCACCTATCGAGAGGCAGTCTCATGACCCAGCCGAACGGTCCGACGCCGAAAGAATTGGAAGTCGAGCAGGTCGGCGGAGTCCGCACGCTGATCATGAACAGACCCGCGGTGCGGAACGCGCTCGATGCCGACCAGTGGCGTCGTCTTGCCTCGGCGCTCGACGACGCCAAGCATGATACGAGCGTGCGCGCGGTGGTTCTGACGGGTGCCGGCGGGGTGTTCTCCTCCGGCGGTCAACTGGGGGCCGACGGTCCCGCGCACCCGCTGGACCGCATGCGGATAATCTCCGCCACGGCCGTGGCGCTGCACGACTTTCCGAAGCCGACGATCGCCAAGGTGCCGGGTCCGGCGATCGGTGGCGGCTGGAACCTCGCGTTGTGCTGCGATTTCGTCATCTGCTCGAGTAATGCGACGTTCGCGCAGGTCTTTCCGCGGCGAGGGCTGTCCGTCGACGTCGGCGGTTCGTGGCTGCTGCCGCGCCTGATCGGGATGCAGAAGGCGAAGTTGTTGATGATGACCGGCGATCTTCTCGATGCCGCCGAGGTGGAACGATTGGGGCTGGCCACCCGGGTGGTCGAGCCCGAAGAGCTCGATGCTGTCGTCGAGTCGCTCGCCGCGCGCCTGGCGGCCGGGCCGCCGGTCGCGCTGTCGTTGACCAAGTCACTCCTGCACCAGGCGGCGGGCGCGGATTTCGCTACGAGTCTCGAGGCGGAGGCGATCGCGCAAGCGGTGAACTTCGCCGGCGAGGACATCGAGATCGGCATGAAGGCCTTCAAGGCCAGAACGGCGCCGTCTTTCACGGGGCGCTGGTACTCGGAGTAGTGCGGCGGGCGGTCGGCCGTTTCCTAATTTGGACCAAATGTGTCAGTATTGTGGGTAGTCCATGGCAGGGCTGTGTCGAGGTGGTCTGGTTGTCGTCACGACGCCTTCAAGGGAGTAACCGGCGATGCGCGAGGGGTATCGAATGAATGCGAGCGGGGGCGAACCGCACACCGGTGAGGTTCTTACCCAACTGCGCGGCAATGTCCTCTTGATCACGATCAACCGACCACAAGCCCGCAATAGCGTCAACCGGCTCGTCGCCGAGTCCATCGGTGAGGCGCTTGACGCCGCCGAGGCCGATCCAGCGGTGCGGGCGATCGTCTTGACCGGTGCGGGCGACCGCGCATTCTGTGCCGGAGCAGATCTGAAAGCACTGGCGGCGGGGGAAGATATTCACCCTCAGGGCCGCCGCGCGCGCTGGGGTTTCGCCGGGTATGTCAATCATCCGGTCAGTAAGCCGACCATCGCGGCGGTCAACGGATTCGCTCTCGGCGGCGGCACCGAATTGGCCCTCGCCAGCGACTTGGTCGTTGCCGCGGACACGGCCGAGTTCGGTCTTCCCGAGGTGCGCCGCGGTCTGGTGGCGGCAGCCGGCGGCGCGTTCCGATTGGCGCAGCAGATTCCACGCAAAGTCGCCCTGGAGATGGCGTTCACCGGCGCGCAGATCTCGGCCGCGCGGGCATTCGAGCTGGGGCTCGTCACTCGGGTCGTACCACAGGCCGAGGTGCTTCCGGCGGCGCTCGAGCTGGCCGAAGTCATCGCCGCGAATGCCCCGTTGGCCGTGCAGGCGACCAAACGGATCGCGGGCGGAATTACCGACGGATCGGTAGAGCGTGACGAGGCCGATTGGGCCCGCAATCGCCTCGAGGCAGCCTGCGTGCGGCGCTCGCAGGATGCGCAGGAGGGACTTCGAGCATTCGTCGAAAAACGGACACCGAACTGGGCAGGACGATGAAACAACGATCCCGCGCCGCACGGTCGGCGGTCATCGCCGGCCTCGGTATGACCGAACTCGGAAAGGTGTACGGCAAGAGCAGTAGTCAGTTCGCCGCGGAGGCTGTGCGGCTGGCGGTAGCCGATGCCGGTTTGCGTCTTTCGGATGTCGACGGCCTCCTTGTTTCGGCGGGTGTGACCAACGATGTCGGCCTCGGACTGCAAGTCGACCTCAACCTGCGCGATCTCGAACTGCTGAGCCAGATGCAGGCATTCGGATCGACAGCAGGGGCGATGGTTCAGGTCGCTTCGATGGCCGTGCAGGCCGGAATGGCCGAGGTCGTCGTATGCGTCTTCGCCGACGCTCCACTCGAGGAAGGCATGGGCGCCGGCCACGCCTATTCCGACGGCCACCGAACCCACTCGGGTTGGGCGGGACTCCAGCGATCGACGGGCGCCGTAACCCCGAACGTGCTCTATTCCCTGGCCGCGCGGCGCCACATGCTCGAATATGGGACAACGTCCGAGCAACTCGGCGCGATCGCCGTTGCCCAGCGTGAATGGGCGGTGCTCAATCCGCTGGCGCAGATGCGTTTGCCCATCACCATCGAAGATCACCAGCATTCGCGGATCGTCAGCGCTCCGTTCCATCTCTTCGATTGCTGCCTGGTATCGAATGGCGGGATCGCGGTGGTGGTGACCACCGCCGAACGCGCCCGCGACCTGAAGCAGCCCCCGGTGCATGTTCTCGGGTGGGCGCAAAGTCATCCCGGTACGAGATTGCGACGCAACGACGACTTCGGTCTGATGACGGGTGCGGCACAATCGGGACCGGCCGCAATGGCGATGGCCGGGGTCACCACCGATGACATCGATATCGTCGAGATCTACGACTGCTACACCTACACGGCTCTCGTGACCCTCGAGGACTACGGCTTCTGCGGCAAGGGCGAAGGCGGCCCGTTCGTGTCGACTCCGGGGAACATCGGCCCGGACGGCAAGCTGAAGATGAATACCGGTGGGGGACAACTGTCTTCGTACTACATGTGGGGCATGACGCCGTTGTCTGAGGCGATCCTGCAGGCGCGGGGACAGGCCGGTGCGAGGCAGCAAGAGAAGCGCGAACTGATCTTGGTCTCCGGCAACGGCGGAATTCTCGACCACCACTCGACCCTGATCGTGGGCTCGTGAATTCGTCGAAGGGCGCCCGAACCATGCACATTCAACCTGTTGTCCGAGACTCCGCCACAGCGGCATTCTTCGACGGGACCGCGCGCGGCGTCTTCCTGCTACGCAGATCCCTGGTGTCCGGCGAAGTCGTGACCCCCTCGGCGGTACAGGACAGTGCGGGAAACACCGATCTGGAATGGTTCGAGGCTTCGGGGCGAGGGCGGGTCGTGTCGTGGGCGTTCGTGCCCCAACGGGCAGCCGACACACCACTCGAACTCACGATCGCCTTGGTCGAACTGGACGAGGGGCCATGGTGGTGGACCCAACTCGTCGACATCGACCGAGACGCGGTCGCAGCAGGCCTTCGAGTACGAGCGGTATTTCCGAAGTCCGGCCCGGCCGAATCCCATGAATACGTCCCGGTCTTCGCACCCGCCGAACCGGACGTATAGCCAACGGGGAGACTCGTGCGGGAGTCGGACGCCGATCACCGGTGCGCATCTGGACGTCGCCCCGCGGCAACCGACCGCCGCACTGTGCCAGTGACCAGTTCGAGGCCAAATGTGCTGCCGACCGGGGCACTCAGACGTTCCGACAACCCGTAGCGTCGATGTACCCCGCCACGATTTCACGGTTCGACGCCGCTGTCCGGCCTCCGTCTATGGGCTGGGCGGGTCGGCGGTGCGGATACGGATTGGCGTGGCGTGAATTGATGAAACCGGGAAGTTGTTTCGTCCCGCGCCGCCGCGGTTATTTGGCCGACATGCGGAAATCTGTCGCAGGTTGGCACCCCGGAGGGCTCGAACCTGCGACCTGCGACCTGGGAAAACGTCGGGGCCCTCCCGATGGATGACACTTCAACCGCGCTGACCTGAGGAAACGGTGTCGCAGGTTGGTGCCCCCGGCGGGGCACTATAAGGATGGGACCGGCGTCGACCAGCGGTTTTCGTGGGGGAAGCTGACGATCGAAGCGGGATTCAGGTATCCGAAGTCGGATTGATGCCGCTCGGCGATTGAGCCGGTGGGGCCTTGCCGCGACTCTGTCGTTGCACTCGGGTAGATACGGGTTCGCCGCCACCCTGCGACCGGAGTTCTTCTCCCTCACCGGCATCGCACCCTGAGGCCGGACGTCGCCCAGCAGCTTCGAACATCGGCCGGTCCCCACACCCAGAGGCCGATAATGTGGAGCGGAACCTCCCTGCCGGGTCGATCGGCGTCCGCGTCCGCCGACCTGGCGGTCGTGAAGTGTCGTGCGGTTTCACCCGATGGCGAGAATGAGTTCGTTGCAGGACCGTTCGCATCGGCGGCATGCCTGTGCGCAGATGCGGCAGTGTTCCATGTGTGCGGCGTGGGTCTCGCATTCGTCGGCGCAGGAGCTGCATACCGACAGGCACGTCCGTAACACCAACCCTGCCAGTGCGGTATCGAACGCAGTTTGGCGTGACAGCACTCGGCCTGTGCTGGTGCAGATGTCGGCGCAATCGAGGTTCTGCCTGATACAACCGGTCAGCCGGGCCGGGTCTGTTTCGCTCAGGCAGGCGTCCGCGCAGGCGGTGCAGGTTTGAGCGCAGGTGAAACAGTCTTCGATGCAGCGTGCCAAGAGGGTCTTGTCGATGTCGCCGAGTCCGGCGGGGTAGGTATCGAGCATCTCTATGGCCTGTGTCATCACAACTCCTGGGCATAGGAAACGACTTCACTCCCCCGGTTACCCGCCGTCACCGGCGAGTAACTCCCGCCGGCCCACCGACCAGGCGTGGCCCATTCTTGGCGTGGCGCCGAGGACGCGATTTCACGGCGACCGGCTGCCCGGCGCGAGCTGCTGGCGGCATGGCCGGGTGCCGAGTGTGGTTGGGTGTCAGGGTTTTCCGCGTGCCGGTGTTTGTTCGGCGACACCGTGGCGCAGGGGCGTGTTGTCGGCGGGGGACCGGGCGGGATTGGCGGGGGAGTCGCCCTTCTCGCCGGTGACCGGTGGGGCGTTGGCCGGGTCACCGCCGGAGGGCTGCGCACCCTGCTGCAGTTGCTCGGCCCGTGCTGACAAGATTTCGATGACCCGGGGCCGCTGTGCGGTGACACGCTCGTGTTCGAGCAGTTGGCGCACTTGGTCGAGTTCGAGGGATCGGGCTCGATGCTCGATCGACCCGACCGTGAGCTGGTCATAGTCGGGTAGCGGAAGGGATTTGCCGGTGCTCATGCTCGCCTCCTTCGAACCGCAGAGGTGCTCTCGGCTGGGGCCTACCCTGGGTGTCGCGGCTGAAACCGGCTGCTGGGTTGCGCGGCTGTCTTGAATGGTGTTGCCAGTGCAGGCCACCGCTCGTACATCGTGGTGTGCCGTCCGCTCCGGACGTACCGGTGAGACGTCGTGCAGGGTGCGCCGGTCGTCCCCGATCAACACAGCGCCCGGTCCTCCGGCGTGGGTGATCTTGTCACAGGTTCATCGAATGCCTGGTCATGAGACCGCGTGAGCCCGGCTACGGCGATTGGCTCGGGCGCATCGAACGACGTCGGCCGCCATGCGGGCTGTGATCATCGAGGCTCAGCGGAACTCACTCGCCGATACCGGTGCCGTCGCCGCACGACACCTGCTTGTCTCGCCGGTGCCGCCTCGGCACATCTACTGAATCCGCTATGCGAAGAACCACGGCGTGGGCGCTCACCCGGACGTCGTTCCGACGCGGCGATGCGCAGTCAGCAGGGCGTGGTCGAGCCGGGATCGGAGCCTCGTCTCGTCGCTGGACACGTCGCGTAGCGTCGCGACCAGACGCTCGGCTATCGCGCGGAGATTGGTGTTGGTCTCCTGCGAGCGCCACCGCAGTACCGCGAACGCCTGGTCGGCGTTGATGCCGTAGCCGAGCATCAGTGCGCCTTTGGCCTGTTCGATGACCGCGCGGGCGTCGACGAGTTGTGGCAGGACGTCGTCGAGTACTTCCTTGCGGTACTCGGCCGCGGCGACCGACAGGTCGATGTAGTAGCCCTGGGTCCCGATCACCGCGCCGCGTTCGTCGGTCATCGGCTCGGACACGACGAGGACTTCCCGCACCTGCCCGGCGGCGTCGATGATGCGGTGGCGGCTGGAGAACGCGCCGCCGTCCTCGACGGAGGTGATCCATGCTTCGAGGCGGTCCCGATCGTCGGGGTGTTTGTGCGAGAGCAGCAACGCGGTAGTGGGCTCGGTGCCCGGCGGGTGGCCGTGCATCCGCGCGACCTCCGCCGACCATTCCCACCGCCGACTGCCGAACCAGTAGCGGAATCGGCCCACGGCCAGCGGATCGCCGACCCCGACCACATGCTCGACGAGGTCCAACTCGGCCCGCGACACGTTCTCGCGCTCTGTCATCCGATCATTATCGACTGGTTATCGCCGCATGGGCGGCCACGTACACGCGCACCGGCGCATCCACGGCCGGGGGAACATCCGGTCACGGTAGTCGAACAGGCCAGACTACCTGGGGGCCACTCACTCAACGGCCACCTCGGGATCCGGAGCGCGGACGAACTCGGTCATATCCACGTACAGCCCGACGCGCATCGCGCGACACATCAGTGCCGGGGCCAGGATTCGAAAGTGCTGTCGTGCGGACTATCTCGGCACGAAAGTGCCGACTGTCCGGTGTCAACGTTCCACGGCGGTCAGCGTCGGGGGTGTCCGCCCGATCCGACTGTCGCCACGATGTCATCGATGCGTGCGGCGAGACGCAGGTCGCGCTCGGTGACGGCCGGTGGGTGGCCGGTCGACAGGCGGAAGGTGAGGGTGGTGGCGTCGCGGCGGATGTCGGTATGGGTGTCGTGGTCGCGGGCGGCGCGGTGCACGTGGTCGATGACCAGGTCGTGGCGGTCGGCGGGGAGCTCGACAGTGCGCCGGATCTCGCTGGTGTCACCGCGCCATTCGGGGAGATCGGTCAGTGCTCGGTCGATCTCGTCGGCTGCCAGTGGGGTGTGTTCGGCGGTGCGTACCCTGGCCGTCGCCCGGTCCGGTGATTCGCCGGCGGGTGCGAGGGTGGCGGCGGTGTCGGGGTCGAGGTGCTCGGTGAGATCCACGGCGTCCGGTTCGAGGTCGCGTAGTGCGTGGATGACCGCTTGGGTGATGTACCGGGCGCGTTCCTGGCTGACGCCGAGCAGGTAGCCGACCTCGGTGAGCAGCGCCGTGCCGTCGCCCGTGTACTGCTGCGGCGCACCGGTCATGGTGTCCTCGAGCGCATTCGGCAGAAGTCGCGCGTATCGGTCCCGGGCCTGTGGTGACAGGCGCCCGGCGACCGTGGTCAGCACTCCCGACACCGCGGTGCGGGCCCGCTGACTGTCCGCTAGGTGCGCGTTGTCGCGTACCGATTCGATCAGGTCCTGGTATTTCACCGGCGATACCTCCCTTCGCACAGGTGAACGGTTCCACTACGTTCTTCACCCCGCCGCGTACCCGACGCGTCCCGCGCTATGCGACTGGCACGACTTCCACCACACTCCGCCCAGGTCATGACCACGCCGTCAGCGGACTCCCGAAGGATTGCCGGCGCTGCTCGAGACATGCAGCGCGGGCCGACTGTGGTGTGATCACAGTCGGCGACGCGCAGCGTCACCCGGGTCTGAACGGCGTTGTGTCGTCAGGAAGAGGGTGGCGTCGTCGGGCTGCCGGCGACAGTGCGGTGAAACCACTCCGATGACAGGCGCGCGGCTTCGTCGAGCGTTCCCGGTTCTTCGAACAGGTGCCCGGCGCCGCGCACGATCTCCAGCCGTGGCGCGACGGCCATACGCCGCATGGCCTGCCGGTTGAGTTCGAGGACCTCGCGGTCGTGCTCGCCGACGATCAACAGGGTCGGCGCGCGCACCCGGGTCAATGCGTCACCGGCCAGATCCGCTCGGCCACCCCGCGATACGACGGCGTGCACGGCAGCGGGTCGCTCCGCGGCGGTGACGAGTGCCGCGGCCGCGCCGGTACTGGCGCCGAACAGGCCCACCGGCGACTGCCGCGTGCCGGGCTGGTCGGCGAGCCAGTCCACGGTGCCCGCGACCCGGCCCGCGAGCAGCGCGATATCGAAACGCAACTCGCGGGTGCGCAGGTCGTAGCGTTCCTCGTCGGGGGTGAGCAGATCCAGCAGGACCGTGCCGAACCCGGCCTGGTGCAGGATCGAGGCGACGTGCCGGTTACGCGGACTGTGCCGTCCGCTTCCGCTGCCGTGGGCGAAGACCACGATGCCGCCGCCACGCGCCGGTCGCGTCACGTGGGCGTCGAGCCGGACCTCGCCCAGCCGGATCCGCACCTCCTCCCCGGCGGTCACGGCGTTCACGTATTGCCCGGGGCGGCGCTGATATCGGCGAGCGCCGAGGCGGAATCGCGGTCGATGGCGGCATCACCGATCGACAGGACCCCTACCGGGCGGCCCTCGTCGACGACCGGGATACGGCGGATCGCGTGCTCGCGCATCCGGTTGACCGCGGTGTCGAGTTCTTCGTCCGGCGCCGCTGTCACCAACTGGTCGCTGCAGACGTCGCCGAGGTGGCGACCGGAGAGATCGTCGGCGTCGGCGAGCGCGCGAACAACGAGATCACGATCGGTGACGATCGCCCGCACCCGATCGCCGTCCGCCACGAGTACGTCACCGATATCGTTGTCGCGCATGGCTTGTGCCGCTTGCCGCACCGTCGCATCCGGCGCCAGGGTCACCACATTCTCGGTCATCAGGTCGCGCACGTACTGAACCATCGAAACCTCCTCGGGAGTGTGCGGCTGCTTCTTTTCCATTTCGCGGCTACCCCTGTGCGCCGCGAATACTCCGGTGCCGAGGATCGCGCACCACACGGTCTGTTACGCCTGTATGGCCGGACACGGCGGCCGACTTCGGCGCGCTCGCGCTCGACCGCGGCACCGAGTTCGTCGTCGGCTACGCCGAGGTAGTGCAGCGCAGCGTCATGGAACACCTGTCCGAGCGTGCGCTCACCGCGCTCACCGTCACCCAATACCTCGACACGGTCACTCTGCGATCACGTTCCGATTCGGTGACGTCGGCCTGGGTCCTGCCCGCCCGGCGCTCTACGCCTCGCAAGCCCTGCTGTGGCTGCCGGGAATCCCGGTGGCTGGTGTCGGATTCGGTGTGGGGAGAAGTCGCCGCCCAGGTGTCCGCCGCCTCTACACCGGGGAATCAAACTGCGCAATTCGGTGATGTGTGCGCTGCCGTGCTGATTCCAGGATATCGGCGGTCTGTCTCTGCCGAGCCTTGCGCCGGGACCGGAACACGCCGTGCAATTCTGCGGAGCGAATCCGGCCTGGCTGCGTCGTGATCGCCGGTACGGTGGCTGTATGTCCGAGGTGGTCGTGGTGGCACTGATCGGAGTGTTTGTGGCGGGGGCCTTGGTGTTGCGCTGGTGTAATCGGGATCGGTCCGAGGACAACGGGTTCGAGGATGGGGCGGATCAGCCGAGTACGAAGTAGCGGAGCCATAGGTAGGGGGCGGCGATGGTGATGGTGATCGCTGTGACCACGGCGCCCTTGCGGGTGAATTCCCAGAACGAGATCGGGGTGTCGGCGCGTTTGGCGATGCCGAGCATGACGACATTGGCGCTGGCGCCGACGGCGGTGAGGTTGCCGCCGAAGTCCGCGCCCGCCGCCAGCGCCCACCACAGGGCGTGGCCGTGTTCTTCCATGCCGCCGGCGAGTTCGGCCACCAGCGGGCTCATCGTGGCGACGTAGGGAATATTGTCGATGATCCCGGACAGCACCGCGGACACCACGAGAATGAGCATGGCCGCCACCAGCGCGTTGCCGCCGGTGGCCGCGACCGCGTGCCGGGAAAGATTCTCGATCACACCGGTTTTCACCAGCGCGCCGATCATGACGAACAGTCCGGCGAAGAACAACAGCGTGTCCCACTCGACGGCCGACAGGAACTCCTCTTGTGGCACTCCGGAAACCAGCACGAGGATCCCCGCGCCGAGCAGCGCGACCACCGAGGGATCGATGTGGAACAGCGAGTGCCCGATGAACCCGGCGAACACCGCGGCCAGCACGAGGCCGCATTTGACCAGTAGTCCGCGGTCGCGGATGGCTTCGCGTTCGTTCAGCGCCATGATGTCGGTGGCGCGGTCGGGATCGACGGTGAAGCTGCCGCGGAACAGCCACGGCAGCACCAGCGTGAACACCGCCAGCTCCACCAGCACGAGCGGGGCCATGTGGACGAGGAAGTCGTTGAATGTCAAGCCGGCCCGGCTGCCGATGATGATGTTGGGCGGGTCCCCGATCAGGGTGGCGGCGCCGCCGATATTGGCGGCGAGAACCTCGGCGATCAGAAACGGCGACGGGTTGATGTCGAGACGATCACACACCAGCAACGTCACCGGCGCGATCAGCAGCACGGTGGTCACATTGTCGAGAAAGGCCGACGCCACCGCCGTGATGAGGGTCAGCAGGATCATCACCCGCAGCGGAGAACCCTTGGCGCGCTTGGCGGCCCAGATCGCGGTGTACTCGAAGACGCCGGTCTGCCGCAGTATCCCGACGATGATCATCATCCCGAGCAGCAGGAAGATGACGTCCCAGTCGATCCCGGTCTCGTGGGAGAAGAAGCTGTCGGCCGACCCCACCACGCCGAGCGCCAGCACGATCGCGGCGCCGCCGAGCGCGGCGGTCGTCTTGTGGATGCGTTCGGTGGCGATCAGCGCGTAGGCGACGACGAAAACGGCGACCGCGAGGACAACATTCACAGCGCGCCCCGCCGGCGCGGCGTGGTCAGTGGTGGTGCAGTGTCGCCGCCAGCAGGCGCGAAGCGGTGATGACTCCGATCAGTTCGGCCTCCTTCATGACCGCGACCAGCGGGCTGCGGTACTGCGACATGGTGGCCGCCACCTCGAGGATGGTGTCGTCGGCCTTCGCCGCGGGCACCTTGATCAACCGCTCGGGAATGACGTCGCGGACCTTCTTGCCACGCAGCTTCGTCACCATCCGATCGCAGG
>NZ_JARWOP010000374.1 GCF_029868745.1 Nocardia wallacei | reverse complement strand
GCCGCGGCCGTTCCGGTGGCGCGGAAGAACGACACCAGGGTGTCGGCCGAGAATTCGTCCGGCGCCAACCCCCCCCTTACTTCCGGTATTGTTTTGGCCCGAATCGGTTACCCCCCCAAAACCCATGCCGGGTTGACGAGGCTGGAATGCCGAGGGACAGCAGCAACGCTCAGCCTTACTTCGAGTAGTACTCGACGATGAGCTGTTCGTTGATCGGCACGTCGATCTGCGCACGCTCCGGCAACTGGTGGACCAGGATCCGCAGCCGGTTCGGCACCACCTGCAGCCAGCCCGGGATCGGGCGGTCGCCCTGGGTCTCGCGCGCCACCTGGAACGGCAGCGTGCCCAGCGACTTCTCCTTGACATCGATGATGTCGTACTGGGAGACCTGGAAGCTGGGGACGTCGACCTTCTTGCCGTTGACCAGCAGGTGGCCGTGGCTCACCAGCTGGCGGGCCTGGCGGCGGGTGCGGGCCAGTCCGGCGCGGTAGACCACGTTGTCCAGCCGGGTCTCGAGCAGCTGCAGCATGTTGTGGCCGGTCTGGCCCTTGCGGCGGTTCGCCTCTTCGTAGTAGCGGCGGAACTGCTTCTCCATGACGCCGTAGGTGAAGCGAGCCTTCTGCTTCTCCTGCAGCTGGACCAGGTACTCGCTCTCCTTGATCCGCGCGCGGCCATGCTGGCCGGGCGGGTAGGGGCGACGTTCGAACGCCTGATCACCGCCGACGAGGTCGACGCGCAGGCGACGCGACTTGCGGGTGATGGGGCCGGTGTAACGAGCCATATCTCTCTACCTTCCTTCCCGCTAGACGCGACGCCGCTTGGGCGGACGGCAGCCGTTGTGCGGCTGCGGGGTGACATCGGAAATCGAACCCACCTCGAGGCCGGTGGCCTGCAGCGAGCGGATCGCGGTCTCACGGCCCGAACCCGGGCCCTTGACGAATACGTCGACCTTCTTGACGCCGTTCTCCTGCGCCTTGCGGGCAGCGTTCTCGGCAGCGAGCTGCGCGGCGAACGGGGTCGACTTGCGCGAACCCTTGAACCCGACGTGACCCGACGACGCCCACGCGATGACGTTGCCCTCGGGGTCGGTGATCGAGACGATGGTGTTGTTGAACGTGCTCTTGATGTGCGCGTGGCCGTGCGGGATGTTCTTCTTGTCCCGGCGACGCGCCTTCTGGGTCTTCTTGGGGCCGGAGGCCCGACTCTTCGGAGGCATCGGTTATCCCTACTTCTTCTTGCCGGCGACGGTCTTCTTCGGACCCTTGCGCGTGCGCGCATTGGTCTTGGTCCGCTGGCCGCGCACCGGCAGGTGGCGACGATGGCGGATGCCCTGGTAGCAGCCGATCTCGATCTTGCGGCGGATGTCGGCCTGCACCTCGCGGCGCAGGTCACCCTCGACCTTGTAGTCCGACGCTTCGATGTAGTCGCGCAGCTTGGTCAGGTCGTCGTCGGTGAGATCCTTCGAACGCAGGTCCGGGCTGATGCCGGTCTGGTCCAGGACCTCCTTGGCGCGAGTACGGCCGATGCCGAAAATGTAGGTCAGTGCGACCTCCATGCGCTTGTCGCGCGGAAGGTCGACGCCCATCAGACGTGCCATGGTGGCAATTCCTTATCGTTGCGGAGGTCTGCTCCCTGTCCGTCCCCTCGTATGGGGCCCCGGCCTCCGTACCGGGGGTGTTCGGGCATCCGCCCCCTTGCGGGGCTCGTCGATACCCAGTGGCGCTGGGAGGTCTTCTCTTGTGCCAATCCGATCGACGATCGGTGCTTGGCCGGTGCTGCTGGGTCCCGGGGCGAGCCCCTGGTCCCTAGCCCTGACGCTGCTTGTGGCGCAGGTTGTCGCAGATCACCATGACCCGGCCGTTGCGGCGGATCACCTTGCACTTCTCGCAGATCTTCTTGACGCTGGGCTGAACCTTCACGTCCGTCCAATCTGGTTGTGGTTCACGGGGTGTGAACACAGCTTTTCCCCGGACCTGATGGCCGGGGAAGTCCTTTACACCGCGCGGCGCGCGGTCACTTGTAGCGGTAGACGATGCGGCCGCGGGACAAGTCGTAAGGCGACAGCTCCACGACCACGCGGTCCTCGGGCAGGATGCGAATGTAGTGCTGCCGCATCTTGCCGCTGATGTGCGCGAGAACCTTGTGACCGTTCTCCAGCTCGATCCGGAACATCGCATTGGGCAGCGGCTCGATAACTCGACCCTCGACCTCGATGGCCCCGTCTTTCTTCGCCATATCCTCCGCGATCCCGTTTACGCCGGTCCCTGGCTGGGCCCAACTCTTCGGCTAGCTTGTCATTGCAGTTTTGCGTGCACGTGCATCGACCTGGTGACATACTCTCCGGAAGCAACATGCGGACACGAAACGACCGGCGGGTAGGTGCACCGCCGATCAAGCTTACCTGCGCGTGTCCTTCACGGCCAAATGCGCCCCGATCGGCGCGCGTCCGCCGCCGAGATCGTGCCCCGACACAGCCTGCGTCACGATTGCCGTACGGTGTCCCGGCCCTGGGTAGCGCGGCCCATCGCGACCGTGTGCGCTCGCGTAAACTACGCCCTGTCCAGGTACCAGGTACAGCAGATCCAGGGGGATCCGTGAGTCAGCGCAGCCAGCGACCGGTCGCGGCGGCGCGCTCGGCGACGGCGAACCCGACCGCTAGCGAGGCGCAGTCGTGAGTCGTAACAACGAACTCCCCATGCTGCCGCCGTGGCTGTCCGAGAGCGATGTCACGCAGGTCGGCTACGAGGCTCCGGTGCAGAACCTGCCGCATGAGGAGCTCATTCCCGAGCAGGAGCCGCTGAAGAAGCGCGCCAAGCGCAAATCCGAGGACAAGTCGGAATCGGAAGGCGGCAAGAAGCGCCGGCTGGGTTGGCGCAAGGACAAGTCCGACTCCCAGGAGCCACCCGCCGAGTGGGGCCGCCCGCCCCTACCCGACGCCGCATGGGGATCCGGACCGAACCCGCAACCCTCGTGGCAGTCGGCTCCGCAGGCTTCCGCGCCGCCGGAGGCTCCGTGGCAGACCGGTGCGGGTGCACAGCCATCCACAGGGGCTGGGCCGGAGGCACCGGCGCAGCCGCTGAGCCCTGAGCCTCGGCCTTCTTCCCCTGTTGGAGAATCGCAACCGGCGTGGCAGACACCGTCTAATCCTCCTGCGCCGCAAGGGTTTTCCGGCTCGGCGCTGCCGGGCTCCGGGACTGATGCGGCCGGGCGGCCGGATTTGCCGCCGCCGCCCGAGCGGGGTACTCGGCCGCCGTTGCCGGAGCCTCCGGGTGTGCGCCCGGACTCGGCGAGGCCTGAGGGCACTGACGATTCGGGCACTGGTTCGGCAGCCGGTGGCGTCGCTCCGAGCCGCCCGCATTCGGACGAGGCCGTTCCGCAGTGGCTGGATACGGGCGCATCGCCCACGGAGTCGGCCCCTGCGCCCCCGCCTCGATTGAGCCCGTTCCCCGACGAGCGGAACCCGCGAGCGGACGGACCCGCGCCGAGTTGGGCCGTTCCCGGCGACCGTGCCTCCACCGAGCAGCCGTCGCCCACCCAAGGCGCGGCCCACGGTGGCGACAACGGCCCGGTGGACTCCGGCACCGCATTCCCGGGCGGCGAGGCGGGGGCTCAGGCTTTCGCCGCGTACGCACCACGCGAAAACACAACGGGCCCACAGGTCGTCACCCCGCAGCCGGGCGACGCACGTAACGACGGCCCAGGGACGAGCGGTGCGCCCGCCGCCCCCAACCGAATTCCCGGCAACGCCCCCGACGCCGGCCGAACCCCTTCCGCCGCATCCGGAACCACCTCCGCGGCATCGGATTTCACCGGACAGCGTGCACAACCCGGTATTACCCAGCCGGACAACAACTCCCCGGTATCGAACGAGCCCCCGCACCGGACCGCGTCCGAGGGACAGAGTGCCGTCCGCTTCCCCGACACGGACAACGCAAGCGGCACAACGGGTTTCCCCAGCGAACAACCTCCAGCATCGACACACCCCAGCCTCGGCCCCGGCTTCGAAGGCATCAACCAGGCCCAAGCGCCGAACAGCGCACCCCTCAGTGACTCCGGACGCCCCGCCGCCCACTCCCCCACCAGCGGTAACACCGGCCCGCACAACAACTCTTGGGCAGCGCCCGCGGACGGAACACCGGGGCCGGGCGGCCACGCACAAACCGGCGGAGTTACCGGCCCACGCAGCGTAGCCACCGGCCAACCCGCCTGGCACACTCCGAGCCCCGCACCCACAGACGGAACGCCGGGACCGGGCGGCCACGCCGAAGGCACCGGCCAACCCCACGATTCGGCTCCGGGAACCCACTCGAGTACAGCCGCCCCGCTCGGCGGGGCATCCGGCCAACCCACCTGGCAGAGCCCGTATGGCGCGCCTGCGGACGGGACGGCGGGGCCGGGGGGCCGTGCACCGATCAGTGGTGGCGGAGAGCACCAAGGCGGAGTTCGGGGAGAGCACTGGCCGGCGCCGGGGGATGAGGCGACGCAGCGCTATGTGCCGCAAGCGGGTCCAGCGGTGGGGCCGGGTGTCCATGGCTCGGCGCCGGAGAGCGATAGGCCCAGGGATCCGCGGTATGGGGAACCTGAGGACGCGGCGCGGGGACAGTGGCTGTCACCTCCGCCGGAGCAGCGGAATGTGCCACAGGCGGGTCCAGTGGTGGGACCGGGTGGCCATGGCTCAGCACCGGGGAGCGATGAGCTCGGAGACCCCAGGTATGCGGGACCCGAGGACGCGCGGGGGCAATGGCTGTCGCCTGCGCCGGAGCAGCAGCCGGGTGCCGGGCAGCCCTATCCGCAACAGCCGCAACAGTTTCAGCAAACGCAGCAGGATAAGCAACCGTCGCAGTATCAGCCGGCCGAATACCAGCAGCCGCCGCAGTACCGACAACCGCCGGAATACCAGCAGCCATCGCATTATCAGCAGCCGCCGGAGTATCAACAGCCATCGCATTATCAGCAACCGGCGGAGTATCAACAGCCATCGCAGTACCAGCAACCGGCGGAATACCAACACCCGCCGGGGGTGCAGCCGTCGTTGGACGATGTGCCGGTGCGGCGGGCCAAGAAGGCTCCCGGGTCGGGGTGGCGGCGCGCGGTGCACCACATGTCCGGCGGTGCGATCAATCCGGGCATGTCGGCCGAGGAGTTGCGGCTGCAGGAACTCGTCGCGCGGATCCGGCAACCGGTGCGCGGGGACTACCGGATCGCGGTGCTGTCGCTGAAGGGCGGCGTCGGCAAGACCACCACCACGATGGGCATCGGCTCGATCTTCGCCTCCATTCGCGGCGATCGGGTCATCGCGGTCGACGCCAACCCGGACTTCGGCACGCTCTCGCAGCGAGTGCCGCTACAGACCCGTTCCACGGTGCGCGACCTGCTGCTGGACCAGGCCATCAGCAGCTACGGCGACGTGCGGCGGCACACCTCGCAGGCCACGAGCCGCCTGGAAGTGCTTGCCAGCGAACGGGATCCGGCCGCTTCGGAGTCGTTCAGCGAGGACGAGTACCGCCGGGTGGCGCGGATTCTGCAGCGCTACTACAACATCATCCTCACCGACTGCGGCACCGGCCTGATGCATTCGGCGATGGCGGGCGTACTGGATCTGGCCCACTCGCTGGTACTGATCTCGTCGTCGGCGATCGACGGCGCCCGCAGTGCCGCGGCGACGCTGGACTGGCTGTCCCTGCACGGCCACGACCACCTGGTACGCAATGCCGTCGTGGTGATCAACCTGCCGCGTCCGGGGTCACCGAATGTCGGCATCCAGCAGTTGCGCGAGTATTTCCTGTCGCGCTGCCGCGCGGTGCACATCATCCCGTACGACCCGCACCTGTCCGAGGGCGCCGAGATCGACCTGGCACGGCTGCACAAGAACACCAAGCGGTCCCTGGTCGAGCTGGCGGCGACCGTGGCCGACGATTTCGCCACCGATCACCGGCGCTTCCAACGCTATTGACCGGTTCCGACGAGCGCGCCCTCCCAGGACAGCGGGGAGGCGCGCACCTCGGCGAGACTGCGATGGCGGCGGCGCCGGAACAGCGACCGCAGCGTCCCGGCGTTGAGGTAGCCCACCCGCGCGGCCACCGCGTCGACGGTCAGGGTGGTGTTGCGCAGCAGGTCGGTCGCGCGCTCCAGCCGGATCTCGTTCGCGAAATCCCTTGGTGTCATGCCGATCTCGGCGCGGGTGGCGCGCTGCAGGCTGCGCACGGTGACGCCGAGCGAGTCCGCCGCGTCGCTGATCTGGAACTGGTCCGCGATGTGGTCGCGCACCCACCGCTCGTAGGCGGCCACCAGGGAATTGCCGCGGGCCACGAACTCCGGCAGCGCCACCTGCGTCCGCCGGTCGCCCACCAGAAAGAACCGCGCCACCAGTTCGGCCAGCGCCGGGCTCTGCGCGGCGACCATCGCCAGGGCCAGATCCAGATGCGACAGTGCGGCGCCGGCGGTGGTGATGGTCCCGGAGCGGCACAGCACGCGCCCCTCCTCCAACTCGACCTGCGGATACCTGCGCCGGAACGCCGGGCCGAGCCACCAGCTGGTGGTCGCCGATCCCCCGTCCAGCACCCCGGATTCGGCCAGGAAGAACGTGCCCGTGCAGGCCGCGGCCACGTGCGCACCGCACCGCTGCGCGGCCGATATCCGTTCCAGCACAATGCCGTTCGCCGCCGCGGTGACGAGACCGATAACCCCCTCGGCGTCGTACAGCTCCAGCGCGGGCACGACGATCGTCCCGATGTCGGCGGGCAACTCGGCCAGCGGCGTGGTGGGAACCAGATTGCCGTGCCCCGACCGGACGCTCCTGCCGGGCGACACGGTCCGCACCCGCCACGGGTCCGGGGCGGTGTCGAGTTCGTCCAGCAGCAGGTTGGCGGTGCGGAACACCTCCACGACCGCGGCCAGCCCGAAGTCCGCGACCCCGTCCACGACGAACACTGCGACGTCCATGTCGCAAACAGTACCGAACGTGTCGGATGCGACACTCACATTCGCGCAATCGGCCTTCTACCGTTCCAGACAGGGCTCGTGCGACATTTCCTGTCGCGGGCAGAGCCTGTCGTGGGTAGAGAGAGCAGAACGAGATGAGGATTCACGCCAGCCGCTGCCACAGCTTCGCGTACCGCACCACCGTCGCCGGGCCGTGCGCCGTCGCACTCGAGCCGTCCGCCATCGGGACCACTCGGCCGTTCTTCGACTGCCTGGTGCTGTCGGTCGGCGTCGACCGCGGCGACCTGGATGTCATCCGCAGGGCCGCGATCATCGTCAAACACATTGCGACACGGACCGATCCGGGTTTCATCGTGATCGACGGCTTCGCGCGCTGGGCGACGGCGGGCCGCCGCGGGACCGCCGGACTCGACGTGCTCACCGGCCTCGCCGACGCCCTGGACGTACTGCACGAACTGTCCGAGCGCTTGGAGGAGCGCGGCGAACTCGTCCACCAGATGCCGTTCGGCTGGAACAAGTTTCGCCGCGCTCACGTCGTCGACGGAGCATGGGCATACCGCGTCATCGATGTGGGGCCGCACACGCCGCCGCCCCTGCCCGCACTCACCCGACCGAACCGCGCGATCACCCCGCGCGCACTGCCCTCCTGTGGGGCGCCCGCCCGCTGACGGCTACCAGGCCGGCAGCCGCCGCCGACCGGCCAGCACGTCGCACACGAGATCGTCGTAGCCGTCGGCCAATTCGGCCAGATGATGCCAGGCGCCGTGCAGGACCTCGTTGTCGGCGTCGAGCGTCATCAGGGCGTGGTGGGCACGCACCGAGGACTCGGCAAGCCGGTCGATGACCGAGCCGATGGTCTCGGTGTGCAGCGTGGCGCCGAGCCGGTGCTGGGGGACGGTACGCGCCACCCAGTCGTCGATCGCCATCACCAATTCGGTTCGGCGCCGGTCGATTTCGACTATAGCGGCGGGATCCGGGTCGGGCTCGGATCCACCACGGCCGATCGACCGGCGCTCGTGTAGCACCGCGAGATCGCGAGCGAACCACAGTAAAGGTCCGCCGATGACACGGTGCCCACGACAAGCACGCAGCATCAGGTCCGAACTCGGCAGTAAGCCGGTCATCAGAGTCTGGACCGCCATCGATGCCTGCGGTGTATCGGGCACTGCCATTACCACCGTCTGGATTGTCTCCGAACCAGCCACGTTGCCTCGCCGTCATCGCCGTTACAACACATCGTTCAGGACGTTCCTTACAATAAACCTCTGAAGGCCTGTGTCAAGGGTCACACGCCGTGCTGGAGCGCGGAGTAGACTGCATTTTTCTTGAAGAAGCAACCGAGGAGCGAGATGGCCGACGGTCCGAGGTACAAGCGGATCGCAGACCTCCTCCGGGAGGAGATTCGCAACGGAACGTGGAAGCCGGGCGATCGACTACCCAGTCACAACGAGCTGGCCGATCAGATGCACGTCTCCATCACCACCGCCCGCAACGCGATTCAGGTCCTGGTAGCCGAAAACCTGCTCTACACAGCCACTTCCCGGGGCACCATCGTGCGCAGCCAGGAAGTCCTGGAATCGGTTGTCACCAGCCACATTCGCCGCGACCGCCCCCAGTCCTCGCACGACATCTTCTCCGAGATCGCGCGCGCGGCGGGCCGCGAGCCATCCAAGCAGTTCAGCGCCCGGATGGAACCCGCCGGCGCCGATGTCGCGCACTGGCTGGGAGTTCCGCGGGATTCCTGGGTGGTCTCCCGCACGGTGGTCCAGTATCTGGACAACGAGCCCTGGTCCTGGGAGGTCAGTTTCTATCCACGGGACTTGGCGGAGGCCACCGGAATCGACTTCCCGCACGACATCCCCGAGGGCACCACGCGCCGCCTCGCCGCGCGCGGCCAGCCCGAGACCGCGCACCGCGACACCGTCGTGGCCCGGCCCGCCACCGCCGAGGAGGCCGCCGTGCTGGGCGTGGGCGCCGGCACCATGCTGCTGGATCACCTGCGCATCGGCGCTAACGCCGAACGCATCACCCGGGTGACGCGGCAGCGGTCGATCGCCGCGCGCAACCGGCTCGCCTACGAACTGGGCGACGACGGCGGCACGGAGGTCATCCGCAAGACGCTCGGAACGCCGCATCCGCCGGGCAATTCCCATTCCTTCGGTAACTCGCTGGTGCCCGGCTCGCCATGACGATTCGCATCCGCCAGGCCCGTCCGGCCGACCTCGGCACCATTTGCCGACTACGGCTCCAGCGCACGGCCTGGCTCGCGGCTCGAGGCTCGGATCAGTGGACACGGGAGGGGCGCGGACTGCCCATCGAACTGTTTGCCCGCGCGGTCGAGCGCTCGCTGCGCGCCGGGGAGACCTGGATCGCCGAGGTCGACGGCGAACCGGCAGGCACTATCACCGTGAACGACCGGGCGGACGAGGGCCTGTGGTCGCCGGGCGAACTCGCCGACGCCGTCGTCGTGCACTACATGATCGTGGACCTGCACTTCACCGGATTGCGGCTCGGCACAGCGCTTCTCGCGCACGCCGCGGCGATCGCGCGCGCCCGGCACCGCACCTGGGTGCGGCTGGACGCCTGGACCACCAACCCCGGCCTGCACGCCTACTATCACCGCGCCGGTTTCCGCCTGGTCCGCCTCGCCGGGCCGGAGGCGTCCGGACCGTCGGGGGCGCTGTTCGAGCGCCGCGCCGACAGCTGGCTGCCGGCGCCGGTGCTCACCAGTGCGGGCGGCGAGCTGCACGCGCACTGAGAACCGTTACAGCGCAGGCAGTTCGGCGACGTGGATCATCTCCTGCCCGCGGCTGCGCGAGACCAGGATGCCGCGCCCCGGCGGGAGTTCGGTCGGGCGCACGTCGCCGATTGTGCGGTCCAGGACTTTCCTGGAAACCGCCGCCGCGCGCGCCGGCCGGATCGTGGCCCAGGGCCGATCGGTCTTCGGGCCGCGCGGTCTCACCGAGCACAGGATGAAGTGGCACGACATCGACGACGGGCAGGTACGTCATCTCCGACGAACATCCGCCGGTGGCGATGCCCGCCGACGGCGCCCGCCTCACCTCGTCGATCAATACGCGGATCGCCGAGGTGATTCCAGCCGCCGCCACCCGTTGCCGCAAAGAGCTGCGGCCGAACGCTGCGATTTGGAAGGATCGGCCCGTGAGGCTCGCGGTGGTCGAGGACGATGAGGGCGTCGGGGATGCGCTGGTCGAGGCGCTCCAGGCGCGTGGGCACGAGGTCGAACTCAAACGGCGCGGAGCGGATCTGCTGCTGGCCCATCGCGGATACGACGCGATCGTCCTGGATCTCGGCCTTCCCGATATGGACGGTTTGCAGGTGCTGCGGCAGTTGCGGCAGGTCACGGCGGTACCCGTCGTGGTGCTCACGGCGCGCGGCGACGAACGCTCGATCGTGCGCGGACTACGTGCCGGGGCCGACGATTACCTGGTCAAGCCGCCGCGGATCGCGGAACTGGTCGCCCGGCTGGAGGTCGTCACCCGACGCACGAACCGGCGCGCCGCGCCCACACCGGAGATCGTGGAGTCCCGCGACGTTCGCGTCGACCTGCGGGCGCGCGAGGTGACCGTGGCCGGCGCGCCGGTCACGTTGACCAACAAGGAATTCGAGCTGCTGCGGGTGCTGGTCGAGAACCCCGGGTCCGCGGTCAGCCGACAGCAGCTGATGGACCGTCTCTGGGGTGATGCCTTCCTCGCGGTCTCGCGGGCACTGGACGTGCACATGGCCGCGCTGCGCGCCAAACTCGACCGTCCCGGGCTGATCACCACCATACGAGGGCACGGGTTCCGGTGGGAGACCTGACGGCGCCGCCACCTCAGCTCTCGGCATCGGGTTTCGCTGCGCCCTCAGACAGTTCGTTGAACATGCGTTCCATCTCGGCCCGCGGTGATCGGTTCGCACCCGCGACACTGACAGCGAAGCGAGTCTGCCTGTCCCCCAACGCATCCCATCCCACCATCACAACCGGACCTCCAGATCGATCAGCCGATCCCCCACCCGCAGCGCTAAACCGTGTGCCCGGCGAAAAAACACCACCGGCACGCCATCGAGTTCGCCATTCACACCCCCGGCGCCTGCACCGGCTGCGCAGCCGGCTCCATCCGCTCACTAGGGCTGCGGGGGCTCCGGCTGTCCCGATGGATACGGATGCCCAGGAGGCTCCGGTGGATACGGCGGCTCAGATGGGCCCGGCGGAACCGGAGGCAAGGGCTGCCCCGGCGGCTGTGGGGAACCCGGCTGTCCCGGTGGATACGGTTAACCGGGAAGCTCCGGTGCATCCGGTGGCTCTGGTTGACCCGGCGGGTACGGCGGAACCGGAGGCGATGGCTGGCCCCGGGGCTGCGGCGGGCCACGGCGGGACCTCCGGCCGCGCCCGCCCACGCGGCGCCGTGCACCACTGCACGATGACAGTCGCGGGGAAATCGCCTGTTTCACGAACGTGAACGGCAGTCACCCCGGCGAGTGAACGGGATTCGGCGGATCACCAGAGGGATTGCGGGCGGATGCGATTGGCCAGATCGACCAGCGCGTAGCGGTGCAGCCGCCGCGGCGAGGTGCGGGCCGCGGTCCGCAGCACCGCTTCCAGCCCCTCGCGCAGCCCCGCCTTCGTATAGGGCAGCCCGAGAATCGTCGCGTCCGCCGGTTCCGGGCGGCCCCCGGCGCGCAGCCAGGCCAGCGCCGCGCCGAGCACCACGGCCTGCATCTGCAACTGACGGGGATCGTCGCGCAGCGCGGCCAGACGATTCTCCGCCTCGCTCAGCTCCGCCTGCGTCAGTTCCTCCGGCGGCCGGGAGACCTGCAGCAGGCAGGCGGTCAGGCGGGCGGCGTTGTAGTGCCGCGAAACCTCCGGGACCTGTTGCAGCGTCGTCACCGCGGCTGCGCGATCGCCGTCGGCGACCTGACGGCGAGCCAGCCCGAACGCCGCGCTCGCCAAGCCTCGATCGACCCGCCACACCGCGCGGTAGTACTCCGCCGCCGCCCGCCCCCATCGGTCCGGATCACCGGTCGCGCTGTCCTGCAACAGCAGTTCGGCGGCGGCGGCCAGCGCCAGCTGCGGCGCCACCTCGCCAGGAACCGTGCCGTGCACCAGCTCGAAATTCTCATACGCTCGCTCGAAACGGCCGACGCCGAGTTCGGCGATGCCGCGGTACCAATCGATCCGCCAGTCCGCGGCATACACCGGGGCGAGCCGATCCAGTTCGGCGCGCGCTCGATCCGCCTCGCGCAGATCCAGGTACGCGCGCACCGCCGCCAGCCCTTCCTCCAGTTCGGCCGTCGGCGAGGCGGGCAGCGCGCCCGCGTTCACGCTGTCGCGGTGCAGCCGCAGGGTTTCCAGCGCCTGGCCGGGATCGCCGTGCAGCAGCGGAGACAGCAGCTCCGCGCTGGGATCGTCCGCGTCGATCAACGGAACCGGCAGCGCCGCCAGCACACTCGACGGCTCCAGCTCGGGCGGGCGATGCCGGCCGTCGATGATGCCGTCGGTCTGGCGCAGCAGCGTGGTGACGCCGAAATCGCTTCGGGCGGCCCCGAATACGGAAGACACCTGCGGGTAGCCGCGGTCGTGATCCTCGGCGAGCACGGCCCGCAGCACCCCGCCGAGCTGCCGGTACATCGCGAAAGTGGACGGAAACCGCTGTGCCGGAGCGGGATCGGTGGCCCGGCGCAGCAGACGTTCGAAGGTGGGATACCGACGCAGCACCGGTTCCTGATCGGGCGTGGGCAGCCCCGGCAGCTTCCGCCCCTCCTCGTCGGTGGGCAGCCGCAGGGTGAGCGCGGCCAGGGTGCGGCCCACAGTGTAGATGTCGGAGGCGACGGTCGGTCCGGTCTCGATGTATTCCGGTGCCTGAAAACCCTCTGTGCCGTAAAGGTTTCCGCCGGATTCGCGGGCCGCCACCGCGCCGAGGTCGATGAGTTTGACCTCATCCGCGGTCACCATGATGTTGTCCGGTTTCAGGTCGTTGTAGGCGAGGCCGCAGAAGTGCAGGTAGTCCAGCGCCGGGAGAATCTCCATCACGTAGACGATGGCCTCGGCGACCGGAAGTCGTTCGGGCGCACGCTCGTCGAGCATCGTCTTCAGCGAGCGGCCGCCGATGTACTCCATCACGATGTAGCCGCACGCGATGTTGTCGACGGTCCGGTGCGTGACGAAGTTGAAGATCTTGACGATCGCCGGATGCGCCATCTCCGAGAGGAATTGGCGTTCGGCGAGCGCGACCACGTTGGCCTCGAAATCGAGCGGGTTCTGCAGGCCCTTCAGCACCACCCAGCGGCCGCTGACGTTGCGGTCGCGAGCCAGGTGGATCCAGCCGAGTCCGCCGTAGGCCAGGCATCCCCGCACCTCGTACTGGTCGGCGACGACATCGCCGGGAGTCAGCAGTGGCCGGAAGTTGAACGGCGACCCGCAGTGCGCGCAGGTGCCGGTGGATTTCGCACGGGTGGCGCCGGACGAGCGGCCGACCGGCTGCCAGCACTTCCAGCAGAAGCGCTTGTCCTCGGGCACCTCGGGATCGGCCAGGATCGCGGTGTCCGGATCGGTGGAGGTCGATTCGGGCAGTGTGACCAGCCCCGCGCCCAGTCGCCGGACGCTCGGGCGGGATCGGACCCCCGCCCGGCCCGAACCAGCTTCCCCCACAGCGTCTTCCAGGTCCTCGTCCGGATACCCGAAACTCGCCGCGGTCGGTTCGACGCGGCGAGTGGGCCACCGATGGGTCGGATCCTGGTCCGGCAGCGGCCGGGCCACCCACCCGGGTGGGCGCCGGCGGCCGGATACAGTCGCGTCGTCCGGCATTCCGACCTCTCAGACCTACGGCTCGTCGTGCTGGCCCGCAAACCTGAACCGCGCCCCCGGGCGGGGGGGATGCCTGCCCCGGGGCGGCCCGGGGCGGGGCCGAT
>NZ_JARWOP010000373.1 GCF_029868745.1 Nocardia wallacei | reverse complement strand
GAAACGCCCGGTCCCATTCCGAACCCGGAAGCTAAGCTCACCTGCGCCGATGGTACTGCACTCGACAGGGTGTGGGAGAGTAGGACACCGCCGGAACATACCTTCACGAAGGCCCCCAACACCGTTGGGGGCCTTCGTCGTATCCGGACCGAAGCGGCGTACCGGACAATGTGGGCCGGACAGGTGTAGAACGGGCGGATCGGGGCAAACTCGTTGTACACCCGGCCGGCGGGCCGGATTCACAGTCAGTTCACAAGCTATGGCAACCCGCGCGGCGCCGGTTCGCTGGATGATGGACGGGTAGCCCGGCACACGCGAGCCGTGCGGGAAGGACGAGGTACGGATGGTCGGCGAGGCAACGGCTGACACGGCCCCCACGCTCGGTGCCGCGCGCACCGGATGGCGCAGGTTCTTCCTGCCGGTGACCTACGGCTACGCTGCCATGCTCATCACGGTCGCGGCCCTGCTCGCCGCCTTGAGCGATGCCGCGCAGACCCAGGTGATCCTGCGCGCCAGCACCAACCTGAGCAACCTGCTGCGGGGCAACTACGGCACCCTCGTTTCCAGCGCCCTCGTGGTGGGTGATGGCGCCGCCGCGGCACTGCTCATTCCGCTACTCGTCTGTCTGCTCGCCTTGGCCGAACGTCGGTTCGGCGCGCTCACCACGATCCGCATCTTCGTCGCCGGGCATATCGGCGCCACGCTGCTGGTCGCCGCGGGCCTGTGGGTGGCGGTGACGGCGGACTGGGTTCCGGTCAGCACGACGACGGCTGAGGACGTCGGCATCAGCTATGGCGCGATGGCCGTGATCGGTGCGTTCGTCGTGCTGCTGCCCCGCCGCTGGCGCGCGACCTGGTCGATCACCTGGCTGGCCGTCGCGGTGTCGGGCGTCGCGATGGGGCGCACGTTCACCAATGTGGGGCATCTGCTGGCCCTCGCCATCGGCCTGGTGGTCGCCTTCTGGCTGCTGCGTACCCAGCGGGTACGGCTGCCGCGGTTGCACCGCATGACCCGGTTCGAATGTGGTCTGCTCGCGGTGGCTTCCGCGCTCGGCTACCTGTTGCTCGTGGGCTGAATTACGCGGCCCGCAGGGGCTCGCCTAAAGTGCCGGGGGTGCGCCTCGTGATTGCTCGCTGCCAGGTCGACTACGTGGGTCGGCTCACCGCTCATCTCCCGATGGCTCGCCGGCTGTTGATGATGAAGGCCGACGGTTCGGTGCTCGTGCATTCCGACGGCGGCTCGTACAAGCCGCTGAACTGGATGAGCCCGCCCTGCTGGCTGGAGGAGCGGGACAGCGAGACCGAGGCGGCGAAGTTGTGGGTGGTGACCAACAAGGCCGGTGAGGAACTGCGGATCACCGTCGCCGACATCGAGCACGACTCCGAGCACGATCTCGGCATCGATCCGGGCCTGGTGAAAGACGGTGTGGAGGCGCATCTGCAGGAGTTGCTGGCCGAGCACATCGAAACCCTCGGCCCCGGCTTCTCGCTCATCCGGCGCGAATACATGACCGCGATCGGCCCCGTGGACATCCTGTGCCGCAATGCCGACGGCGCGACGGTGGCGGTGGAGATCAAGCGCCGCGGCGAGATCGACGGCGTCGAGCAGCTGACCCGCTACCTGGAACTGCTGAACCGAGACCCGCTGCTGGCCCCCGTCACCGGCGTGTTCGCCGCCCAGCAGATCAAGCCGCAAGCCAAGACTCTCGCCACCGACCGCGGAATCCGTTGCCTGACATTGGATTACAACGCTCTGCGCGGCACGGACAGCACCGAATTCCGGCTGTTCTGACCTTCGCCATGCCCCGCCGGAAACCGCGTCCCCACCAGCCGCCGGCACGATCCCAACGGGATCTGCGCCCGATCGGCGACGTCTTCGGCCGCACCGAGCCCGGCCCCGACGGCGAAACCTACATAGTCCGCACCATCCCCGGCTCCCGCGCCACCAAGACCTACCGCTGCCCCGGCTGCGACCACGAAATCCGCCCCCGCACACCCCATCTCGTAGCCTGGCGAGAACAAGGCGGCGAAGACGACCGCCGCCACTGGCACACCGGCTGCTGGCGAGGCCGCCACACCAGAACCATCACCCGCCGCTGGTCCTGACCCTGACCCCAACCCCGCCAACGCAATACACCCGCCCGCCTAGGACACCATCACTCGCCCACCCACCCGCGCAGAACCGATCGTTCCCCCACGCCGTACTCGCGGCTGGCCCGCGGCCTCGAACGCGTCATCGTGCCCGCCGCCGGACATCACTGGACCGTGCCCGCCTCAGGACATCACGGGGCTGGCCGAGCCCGCCGCCGGACATCACTGGACCGGGCCGATCCACCCGCGTAGAACCGATCGCGCGCCCATCCACCCACTCATCGCCACAAAACACCCTCAAATCGCCCACCCCCCAAGGTTTTCGGCGCGGGGCGGGGGTTTGTGGGGGGGGGGGGGGGGGCCGCGGGGGGGGCGGGGTCGGGGGGGGCGAGGGGCAGGGCGGTAGGAGGCACGACCGGCGTCATGATGGCCGCGACCGTCGCCACCCAGCTGGCCGTGCCGTGGC
>NZ_JARWOP010000372.1 GCF_029868745.1 Nocardia wallacei | reverse complement strand
GGTCTGTAGCGATTCGGTGAGGTACTGGTAGGCGCGTTCGGAGCCGACGCCCTTGACGATCGGCAGCAGCAGGTCGTTGACGCGGGCGGCGAGATCGGCGTCCGCGCCGGAGACCTGCTCGGCCACCACGGCGTCCTGGTGCGCGGCGGTGTAGAGGTACACCGCGCGCAGGCCCTCCGCGTACGCCTTCTGCGTCGCCAGGCTGCGGCGCACGTCGGGGTGGTGGGTGATGGTGACGCGCGGCGCGGTCTTGTCCGTCATCTTGGTCAGATCCGCGCCCTGCACGCGCTGCTTGGCGTACTCCAGCGCGTTCAGGTAACCGGTCGACAGCGTCGAGATGGCCTTGGTGCCCACCATCATTCGCGCGTGCTCGATGACCTCGAACATCTGCGCGATACCGTTGTGGACCTCGCCGACGAGCCAGCCCTTGGCCGGGATGCCGTGGCCGCCGAAGGTGACCTCACAGGTGGCCGAGACCTTCAGACCCATCTTGTGCTCGACGCCGGTGACGAACACGCCGTTGCGCTCGTCCAATTCGCCGGTCTCGTGGTCGAAGTGGAACTTCGGCACGAAGAACAGCGACAGGCCCTTGGTGCCCGGTCCGGCGCCCTCGGGACGGGCCAGCACCAGATGCATGATGTTCGGGAACAGATCGTCGGAATCGGCGGAGGTGATGAACCGCTTCACGCCCTCGATGTGCCAGGAGCCGTCCTCCTGCTGCACGGCCTTGGTCCGGCCCGCGCCCACATCCGATCCGGCGTCGGGCTCGGTCAGCACCATGGTGGCGCCCCAGCCCTGCTCCACCGCGATCTGCGCCCACTTCTTCTGCTCATCGGTGGCGCTGTTGAAGAAGATGTTGGCGAAGCCCGGTCCCGCGGCGTACATGAACGCGGCGGGGTTGGAGCCCAGCACCAGCTCGGCGATCGCCCAGTACGCGCTGCGCGGGAACTTGATGCCGCCCAGTTCCTCGGCGACGGCGTAGGAATCCCAGCCGCCCTCCTGCAGGGTGCGGTAGCTCTTCTTGAACGACTCCGGCAGCGTCACGCTGTGCGCCTCCGGGTCGAAGACCGGCGGATTGCGATCGGCGTCGGCGAACGACTCGGCCAGCGGGCCCTCGGCGAGACGACGAACCTCGTTGATCATCTCCTTGACGGTGTCGGCGTCCAGGTCGCCGAACGCGCCGCTGTCCAGGATGGAACCCAATCCCAGGACCTCGAAGAGGTTGAACTCCAGGTCCCGGACATTGCTCTTGTAGTGACCCATTTTTCTCTCCATTGAGGTTGGTGCGGTCCGGTTGTGCCGTTCCCGCCCGTTGTGTCCACCGGTAGGCGTCAGCCTGCTACTCGCGGGTAACTTACACCGTATATTACCGACGGGTAATCCGGGTTTCAACGGGTTGAGCGGCCGATGTGACGCGATGAACAGTCGACGGCCGGCGCGGCGCGCACGACAGGGCGCCGGCTGACGATCCCGGGACTCGGCCGACCAGCGAGTTACCGTGTGGCGTGCGCATCGACACGAGTGCCGGACCCGCGGACATCGAGTTCGACAGGCCGCCGCGCGCCAAGTTCCTGCTGCTGCTGACCCACGGGTCCGGCGGCGGCGTGGACGCGCGAGATCTGCTGGCGGTACGCGATTGCGCGGTCGGTCTCGGCGGTGCGGTGGCGCGGGTGGTGCAGCCCTACCGCGTGGCCGGAAGGCGGGCGCCCGGCTCGACGACGGTCCAGGACGCCGCCTGGCTGGAAATCGTTGCGGCCCTGCGCAAGAAGGTACGCAAGGTCCCCCTGATCCAGGGCGGCCGCAGCAACGGCGCCCGGGTAGCCTGCCGCACCGCGCACGCGGCGCGCGTGAAAGGCGTTGTGGCGCTGTCTTTCCCACTGCACCCGCCGGGCAAACCGGAGAAGACCCGCCGCGACGAGCTCCGCGCCGCCCGCCCGATCGAGGTGGTCGTGATCAACGGCGCCCGCGACCCCTTCGGCGTCCCCGACCCCGCCGACGCGGCCGAGGTGAAAGTTGTCCCCAACCAACCACATTCGTTCCGCAGCGGTTTCGACCTGATCACCGCGGCGGTCGAGCCATGGCTGCTGCGGTGGGGGGAGATTCCGACCTGAACGGCGATCGTGACCGCTCAGGCCGGGGACTCCACCGCCTGCTGGTCGAGGTCGGGGACCACACGGGTGGCGACGACCAGCGCGTCGATGGCGTCGCCTGCTTCGGTGGGGCGCAGGACCCGGTCGGCGACGCCGACGCGGAGGTGGTCGCCGGCCGCGCCCAGGTCGGCGAGGATGTCGTGGGGAGTGAAGAGGATCGCGGGGTCCTGAGGGCCGCCGTGGCCCTCGGTGATGTTGGTGGTGTCGTGGCCCAGGACGAGCAGTGTGCCGCCCGGCGAGAGCAGGTCGGCGAGTTGTGCGAGCAGGGTGCGGCGCGGGCCGGGCGGCAGGTGCAGGTAGACGAGCAGGATCAGTTCGAACGGGCCGGTGATGCCCGCCGCGGCCGGATCGGTGACATCGGCGCACTGCCAGTCGATGCGGCCACGCACCGACCGTGACAGGCGCGAGGCGATCGTGCGGCCCTTGTCGACGGCGACCTGCGAGAAGTCCACCGCCCGCACCTGCCAGCCGTGCGTGGCCAGCCACACCGCGTTGCGCCCCTCACCGCAGCCGAGATCCAGGGCGCGCGGCAGCGGCGGGGGCGCCTCGCCCGGCGCGTCCGGCTGCAGCGTGATCCGACGCTCCAGTCCGTGCACGTGCTCGACCACGGTGCCGTTCGGCGGTGCGCCCCATACCAATTCGCTCTGCGCGTAGCGCGCATCCCATTCGGCCGCGTCCATGGGTCCGAGTGTATGGCGCGGCGATTACAGCGTGGTGCGCATCAGGACGACGTTGTACTGGCTGTGCACCGTGGTGAGGAAGTACAGGTCGCGGCCGGTCTGGTAGGGAAAGATCGACGGGGCGTAGGCGGTGGGGAGTTCCCGGGTGTCGATCAGCACCTCGGGGTCGGTCCACGGGCCCTCCGGCGACGGCGCCGTCCGCATCACCACCGAATTCCAGGGATCGGTGGTCAGCATGACGTACCGGCCGAGGTACTGGTTCCACATCACCGACAGCTCACCCACGCCGCCGGTGATCGGGGCGGCCGCGTTCACGTCGCCCTTGACCCAGCGCCCGCCGTCCCAGTACTCGTATTCGCCGAGATCCTCGATGGCGCCCTCGCGCACCCGGGCCACGTAGGCCGAATGGTTCCGGCCCGACGGGGTGCCGTACTCGTAGACCCAGCCGTCCGCCTTGGTGAAGGCGTTCATCTGGAAGTTGGCGTTGCCGCCCTCGTCGGGACGCCGGGTGAAGCCGAGGTCGGCCCAGGTCTCGCCGTTGTCGGCGGAGGCGGCGAGGCCGGAGAAGTTGGTGGTCCACTGGCCCACCTCGTCCCAGCTCTGCACCGACATCAGGCTCATGTACTGCACGCCGCCCACCGCGATGCCGGCGGTCGGGATGCGGCTGATCTCGATGAACGGGATCTTGGGGCTGGGGATCAGGTCGCGGGCCTGGCCGAACACGTCACGAACCACGCTGTCGAAAAAGATGCCGTTCGACGGGTCCTGGGTGTGGCTGCGCACCAGGATGTTGCTGCGCCAGGCCCAGGTGCTGCCGGCCAGCAGGTTCGGCAGGCCGACGCCCGCGGTGTCGCCGAACGCGGTGAGCATCTCGCCGTTTCCGTTGTCCCACATGATGCCCAGATCGGTGCCGAGCACGTTGTAATGCTCGGTATTGTTCGGGCTCGCCATTCCGGTCAACTGGAATACCGCGCGCGAGCGGCCCGGCAGTTGTGGCAGTCCATTGGTGCCGTTCAGCACCGGTATCGGATTGATCGCGTTGGGGTTTGCCGCGGCCGGGGCGGTGACGGTGAGGAGCAAGGCCGAGGCGCCCGCCATCGCGGACAGCAGGATCGAGACAGTCCTGGTCAAGTCGGTGAGCCCTCCGGATTCTGGCCGAAGCGCGGGTGCGGCCCACGACGGACTGGCTTGTGCTGCCGCACACGTTTATCGACTGGCTGGCATAAGCGAGCAAATGCTAGCAGCGAATCTCGCCGGAATGCGTTTACCGCACCGGACTTCGGGGCAATGCACAGTTTTCGGGGGAAATTGTCTAATTCTTCGACAATGCCTGCCGCACGATCAGCGGCAGTTGTGTCGCGCGTTCGATACCGAGCGTCCGGCGCAGCCCGGCATGCCAGCTGCGGTCGAACAGCCGCTTGGCGCTCGCCACCGCGTGCGGCGAACGGGACGCGATCCGGTCGGCCAGTTTCTCCGCGGCGGCGCGTGGATCGGCAGTCACCTCGGTGATCAGCCCGATGCGTTCGGCATAGGCGGCATCCACCGGATCGGCGGTCATGGTCAGCAGCAGCGCCTTGTCCACGCCGATGAGCCGCGACAGGGTGGCGGCGCCGGTCATGTCCGGAATCAGGCCGTGCTTGGCCTCCATGACCGCGAAGTCCGCGTCCCGGGTGGCGTAGCGGATGTCGGCGGCCAGCGCGAGCTGCAACCCGCCGCCGAAGCAGTGCCCGTGCACGGCCGCGATCACCGGCTGCGGCAGCCGCCGCCACGCCCAGCACGCCTCCTGAAAGGTGTTGGTGCCCAGCCACGGGATCGGTACGAAATTGCGGACGATGGTCAGCGGATCTCCGACGGCCTCGGCGATGTCCAGGCCGCTGGAGAAGCTGGGCCCGTTGCCGGACAGGATCACCGCGCGCACGTCGTCGCGCCGGCCGACGACCCGGGCCACCCGCACCAGGTCGCGCAGCATCTCGATGGTCAGGCCGTTGTGCTTGTCGGGACGGTCGAGGGCGACGTAGGCCCGGTCGCTGTCGACGGTGAGGGACACATTGCTCATCGCGGACTCCCTGTGCTCGCGTCCAGCTGATCGAGAAGGACCCGGGCGCAGCGTTCCGGGTCGTCGTAGAACGGGGTGTGGCCGCTGCCGGGCAGTGTGCGGTGGCGCGCGCCGGGCAGCCAGGCGCGGGCCCGGCGGCTCTGCGTGGCGTGGGTGAGCAGGATGTCGCGGCTGCCCCAGGCGACGGTGACCGGGATCCGGTCCAACCGGCCGCCGTTCTGTAGCCGCGCATCGTCGAAAGAGGCCAGGGCACTGTCGAATCCGGGTGCGAACATGGCGCCGTGCGCGGTGTCGAGCGCGACTCGCGGCGCGACCGCCCACGGCTTGCCGAATACCAGGCTCAGAAACGTGGTGCGCCCCGCGGGCGTGCCGAGAATCGCGGGCAGCGCGCGGCGCAGACGCAGGCCCAGCGCCTTCGAAGCGCCCAGCGACCGCTGGCACCACACCCGCCCGGCGACCGACCAGAATCCGATCGGCGAGAAGGCGGTGACCGACCGGGCGAGGCCCCGGGCGCCGAGGTTCAGCACGATCAGCCCGCCCATGGAATTGCCCGCGAGATGCGGCCGCTCCAGTCCCTGCTCGGCGAGGAAGGCGGCGAGAGCATCGGTGAGATCGTCGACGGTGGCGCCTTCGAGCGGCGCGGACTCACCGAAACCGGGCAGGTCGACGGCGAACACCTCGAACGACCGGGCCAGCGTGTCGATCACCGGCTCCCACACCTGCCACCGGCTGCCGACGCCGTGCACGAGGACCAGCGGCTCGCCCGCACCGACTCGGTGGTGGTTCAGCATTTCTCTTCAACTCCCCGCGCCGGGTGGTGGACGGCGCCCACACTAGCAACGATTGACACTGCGCCAACAGGTTGCGGCGACGTCGATGCCGCGATGGACCTCTGACAGTGCTTCCCCACGATTTTCCGGTCACCGACTGTTCCCGGACCGCGCGATACGGCAGGATCACGACGGCGGTTGTGCCGCCGCACGACACACCACATTGCATGAAACGAGGAACCGTTGAGGATTTCGCTGATTGCCGCCGCGCTCGTCGCCCTGCCACTACTGGCGGGGTGCGGCGGCTCGGATCATTCGGAGCACGAATCGAAGATCAGCCAGGCGGATCTGTCCAAAGCACTGCAGGACAGCGGCCTGAAGGATGCCGCGATGGCCGATTGCGCCGCGAAACACTATGTCGACGAGGGCATTTCGCAGGACGGGCTGAAGATCATGACCAAGCCCGGCACCAATGCGCAGACCTCGGACCCGTCCGCGATGGGCCTGAGCCAGGACGACGCCGCCAAGGCGCAGTCGGCCACCAAGCTGATCGTGAAGGACTGCCTGCAGCAGTGAATTCGGGTCCGGTCCCCCTGCCGGACATGTCCGAATATTTCCACCCGAAAATGGCGCGGAGTTTGCTGGGCACTCGCTAAGCTGTGCGCGTCTCCACAGTGAGATGCCCTGCAGAGCGGGCCGCGATTGCCCCCGCGGCCCGCTATCGCATCCGTCCGATGTCGTCTCCCAGGGGGAGGATGATGCTCAGCCTGATCGCTTCGAGGTCGCCTGCGGAGCAACTGCTTTCGGACATTCGCGCCGCTGGGTACACGGTCGAGGAGTTCATCGCGCTCCTGCGAGTGGACCCGATCGAAGACACCCGGCCGCTTCCCCCGATCTCGGACAACGAGTTCTGGGTGATTCCGCCGCGCCGCGCGAGCTGATTCGCGCGTCCCGTTAGCTGTCCACTCGCCGCGGACTAGCCGGACTTCGGCGTACGCCTGCGCGGAGTAGCCGAGCGCGGAGGCTGGGCGCGCATGTGGTCACGGACTCGGGTCATGATGACGCCCAATTCGGCTACGTCGCGCGGAAGTAGCGGGTCGAAGAGCATGCGGCGGGTCACCTCGACGTGGCCGGGCAGCACCTGCCGCACCCGCTCCAGGCCCGCCTCGGTAATGGTCACGACGGTGGCGCGCTGGTCGTCCGGACTCGGCGCGCGGGTGATGAGGCCCGCCCGGTCCAGCAGACCGGCCTGGTGGGTGAGGCCGCTGCGGCTGTAGACGACGCCGTCCGCCAGCTCGGTCATGGTCAGCTGTCCCTCGGCGCCGGCGAGCCGGGCCAGCAGCTGAAACTGCACGTAGCTGAGGTCGCCCGCGGTGCGCAGCTGCTGTTCCACGGCGTGCTGCAGCAGGCTGACCGCCTCCATGAGCGCGAAGTACGTGTTCAGCTGTTCCGGCTCCAAGGGTTCGGGCACGCCTTCATCCTAAAGTGCTTCGATGTCGAAGCTATGTGACAGCCTTCACAGCATCGAGGGGTTTTGCTTCGATATCGAAGCAGTTACTCTTCTCGGCATGCTTCGAAATCGAAGCAACCTGAGCTGGGAGGCAGTTATGAAGGCAGTGCGCTACCACCGGTACGGCGACAGCGACGTGTTGGAGTACGAGGAGGCCCCGCGGCCGGTTCCGGGTGCGGGTGAGGTGTTGGTGCAGGTGACGGCCACGTCGTTCAATCCGGTCGATGCGACGATTCGCGCGGGATATCTGAGTGAGGTGTTCCCGGTGGCGCTGCCGCACGTGCCGGGGATCGACCTCGCCGGGACGATCACCGAACTCGGCGCGGGAGTCGAAGGGCGGCGGCCCGGCGATTCGGTCGTGGCATTCCTGCCGATGACCGCGGACGGCGCGGCCGCCGAGTACGTGCTCGCGCCGGCCGACGCGCTGGCCGCGGCACCGACCACCGTGCCCGCGGCCGACGCCGCCGCCCTGCCCGTCGCGGGGCTGACCGCATGGCAGGCGCTGTTCGACGTCGCCCAGTTGCGGGCCGGACAGTCGATCCTGGTGAACGGCGCCGGTGGGGCGGTCGGCGGCTACGCGGTCCAGCTGGCGAAACAGGCCGGGGCCACGGTCACCGCGACCGCGAGCGCGCGCAGCGCGAACCGGTTGCGCGACTACGGAATCGACCACATCATCGATCACCTGGACTACACGGCCACACCCGTCACCGCCGCGGGCCGGCCGTTCGACGTGGTCCTCAACCTGGTGGGCACCACGCCGGAGGAGACCACCGCACTCGTCGACTCGGTCGGCGACGGCGGGGTGCTGGTGAGCGCCACGACTCCCCCGCCGGAGCAGGCGGGTCGCGGGGTGCGGACGGAACGCCTCTTCGCCCGCAGCGACGCCGGGCAGCTGGCCGAACTGGTCCGCCGGGTGGACGCCGGGCAACTGCGCATCGACGTCGCCGACCGCCGGCCACTGGCCGATCTCGCGGCCGTGCACGCCGATGCCGACGCCGGACGGTTGCCGGGCAAGACCGTCCTGGTGGCCTGAGCGCGGCGGCGGCCTACTCCGGGAAGTAGCCGGGGTCGGGTTCGCAGGTGCGGTCCGCGGCGGGCAGGGTCCCGGTGCCGAGGTAGGTGTTGACGATGTCGTTGACACAGGGACTCAGCCCGACGCGGAAGGCGCCGTGAATCCTGGTGTGCGCCAAGGTCACCAGCCGCGAGGCGGACAGATCGCGGTGCAGCTCGAGGGTTTGCGGATAGGCGGTCCGGGTGTCCTGCACGGTGCCCAGCAGCAGTGCCGGACTCGCGTTGCGCACCTCGGTCGGCGGCTCGACCGGCTCCGGCCAGAACGCGCAGGCGGTGATGTTGTTGGCGAACGCGCCGAACACCGGCTGGGTAGCCCGGACCGCTTCGATATTGCGGTAGTACCACGCCGGATCGCGCGGCGCGGCCCGGTCACCGCACAGCACCGCGGCCATGCCGGACGCCTCGGTCGGGACGGCGCCGGAGATCTTCGTCTTCAATCGCTGCATGTCGACGGGCCGCCCCGAGACGCCGTCGTCGATGATCCGCACCGCGTCGGCCAGGTCGGCGTTCAGCTTCGGATTGACCAGCAGCGCAAGCAACATCATCGGCACCGTGTGCTCGTCGATGAGGTAGGCGTCGCTCACCACCGGATGTGCGGCCGCGCGGTGGAGCAGGTCCTCGATGAAGGCACGCACTTGCGCGGGGGTGGAACCGAAGTGGTAGTCGGCATCGTGGCGGGCCGCCCAGACAGCCCAATCGTCCAGTGCCGCTTCGTTCGTCCCGCCCATGTCCTGGAACATGCCGATCCAGTAGCGATCCGGATCGACCCCGCTGTCGAGCACGAAGCGGTCGGCGCGGTCACCGAACATCTGCAGGTAGACCGCGCCGAGGTAGCTACCGTAGGAGCCGCCGTAGTAACTGGTCCGGGCATCGCCGAAAACCCCGCGGATGACGTCCATGTCGCGAGCGACGTTGCGGGTGGTGGAGAACCGCGCCCGCTCCGGGTCCGGCGCAACGCACGAGGTGGCCAGAGCGGCGGCCAGCGCGGTGTCGCGGGCGTAACCGAACACGTCGAACCCGGCCGAGAACAGCATGGTGGGCAGCGGCAGTGCGCAATTCACCCGATCGGAGCGGCCGATGCCGCGCGGGTCCATGCCGATCAGGTCGTACTGGGCGCGGACGTCCGGCGTGAGCCGATCGCGCACGGTGACCATCATGCTCAGCCCGGGCCCGCCGGGTCCGCCCGGATTCGACAGCATGATGCCGCGCCGTCGGGCGGGGTCGGTGGCGGCGATGCGGGAGATCGCGACCGTGGTCGTGCGTCCGTCGGGACGGTCGTAGTCGAGCGGGACGACCACGCCCGCGCAGAGCGCACCCGCCGCGTCGAGCGCCCGATCGCCGCACGACTTCCAGTCCAGTTGCTGATGATAGAAGCGGTCCAGGGCGGCCGGGGGACCGTCGTCGGCGCCCGCCGGGACCGCCGATACCGTGGCGGCCCCGGCGGTCAGCACCATGCCCAGCACGATTCGTCGAAACCACCTACCGCGCATCGAATCTCCCTCGCCGTGTCCGTTCGCCTCGGCACGCTACGCCGTCGCCCGCCATTCGCCCGCAGGCGCGTCCGACCGATCATCGGCGACGCGGGCCGTCGGCGACAGCCCCCACTTCCGCGGCGGTTCACTCCGCCGCCGAGCCGGGCGTAACCGGCACGGAAGCGCGGCGGCACAGACTGGGCGGGTTGCGGCGTGCAGCGATCCGGCCGACCGGCGAAGGAGGGGCCGTGCGTGTATCTCGGCGCAGAAAGCGATGGTAGCGGCGAGCCCGCGCGGGGTGCTGCTGCCGCTGACGCTGGCGCAGTTCATCTGCAGCTTCGCCGGCTCGAACATGAACGTGATGATCAACGACATCAGCACCGACCTGCACACCACCGTGCAAGGGGTGCAAGTCACCATCACGATCTTCCTTCTGGTGATGGCCGCGTTGATGATTCCCGGCGGAAAACTCACCGACCGCTACGGCCGCAAGCGCTGTTTGATCGCGGGCTTGGCGGTGTACGGGGTCGGCGCGGTCCTCAGTGCCGCCGCGCCCGGCCTGGGGGTATTGATTCTCGGCAACTCGATTCTGGAGGGGGTCGGGACAGCGCTGCTCATTCCGCCCGTCTACATCCTCACCACCCTCCTGTTCACCGAAATCGATTCGCGGGCAAAGGCTTTCGGCGCCATCATGGCGATGGGCGGAATCGGGGCCGCGGCGGGACCGCTGCTCGGCGGACTGATCACCTCGGCACTGAGCTGGCGCGCGGCCTTCGTCTTCCAGGCGCTGGTCGTCCTCTCGATCGTCGTGCTGAGCCGGCGGATTCGCGATCCGTTGCCCGCCGACCCGTCGCACAAATTCGATATCGGGGGTGCTGCGCTCTCCGCGACCGGGCTGGTTCTGCTGGTCGCCGGAATTCTCGTCGCCGACGACAACGTCCTGCTGACCCTCGCCCTGCTCGCGCTCGCGGCGGGCCTGCTGACGTGGTTCTTCGTGGCGGCGCGGCGAAAGGAACGCGGCGGCGGCGAGCCGCTGCTGTCGACGAGCCTGTTCCGCTACCGCACCGCGAACCTCGGGATGGTCACCCAGAACATCCAGTGGCTGCTGCTGATGGGCTCGTCCTTCGTGGTCGCGGCGTATCTGCAGGTGGTGCGCGGGTACAGCGCGATCGAGACCGGTGTCGTGTTCACCGCGGCGACCGTCGGCCTGCTGGTGTCGTCGCTGGCGGCGGCACGGCTCGCGCGCCGCCGGCCGCAACGCACCCTCATCATCGACGGCTTCGTGGTCACGGTCGTCGGCATCGCCGTGCTGCTCGCCCTGGCGCACCGCGCGGTCGACCCGTGGGCCTTCACCCCCGGACTGCTGTTGATCGGGCTCGGGCTCGGCGTCATGCTCACCCCGTCGGTCAACATCGTGCAGTCGAGCTTCGGCGAGGACCAGCAGGGCGAGATCTCCGGCCTGTCCCGCAGCGTGTCCAACCTCGGATCCGCACTCGGCACCGCGATCGCCGGCACCATCCTCACCGCCGGGCTCACCGGACACGCCTACGCGGCCGCCATGATCGTCCTGGGCGCGATCGGCCTCGCGGGTTTCGCCGCCGCCATGTTCCTTCCCGACCGGAGCGGCGGCGTTCCCGCGTGAGATCAATCCCCGCAGGCTCCGCAGGAGATATTGACCTGAGTGCCGGTCAGGGAGCGGCCGCGCTCGGAGGCGACGAATGCCGCGACGTGCCCGACATCGGACAGCGTGGCCGCCCGCTTCAGCAGAGTGGCGTCGATGATGCCCTTGCGCGCCTGCTCGGTTTCCGGGATGTCCGGGAAGGTGTCGATGATGCCGCCGGTGAGCAGCGAGACGACCCGGATGCCGAACGGCCCGAGGTCGGCCGCCCACTGCCGCCGCAGCCCCTCCGCGGCATCCATGCTCACCTGCACATTGCCGAGGCCCGGGAACTTGTGCGCCGGGTCCGAGCCGCCGAAGAACAGGATGACCCCGGACTGCTGCGCGATCATGTGCCGCGCGGCGGCCTGGGTGGTCGCCAGTTGTGCCCGGACGAGTGTGGCGATCGAGTCGGCGAAGGCGTCCACCGAGATGTCGACGAGCGGCTGGAAGAGGGCCTCGTAGCCGATCACGTTGACCGAGATGTCGAGGCTGCCGGACTTCTCGGCCACCGCGGCGGCGTGGTCGGCGACGGCGGCGGCGTCCAGCGCGTCCACGACGGCGGTCTCGGCGCGGCCACCGGCGCCGCGGATCTCGTCGGCGACCTTGTCCAGCGTGGCGGCGGTGCGGCCCACCAGGTGGCAGCTCGCCCCCTCGGCGGCGAAGCCCTTGGCCATCGCGGATCCGATGGAACCGCCCGCGCCGTAGATCACTGCGGTCTTGTTCTCGAGCAACATGACGTCTTCTCCCTGTCGGTTCTGACCTGCAGGAAGAAAGCTATTTCGCCGGTCGTCCGGGCCGCATCGGTCGCATGACCGGCGTGTGCCGTGGCCGCGGACCGCCGGATAGGTCATCCGCTCCCGGTCACAGCTCGAGCTGGGCGAGTTCGATGCGCCGCGTGACGCCGAGTTTCGGATACGCCTTGTACAGGTGGTGGCCGACGGTGCGCGGGCTCAGGAACAATTGGGCGCCGATCTCCCGGTTGCTGTGCCCCGCCGCCGCCAGCCGCACGACCTGAACCTCCTGCGGCGTCAGCAGTTTCAGCGGGTCGCCGCGCTGCTCGGCGGGCCGCTCACCGAGGGCGGCCAGTTCGACGCGGGTACGGTCCGCCCAGTCGCGGGCGCCGACGCGATCGAAGGCGTCCATCGCCGCCACGAGCTGTACGCGAGCGTCGGCCCGGCGACGGCGGCGGCGCAGCCATTCACCGAAGGACAGCTGCGTGCGGGCGCGATCGTAGTGCCCGCCATGCCCCTCGTGCAGTTCGAGCGCGGTGCGGTAGTGCTTCTCCGCGTCGTCGTCCGCAGGAGCAATCAGCGCGTGGCAGCGGTGTAACAGCGCCGCCCCCAAGGGGTTTCGGATCACCCGGGCCCAGCGTTCGAACGCGGGCAGATGTGCCGCGGCGCGCTCCGGGAAGCCGCCGCGGATCGCCGCCTCCACTTGGTCGGGCACGGCGCGGATCGGGAAGTCGTGTGCGACCGGCCCGGTACAGACGCCGTCCAGGGCGTCGACGACCGATTCGAACCGGCCCGCCGACAGATCCGCGATCGCGAGCCCCCAGGTCATCAGCGCGGCGTGGGCCGGATGTCGTTGGGACAGCAGCGGTTCGATGTCCGCGGCGAGTGCTCGGGCACGCTCCGTATCGCCCGCTACCGCGGCCAGCCACACCTCCACCGCCCGCAGCACGGCCACCTCGGTGTCCATCTCGAGTTCGAGGGCGAGCGAGACGCCTTCCGCCACAGCGGTTCGCGCCTGCAGGAACTGCCCGTTCAATAATCGCGCGAGCGCCAGCACCTCGAGCGAGTACGGAATCCACAGCACCGCTCCCGTCGAGCGGGCCTCGTCCAGTGCCGCGTCCATGATCGCGGCGGTGTCCGCGTCTTCGGCGAGCATCACGCCGCTGAACGCCGCGACGATCTTGTACAGACAGTCGACGTCGGCGCCCCGGGCGACGCGCAGCTGCTCGGCCATGGCGCCGACGGCGGCTTCGGGCCGTCCGGCGAGGAAATCGGCCCAGGCGATCTGGGCGGCGACATGCCTGCGCAGCGGCGAATCATCGGGCAGGCGAAGGGATTCGAAATGTCCGACAGCCCGCTCCAGCAGATCGCGCCGACCCGCGTCGCGACCGCAGCAGGCGGCCTCGGACAGAATGTAGACCGCGCGTTCGGGGTCGTGGGCGACCACCAATTCCGCTGCCCGCAGGGCGAGTTCGGCGTCTCGGGCGGGTGAGGTGCGTTCGTATTCGATCTGCGCCTTGATATGTGTTGCGTCCGCGCGGATTCCGTTGTCGGTGGTGAGCGCGGTGGCCTCCGAGGCCAGCCGGTCGGCCCGGTCCGGCCGTCCGGCGTCGTAGGCCGCGCGGGCGGCCATCAGGACACGCCGGGCCCGGTGTTCGGGGTCCGCGCTGAGCCGTGCGGCGCGGTCGTACGCCGCCGACACCGCCATCGCCCCGCCGCGGTGCTGGGCCCGGCGCGCCGTGTGTTCCAGTTCGGTGGCCACCCGCTCGTCCGGTTCGGTCGTGGCGGCGGCGAGATGCCAGGTGCGGCGGTCGGCGTCCGCCGCGGCGGTCAGCACCCGGGCAAAGGCTTCGTGCACGGCGACGCGCTGATGGTGGGCCGCCTGCTGGTAGGCGGCGGCGCGAATCAGGGGATGCCGGAACGTCAAGGCATCGGTGGACATCGCGACGAGGTCGGCGTGCTCCGCGGGCTCGAGATCGGCGGCCGTGAGCCCGAAGGCGGCGCCGACGCTCAGGATGGTGTCGACGCCCGCACCGGTATCGGCCGCGGCGATCAACAGCAAGGTGCTTGTGGCCGTGGGTAATTCGGTGATCTGCGCCCGGAAGCTCTCCTGCACGCGGCGGGTCACGGGCAGCGGGCCGACCTCATGCATCGGGTCGGCGTGCCCGGCCCGTTCGGCCGCCCGGCGCGCCATGCCTAATTCGATGAGCGCCAACGGATTACCGTCCGACTCGTCCAGCACCCGCTCGCATCCCGGCACGGTCAGCCCCGTCACGCGCTCGGCGAGCAACCGCGTGGCCGCCGGGCGCGGGAGACCGCTCAGGCGCAGCGTGTCGATGCCCGGGGTGGCGAACGGCGAGGCGGTCTCCCGCACCGCGAACACGACCGCGACCGGATCGGCGTGGAAGCGGCGCGTCGCGAACAGCAGCGCGTCGGAGGAGCTGCGGTCGAGCCACTGCGCGTCGTCGACGAGGACCAGGGTCGGCGTCTCGGCGGCCAGTTCGGCCAGCAGCGTCAGGGTGGCCGCGCCGACGAGGAAGCGGTTCGCCTCGGGCGCCTCGATCTGCCCGAACGCCGCGCGCAGCGCCGCCTCCTGCGGTCCGGGCAACCCCTCGAGCCGATCCAGATACGGGTACAGCAGCAGATGCAGTGCGCCGAAAGCGAGTTCGGCCTCGGACTCGACGCCGACACCGCGCACCACACGCATCCCGGCCGCCGCGGTCGCGGCGTACTCCACCAGCGCGGACTTCCCGATCCCGGCCTCGCCCCGAATCACCAGAGACCGGCTGCTGCCCGCCCTGGCGTCGTCGAGCAGCCCCTCGATCTCGGCCTGCTCGCTGTCACGACCTGCCAACACGTCCGCCAGCGTAACGACGGGCGCCACTGTCTACCCGGTATTGCCGATCGGGAGCGGTTCAGAAGACCTCGACGGACATATCGGAGACCTCGCGCGCCTCCAGCACATCGTGCAGCACGGTGACGACGACGTGCACCACGTGATCGCGGTCCAGCCCCGCGTCGTCCGCCCGGAGCACGTAGGCCGAATCGAGTTCGGCGAACCCGAGATTGCCGAGCGACGCGAGTTGCCGTTCGGTGAAACCCGCCGGACTCGGGCCGCCGCGCAGCCGCTGCCACAGTGAACGCCGGTGCGGCCGTTCCGGATACGCCACCTCGATGTGGAAGACGTTCCCTGCCGACGAAAGCCATTGGACCAGACCGCAACCCGTATCGATCACGGCGGTCCCGTCACCCGTGGCGACCGAGCGATGCACCGCGTCCCGCACGAAGTCCGGTAGCGAACTCATCCCCATATTCCCCAAACCGTCCGATGCGAGCCCGGCCGCCGGACTGGCCGGTCGGTGTCCTGTCGCCACGATGCTAGCGCGGCCACGGGCGCCGCCCGGCCGATCCGCCCGGGCGGCTGGGAAGTCACACGATCCGCTCAGAAAACCGATGTACGCTGCGCGAACGTTTGTGAGCGAAGCTAAGTAGTCGTATGACCAGGACTGTGCGTCGGATTGCCGTGCGGGACACGACCTAACGACGGTGTAGGCGCCGGGGCGGAATGCCGGAGAGTTCCCGTTCCGCGCATCGCTCCACCAGGATCGGGGCGAAACTCCTTACCGCCGAATTCGAGAAGCGTTCGTGGAAGCGTTCGACGGTTGCTGCGATGGTGGCCGACGGGACCTCGGGATGGCCGGCGGCGAGTCGCTCGATGACGGTGTTGATCTGCACAGCCTCGTCGTTCTGCATAGGACAGTCCTTGCCTTGCTCACTCGTGTGGGGCCCACGTGTCCTGCTGTCCGGCATCCACCACGCACGCTGACCGATAGAACTACCAGCGCACGAGTATACCGTACCGCTGGATAGCGGGCCGTTGTTCGGTGATACGTCGATCGCGACCGGAGGAAAGGATTCGCGCCCGGCGCGGGCGATCGTCCGCACCGCCGTCTAGGGCCCGGCCTCGCAGGGCGGTGTGTCGTCGGCACCGACCGGCAGCAGCGCGCGTTCCTCGGCGGAGTAGTCCCGGTTGTGAAGCGCGCACAAGCGTTGGAACATCTGGGCCTTACCCAGGTTCACGCGAAAATCTCCACCGCGATAGAGAATATGTACCGTACTGTTTTCCACGAACACATCATGGATTTTTCCGGGGAGCTGCAGCGTAGCTATTCGCCCACGATTGCGATCCCAGATGTCGATATTGTTCGGAGCGACACCGTCTATCGCCACCCACAGACCATCCGATGTTGTTCCGCGCAGGTACGGCAAGGGGGGCATCGGCCACGACGGTTCGGTGATCGTGCCGGTCGCCGGATTCCACATCTCCATACGGCCGGTCTGCACGTACACAACGGGATCGGGCGGATCGTAATACACGCCGTTATAGTCCCAGGCCTCCTCGAAATCGAAAGTGCTGACCCGCCGCCGCTCGGACAGGTTCCACACCGTCGCCGCTCCCGAGGAAGTGATCACTATTTCATCGGGCCGCGCGCCGGGTCGCCCGAGGGCGCCGTCGGCGCCGAGCCGTACGAGTTCGTCCCGATCGCGCCACAGCGGTAGCGGATCGGACAACGATCGGCCGTCGCGGATTTCCCAGCGGGTGAGCATGCCGCCGTACATGGCGAGGACCTCTGCCGAGCCGGGGAACACGATGTCACCGCGCCAGCCCTCGGGATCGCCGAGTTCCGCCGGGACCGGCAGCGGGATTCGATGAACCATCTCGAGAGTTCGCGCGTCGAAGACCACCAGCTGCGGCCGCGAGCCGACAGCGACGAGATAGCGCTCGTCGGGTGTGAACTTCAGAACCGGCTTGTCGCCGAGATCGATATCGCTGGTCGCGCCGCCCAGTGCGACGTGCGCCAGCCGTTGCGGCCGTGGCCGCACCCGTTTGATCTCGAGCCTGCTCGTGCGCGCGGCGGCGTCACGACTATAGGTGGCGATGGTTTCCGCGTCCCCCGACCACGCCGTCACCGCGGGCTCCTGCGTGAACATATCGGCTTCGCCGACGGGCACGGCGGGCGAGTAACGCAGCAGACCGCCGGGATAGAACACATTGAGAATCGGACCCTGCTCGGTATCGGTGACGATCGTACTGTTCTGCCCGGTGCTGCGCCCGATCTCGGCTCGATAGATCCGGCCCGTCGCCAAGCTCATGAATTCGATACTGAAGACGGCATCGCGCGGGTGGTTGTCGGCATTGATGAAAAACCGTTCGGAACTGTCCAGTTTCGAACGGATGCAGAAGTCGTGATCCACATCGAATCGGAACCGCTCGACGCCTGTCCGAGTATCGAAGACCGCCAGACTCTGCCGTGGTTCGCCCGGCGGTGCCGGCAGGCAGGAATATATTCCTCCCCGAACCGGATATCCGTCCGGCAGCACGCGGATCACGTTGCCGCCGAGGTCCCGCAGCACATTGAAAATCTCCACGCCATCGGTTTCCTCGAACATGATTTCCGTGCCGCCCGGGCCGACGTACCGCGGAATTTGATCGCGCCGAGCCGACGGCGGCGCCGCGATGCGCGCCGGGTGCGCGGTCGACGTGTCGTATACCTCGAGAACATCCGGAGGAGACGCCTTTCCGGGTCCTCGCTCCGGGTCTATCGACAGCACCAGCACCCCGCCGTCGGCCGAAAGCCTTACTCGAATGGCGAAATCCGGCAGCGCTCGACCGAAACCGGCACGGATGTTCAGCGGTCCGGTGCGGCTGCGCACATCCCACACCGACACCTCTCCGCTGCGCTCGACGACGGCGATCTTCCCGCCGTCGTCGGACATCGCGACCGACACCACGCGATCATCGGCAGGCACCTTCCAGATCACGGGGTTTCCGTCACGAAGGCCGGTCTGGACCCGGGCCGTGCCGTCGGCGCCGACCGCCACCAACGCCGTCCCGTCCGCGGCGGCACCGGAAGCGATTCGGCCCGCACCGGTCGGCATCTCGCCCGGCGTGAAACCGGCGATCGCACCGAGACCGGCTTGCTGGTAGAGCAGGGCGTCCTCCACCTCGGGATGCCCGGGCGCGTGCCGATGTGCCGCCTGTGCGAACTGCAGGGCCGTCAACGGTTGCAAGTCGGCGAGCCGCATCGACTCCTTGGCGAGGGTGATCCCTGCCGCGAGCCGCAGTTGCGCGGCGCGTTCCTGACTGGTGCGGTACGCCACGACCGCCGTGGTCGCGGCCACCAGCGCCAGCACGGCCGTCGCGGCGGTAACCATCCGCCAGCGGCGCACCTCCCGGCGCCGCACCCGTCGACCGGCCTGGATGTACCGGTGCTGCGCGGGGGAAAGGTCGGCGGCACGAGCGGCCAGCCATTCTTCGGCGGTAGCCAGCGCACCGCCGCGCAGCAAGGCGCCGCTGTCGTATTGCGCCGCTTCCCATTCGAGTCGGCGGTTGTCGAATTCCTGCTGCCAGGAACGGAAGTCGCGATCGTCTTCGAGCCAGCCGCGCAGCGTGGGCCAGTTGTCGATCAGCGCCTGGTGAGCCAGTTCGACGATCACGACGCCGTCGGCCCGGCGCCCGACGGCCACCAGCCGCTCGCGGGCCAAATGACCTGCGAGACCGTGTAATTCCGGGTGTTCGGCCAAGGCCACCGCGGCCCGGACGAATCCGGTGCCGGTCCTGATCGGTACCGCGATCATCGTCAGCAGTCGCCGCACCGCTGCTGCCTCCGGTTCCGTGAACCGGGCGAGCGCGCGATCGGCACGGCGGGTGATCGCCCCGGCGACACCGCCGGAACGCTCGTAGTCGGCCAGGGTCAGCCGCCCGCTGCCGCGCTGTTCCCACAATTCGGTCAGTGTCGACTCGAGCAACGGCAAACCGCCCGGCTGGTGCACCGTATCGTCGACGAGCCGTTCGACGAGGTCGGCATCGATACCGACGCCGGGGGCATGGGCCAACGGCCCGCGGATCACAGCCCGCAGTTGCTCACGTTCCATGGCCGCCAGCGCCACGGTGGCACCGTCGAGCAGGTTCGCGATCTCGGTGTCGACCAGTTCGCCGACGGCCTCCCATCGGAGCGTCAGCACCACTCGAATCGTCTTGCCGGCCGCGTCGGCGGCGGCGACCAGCTCGATGAGCCGGTGCACCAGGTCCTGGGCGTGTGCCGGCGCCGTGGCCGCCAAGTCCTCGAACTGGTCCGGAAACACCAGCAGCCCTTCGTCGGGGATGCGATCCACCAGTTCGGCCGTTGGGTTGCCGTCCGCCGCCGGCTGCCGCACGACAGCCATGAGGAGGGCCGACACATCGTTTCCACCGTCGCGCACCTGCGAATCCGAGGTCGCCGACAGGCCGGTGAGGCGAACGGCCGCGACGGCCATGCCACGTCGACGCACCCGGGGTAGCACGCCGGCGCTCACCAACGACGACTTCCCCGTGCCCGAACCACCGACGACCGCCACGAACGGCCGCTGTGCCAACGCGGCCAGCACCCGTTCGATATCGGCGTCGCGGCCGTGGAACAGGGGTGCGTCATCCTCCTCGAATCGGTCCAGTCCGCGATACGGGTTCGGCAGCATCGCCGGATCGATCCCGAGCACCTCGGCGATCGGAATCATGAAGGCGGTCCGCGTATATCGCCGCCGGTCCGCCGCCACCGCCATGCCGACCACGGACCCGGACGCCGCATCCCACACCGCGGCCCCGCTGAAGCCGCCCGTGATCGGCTGCCCACCGGTTGCCGCCTGCAACTGCAGCCAGCCCATCCCCTGCGCGGCCCGGAACTCTCCCGACACCCATACCCCCAGGTCGAGTTCGGCTGGGAACCCGAGCATCCGGAACTCCCGGCCCCAGGGCTCCTCGGCGCGCCAGAACGGCGGCGCCGGTATCGGTTCCGGCAGCGGCTCGATGATCTCCAGCACCGCGATGTCGCCGCCCCCGTCGGCTGTCGTGGGCGCCCAGCGGCGGACCCGCGCACCGACCCGGCCGGCCGCGGGCAAGAACGGAAAGTCGATCCACACCACGGTGTCCGGCGGCCGGGTTTCCTGCGCGTCCGCGCCGGCGGCCTCGGAAACGACGTGCGCGCAGGTCGCGACGAGTCCCGGGCCCACGACGAATCCGGCACCGACGACCGCGCCCGACCCGGCGAGAATCCGCACCGCCACCGCGCCGAAACCCGTACTGTCCCCGGCCTATACGCCTGCCCGCATCCGCAAGGCCCCCTCCCACCGCTCGCGCCGCGGCGCGAGTCCGATTCCGCGATGGCTCGACTTCCGCCCAACCCTTTTGCCGCCCAGCGGGTCTACACCCTCGTGAGCAGCAGCTCCAGACAGAGCGTGACACACCAGGAGGGCACATGGAGAACACCGCCGTAATCGTGGACCTGCCGCTGCATCCCACCGTGGGGAACGCACTGTGGCAGGCGAGAGCCGATGCCGGATCGCGGCCGATCGACACCAGGGACCTGCTGGTCGCGCTGATGCGGGTCGATACGTCCAGCCGTTGGAACCGGATCTCGTTGCACTGCGGAGACTTCGAGATTATCGCGGGGAAGGTCGTGCTGGATCCGGTCACCCACAGCTCGTCGCACTGGGAGGGCATCCGGCTCACCGACTCCTGTGCCGCCGCTCTGCGCACCGCCGTCCGCTTGGCCCGCCGCTACAACCTGCCGGGGGTTCCGGCCGGAATGCTGGCCCTCGGGCTCATCGCCGACGGTTCCACCGCCGCGGCGCAGGCCCTGGGCGATGGACTGCGCCGGGACGAACTCCTGGACCTGGTGCAGGCCGACGTTCTGGGAATCACCCTGAGCGGTCTGGAGAACGAATTCGCCCCCACCCCACCGCCCCCGCCGCCACTGCCACCGACCGCACCGGTCCACGCCCTGTACTGCCTGCACTGCGGCGCGACACCCGCGGCCGCGGTGACGATCCGAAGCCATCGCGGTTTCATCCTGATGATGCAATTCGTCCGGATGCCCGGCCCGTTCTGCCGCGACTGTGGCCTCGCCACCCTGCGCCGGATGACGATTCAGAGCGTGTGGTTCGGCTGGTGGGGACCGTTGTCGCTGTTCATCAACGCCATCACGATTCTGTCCAACATGTCCGCCCATTCGCGGATCGCCCAACTCCCACCGCCGATTCCGGGTATGCCGGGACGGCCGATGGATCCCGGCCCGCCGCTGTTCCGCAGACCCGGCGCCATCGGATTCCTGATACCACTGGGAATTCTGCTCTGGTTCACCGTCGTGCTCCCGCTGATCTCGAACTGAGCCGAGCCCGTTCGTCGGTATGGTGTTCGGTACCGACAGATCCGTCGGCCCCGGCGGCCGCGAACAGCAGGGCGAGATCGAATGAACAGCCTCCCCGAGTCCGGCCTGGGCGCCGAGACCGCTTTGACGGACCTATTGGGAGCCGTGCTCGCGGATTGCGCCAAGGATCCGCTGTCCTTCCTCGCCGGTGAATCCCGCGGTCCGGCGCTCATCCGGATCGGACGCGGGAGCGCCCGTGCGCAGCAATCGGACCGGTTCGACGACCTGTTGCTCGAGGCATTCGACTCGGCCAGCGACATGTTGCTCGCCTGGGCCACCCGGCAGGTCGGCAGCCGTACCGACGCCGAAGACATCGTGCAGACCGCGCTGATGCGGGTGTACGCCGCCCGGCCCGACGTCGCCACGGCCGACCGGTTGCGCGCCTACCTGTGGACGGTCACCAAGAACCTCGTTCGCGACGCCTGGCGGCGGGCGGCCACCGACCGCGAACGGTTCGACTCCGACGGGGACGAGCGGATCGCATTGCTCGCCGACCGGGCGAGTGTGAACATGGACGACATCGTCGTCTTGCGCCAGGCCCTGCTCGGCGCGCTGGATACCCTGCCGCCGCGAGAGCGGGAAGCGGTCGTGCTCCGAGCCTACGAAGGCAACACCTACGCGGAAACCGCGCGCATCATGGGCGTCGCCACAGGCACCGCGAAAGGTTACGTGCACGACGCCCTGCAACGGGTCCGGGAGCAACTCGACCTGATCGCGTGACATACGGCGTCGGCGCCCCACGGATCGCGGTTCGCCCCAACCATTTCCGCCCCGAGACTGTCCGTAAGGATGTGATCAGACATCTACCAGGCATGGTTCGGACACATCGGTTGTGCTGCGGGACAACTCGGTCGGCGGAGCGGGGGACGAAGTGAAGGCGCTCGGACAGGTCGTAACCCTCGTGCTGTGGCTCGGCGCGTGGCTCGCGCTCATCGTGGGCGCGGTCATGCTCATCCCCGGGACCGCGACGCTCCTGAAAGATCCCCAGGCCGCGCCCACCTGTGACGAAAGGACAATGGAGCCCGGCACGATCTGCCGCCACTATCGCAACGGCGCCCCGGTCGGCGGCGAGACATACGAGCAAGCGCTGGCGGCGCAGCGCAACAGCCATGAGGACGGCATCCAGATCCTGCTGATAGCGGGCGGGGTGATCATCGCCAGTTCCGCTGTCCTGTTGGGCATCAAGTACGCCCTGGAATCCGGTGATCAGAAGCCCGCGACCGCGGACCTGCGAGAACGGGAACTTCTCCGAGCCGCCACCGCCGGCGACCCGGTCGCGATGAACAACCTGGCGCGACTGTTCCACCAGCGCGTGGAAGAACAGAACAGGCTCCAGCGCTGGCTTCGCCGGCACCAGAACGGCGGCGATCTGGCCGAGGCCCAACTCTGGTTTCGCAGAGCCGCTGTCGCCGGGCACCCCGACGCCATGGCCGGTCTCGCGGCTCTGCTCAACAAGGACGGGAACCACAGCGAGGCCGAATTGTGGTATCGCAGAGCAACTGCCGCCGAGGCCGCGCCGTACACCCGGCAAAGCGGTACGGCGGCCGCCGCCGCCCCGGCACCTCCGCGGGCACGGCCGAACCTCACCCAGCCGGGCGAGTTCAAGACTCTGCTCACCATGGTGATGGGTAATCACCCCACGGCCGAACGGCTGATCGCCTTCGAGCAACAGAAGACCCCGGGCATCGACCGAGCGGCGGCCATCACCAAGGCGATCGAGAGACTGCGCGGGGACCTCGGCAGGTGAGTTCCGGCGATACATCGATCGCGCGTTCGGGACGCCCGCGGGGGCGGTCGTAGACTTGCGCGATGGCACACGACTCGGACCGATCGGTCGACATCAAGCCGCGCTCCCGTGATGTCACCGATGGACTCCAGAAGACGGCCGCCCGCGGCATGTTGCGGGCCGTCGGTATGGGTGACGACGACTGGGGCAAGCCGCAGATCGGGGTCGCCTCGAGCTGGAACGAGATCACGCCCTGCAACCTGTCACTCGACCGGCTGGCCAAGGCCGTCAAGGTGGGTGTGCACGCGGGGGGTGGCTATCCCTTGGAATTCGGCACGATCTCGGTGTCCGACGGCATCTCGATGGGCCACGAGGGCATGCATTTCTCGCTGGTCAGCCGGGAGATCATCGCGGATTCCGTCGAGACGGTCATGATGGCCGAACGCCTCGACGGTTCCGTGCTGCTGGCCGGCTGCGACAAGAGTCTGCCGGGCATGCTGATGGCCGCCGCGCGACTGGATCTGTCGAGTGTGTTCCTGTACGCCGGTTCGACTCTGCCGGGCAGTCTCGACGGCAGGGACGTCACGATCATCGACGCGTTCGAGGCGGTCGGCGCCTGCCTGAAGGGTTTGATCACCCCGGCGGAGGTCGATCGGATCGAGCGGGCCATCTGTCCCGGTGAAGGCGCGTGCGGCGGGATGTACACCGCCAACACCATGGCCTCGGCCGCGGAGGCCCTGGGGATGAGCCTGCCCGGATCCGCCGCGCCGCCCGCCCCCGACCGTCGCCGCGACGACTTCGCCCACAAGTCCGGTGAGGCCGTCGTGGAGCTGCTGCGCAGAGGCATCACGGCGCGCGACATCATGACCCTGGAGGCCTTCGAGAACGCCATCACGGTGGTGATGGCGCTCGGTGGTTCCACCAACGCCGTGTTGCACCTGCTGGCTATCGCCCGCGAGGCCGGGGTGGATCTCACCCTCGCCGACTTCAATCGTGTCGGTGACAAGGTGCCGCACCTGGGTGATCTCAAGCCGTTCGGCCGCTACGTGATGAACGACGTCGACAAGGTCGGCGGAATCCCCGTCGTGATGAAGGCGCTGCTCGACGCGGGTCTCATGCACGGCGATGTCATGACCGTCACCGGCAGGACCATGGCCGAGAATCTGGCCGATATCGAACTCGGCCTCGATGGTGACGTCATCCGTCCGCTCGATCGGCCGATCCACAAGACGGGCGGCCTCACCATCCTGCACGGCACACTCGCGCCCGAAGGCGCCGTCGTGAAGAGCGCCGGCTTCGACTCCGACGTCTTCCGCGGGACAGCCCGGGTGTTCGACGGGGAGCGCGCCGCGATGGAGGCGCTCGAGGACGGCACGATCGCCGCCGGTGATGTGGTCGTCATCCGCTACGAGGGGCCCAAGGGCGGCCCGGGCATGCGCGAGATGCTCGCCATCACCGGCGCGATCAAGGGCGCCGGGCTCGGCAAGGACGTCCTGCTGCTCACCGACGGCCGATTCTCCGGCGGCACAACAGGATTGTGTGTCGGTCATGTCGCTCCCGAAGCCGTGGACGGCGGCCCGATCGCCTTCGTCGCCGACGGTGATCCCATCGTCCTCGACGTCGCCAACCGCACCCTCGACGTGGAGATCGACGAGAGCGAACTCGCCGCCCGCAAGGTCGGCTGGGAGCCGCACCCGCCCAGGTACACCTCGGGCGTGCTCGCCAAGTACCGCAAGCTGGTCAGCTCGGCCGCGCACGGCGCCGTCACCGCCTGACCTACGCGATCGGTACGGCCTTGTCCGCACGCTGGGCGCGCAGCAGGGCCGGGCGGTGCTTGCCGTCGGAGAACCAGTGGTGCGATCCGGGCTTGCGGGCCTCGGTCGCCAGGTGCTTGATACCGGCCGCGCAGGCGAATTCCTTGAGTTTCTTGCCCACGGCCCCGCGGAAGTACAGCCGCATGGCGGTCTCATCCTTGTGACCGAGCTGGTAGATCCCGGCGTCGCGGCCGAAGCTGAGGCACATGGCGGGGAACGACATGTCGATCGGCGCGGGCTGCTCCCCCGCGATCCGGTGCAGCAGGGTGTCGGCGGCGTGCGCTCCCAGGCAGTACGCGGTGTAGGCACTCATCCGGAACGGCAGGTCCGAGGGAGCCGACGAGTCGCCCGCCGCGACGATGCGCTCGTCGTCGATGCTGGTCAGGGTCTCGTCGGTGAGCAGGCGACCGGCGGCGTCAGTGCTCAGCCCGCTGCGGGCGGCCAGGTCGGGCACGCCGAAGCCGGCGGTCCAGATGGTGACCGCACTCGCCAGCCTCCGGCCGTCGGCGAGTTCCACGGCGTCGGCCGTCACCTCGGTGACCGCGCAGCCTTCGATGACGGTCACACCGAGCTCGGCGAGGTACTTGTGCGCCGTGCGCCGCGCCTTCGGGTGCAGGTACGGGACGAGGGCGCCGCCACAGACCAAGGTGACCACGCGCCCCTGTTCGGCCAGCTCGGCGGCGGTCTCAACGCCGGTCGGGCCGCCTCCGATCACGGTTACCGCGGCCGTGGCGGGAGTGTCGAAAAGCATCGACCGCATCCGGTGCGCCGCCTCCAAAGTCGCGATCGGATAGGCGAACTCGGCCGCGCCCGGCACCTGCGGCGCGGCATTACCGCTGCCCACCGCGTAGATCAGGTAGTCGTAGCCGATGCTGCCGCCGTCGGCCAGCAACACCTTGCGCTCGGCCGCGTCGATCCGCGTCACGCTGTCGACCACCAGCCGGACACCTTCGGCCAGCACGTCCTGGTAATCGACGACCGCGTCGTGAGTTCCGCCTACCAGCTGATGCAACCGCAGCCGGGGAACGAACACCTGACGAGGGTTGATCACGGTTACCCGCACATCGTCGCGCTGCGTCAGGCGGTTGGCCGCCATCACGCCCGCGTATCCGCCACCGACCACGACGACTTCGTTCTTGTTGGTCATTGTCTTTCCTTCGTCCGCTGGGGGGTTCGGGCACAAGACACCGGTCACCCTCGCGCTGTGACAGCCGAGTGAGGCAGGTCACAACGCGCCAGCACGACAGCCGGCACAGCGGCGAGGGTGAACAGCACACCCGCCATCGCGACGTAGAGGTAGACGCCGGTCGCCGTGCTCACCGGGGCGCCGTCGGCGAAGGCGCCGGGGATTCGGGTGGCCTCGAGCACCTCACCCCCGGCGATGTTGAAGACGACCGAGCCGAGAGCGAGTACGACCGACACCAGACCGGCGATCGTGCCCTGGCGCTCGGGCGCGGCGAGATCGATCGCCAGGTTGTAGCCGGAGGCGCCGATCGCACCGGCGGCCATGCCGACCATGGCGCCGCACGCGATCGCCACCGGAAGCACCGATACGCCCGCCAGCATCGCGAACGTGCCCAGTATCCCGACGGCGATGCCACCGAGGAGGGGCAGTGCGGGACCGCACCGCCCCGCGACCCATCCGGCGATCGTGCCACCCACGACGATGCCGATATTGGGCGTGGCGAGTAACACCGCGATCGCCTCGCCGTGGCCCAGCCCGTAACCGAGACCCAGGTCGGACGGCACCTGAGCGACGATGCTCGTCAGCTGCAGCATGCTCCGGAAGGAGCCCGCCGCGAGGACCAGGGCCAGCAGCGTCAACAGGACCGGGCGCCCCAGACCGCGAATGTCGATGAGGGGATTGTCTATTCGCAGCGCGCGCACGGCCCACCCCGCCAGCGCGGCCGCACCGGCCGCGAGCAGCGCGATCATGCCCCCGGACAGCCATCCGACGTCGCTGCCGAGGCTGGCGTAGGCGAGCACCGTGCCGAGCCCGCCGCCGAGCAGTAGCGCCCCGCCCACATCGATCCGGCCGGGACTCCGGATCGGCGATTCCGGCAGGTAGGCACGCACGCAGACCGCGGCGACCGCGGCGAGCAGCGCCGCCGAGACGAAGACGCTCCGATAGCCGAAGGCATGGATGATCGGCTGCATCAGGAACGGCTCGATGATTCCGACCAGAGACGAGGCGGACGTCACGACCCCGACCACGGCCATCGCCACCCCCGGACGGCAGATCTGGCGCGCGAGGGCCACCGTGAGAAAGACCGCCGCGAAGGCCGCGCCCTGGAGGAACCGACCCACCAGGAAGATCCGAACGTTCGGCGCGACAAGGCAGATCAGCGCCCCCGCGCATGCGAGGAGCAGCGTGCCGAACAGTACCCGGCGCTTGCCGTAGATGTCGGAACTCTTCGCGAGCAGCGGCGACCAGATGGCCCCGGCCAACATCGCACCGGCATTCAGCCACGCGGCCTGATCGGTATCGAAATGGTCGAGCAATTGGGGCAGGACCATCATGGGCGAGCCGATGACCACATCGGCGAGGACATTGGCGAGGGTGAGCACGGCGACCCAGAGCACGAGCCGGCTACTCCAGCGCTGCTCTCGAACGCCGATGCCGGTCGTCTCCAGCGCGTCGGTCACAGTGAATTCTCTTCGGCGCGTGGGGAATCGGTGCCGGATGCTCGCAGCGCCCGGTTGCGTGCGGCGATGTCGGCCCAGGTAGCGGGCACTATGCGGTCACGACCGCGCTCGACTCGCTGCTGCGCGAGCGTGACATGGGGCCGCTGCCGAATCTCGTACCGCGCGAAGGCAACTGCGTGATCGTCGCCGGACCGCTCGAATTCTTCGGCGAGAAAACGAGCGCCGGTCAGTGCGAGCGAGGTGCCCCGGCCGGACAGGTAGGCGGGGCAGTACCCGGCGTCCCCGACGAGGACTACGCGGCCGCGATGCCAGCTGGGCAGGTGAATCTGGCTCGCGGAGGTGAAGAAGAAATCGGGATCGGCGCGCGCCGCCTCGAGCAGTTCCGGAATCCGCCACGACCGGTAGCCCGCGAAGGCGTCGACGAGGATCTGCTTCTGGGCGTCCAGGTCGTGATGGTCGTAAACGACCGGCTCCGAACGGAATTGGAAGTTCGCGACGGCCCGGCCCCCGTACCGGAAGACGCCCGCCATTCGGCCGGGCACGTTGAAGATCGAGTTGGCGTCCTCGGTGTGCGCCTCGCCGGGGAGTTCGGCGAGGGCGAAGTAGACGCCGAGGTATCGCAGGTGGTCCGGCTCGGGCCCGAATACCAGCCCCCGTACCGCCGAATGCTGGCCGTCGGCGCCGATCACCAGGTCGTACCGCCCGGTGCGGCCGGACGCGAAACGCACGTCCACCCCGCGCTCGCCGTCGGTCAGTGCCGCGACCGACTCGCCGAAGTGGAACTTCGCAGTGTCCGGGACCGCCTCCGCGAGGATGCGCACGAGATCCTCGCGGAGCAGTTCGATGTCGTCGTCGGAGTCGTTGACCTCCGCCATCGGGATGCGGGCCACCGGCTCGCCCCGGCTGTCGACGAACCGGGTCAGTTCGGACATCCTGACCCGTCGCTTCCGGATCTTCGCGAGCAGCCCCATCCCGTCCACGGCCTCGAGCGCCGCGCCGCGGATGTCGATGGGTGTGCCGGTGAGCCGGAGCTGCCGGGCGGACTCGACAACGGTGACGTCGTGACCGCGGGCGCCGAACTCGAGCGCGCAGGCGAGCCCGGCGATTCCGGCACCGGAGACAAGGATGTTCACGTGGGCGCTCCAAGGATTTTCGCTGAGGTGTGCGGTCGAGCCCGACCACTAAAGCAACGATTTATAGCTTTTAACGCAGACTACTTACGATCGGTTTGCACCGCAACGCCGCACCTGGCGACAATCGGCACCCGAGCGGAAACAGGAGGTGAGCGCGGCGATGGCCGACGAGACCGCTGACCGGTCGCCCGCGCGGCGCCCCGGTGGCCGCACCGCGCGGGTGCGAGCGCGCGTCCTCGCCGCGACCGCCGAACTCGTGGCGCGCGACGGCATCGCGGGCTTCCGCTACGAGGAGGTCGCCGAGGCTGCCGGCGTGCACAAGACCAGCGTCTACCGCAACTGGCCCGACCGCGAGCAGTTGGTCGCCGAGGCCCTGCTGCGGTATGCCGAGGACCTCGCCACCATCGCCGACACCGGCGACATCCACCGCGATCTGGTGGACTACCTGGTGGCCCTCGCCGGTGGCCTGAACACGCCGTTCGGCCAGGCACTCGAACTGTCCACCCAGCCCGCCCACGATAACCCCCTCGTCCGGCAGACGGTGGCCAGGATCCTCGAACAGCGCGGCGCCGCCCTGCGGAGACGCGTGCGCCTCGCCGTCGACCGCGGCGAGCTACCACCGGTCGACAGCGCCCTGCTCGGCGAAATGGTGTTCGGCCCAGTGCATCTCATCGTCGTCCGCGGCATGCGCTCGTTCACCCGCGCCGACGCGGAACGCATCGTCGACGTGGTGCTGGCTGGGATCCGGGCTACGGCCCACACCTGAAGTCACAGATAGAGCCGTCCGGCATGGCTCACTAGTCTGGACGGGTGAAGTTCACTACCGATGTCGAACGCGGCGGGTGGCTGGTGGCGCGCGCCGGCGCGGACGGGGTCGGCAACGTCGCCGGTACCGGCTTCGACGCTTATGCGCGAATCCTGCACCCGGTCGAGGCGATTCGCCGCGACGTCACGGTCACCGACGAGTGGGGCACTCCCGAGGTCGTGGCGGAGGCGATGTGGCCGTGGGCCGAGGTCGCCGCGCGCAACGGCAGAGTGATGCATCCACTTGTGCAGTGGCGCAAGCTCACCGACGACGAGGACGAGTCGGCGATGTCGTTCGATGACGGCTGGGAGGTCGGCCAGTCCGTCGAGGGATGGTTCGACCCGAGCCTGCTGGCCGTGCTCACTGTCCATCTCCGCGCGGCCACCGAGACACCGGACAAGGTGACGGCCGGGGTGTGGAATGGCTTCGGCGAGCTGAACGCGTCCGCGGGGACGGTATTCATCGCGTCCACCGACGACGATCCGCAGAGCATCGAGCGCGAGCGAGCTCGAATAGACGCCGAGCTGGCCGCCTCCGTCGCGCCGGAAATCAGACGAGCGGTCGAGGCAGGCCCCTTCCTGCGATGGCCTGGACGCGACTTCCTGCTGTTCGACACCAGTCTCTCCGAACTCGCCGACCCCGGCTGGGTGCACGCGGCGGGCCTCGGCTGGACAACCGACTTCCCCGGCGTGACACCCCAACTGCTCTGGCCCGCCGACCACGCATGGGTCGTGGCGACCGAGATCGACTTCGACTCCACGATCGTCGCCGGCTCGCGGGCCCTGATCGACGCGGTGCTGGGCGATGAACGCTTCGAGGCCTTCGAGATCAACGAGCGCTCCGATCTGAGCTGGGAGGGCGACACCATCAACTCCGCGCCGTGACCAGCCGAGTCACGGGGTGTTGACTATCCCGAACAATTGACCGGGCCAGGGGTGGTCGAGATACGCACCCGGGTCGTCGACCGCCAGCGACGATGTAATGCCGACCTCGCTGTACCCGTAGCCGACTCGGAGATCCATACGCATCGGCTCCGGTCGTTCCGCGTCCACGTGCAAGACGACCGATCGTCTCTCCTGGAAGAACGGGATCCCCGTCGGCGAATCGACCTCTGAGGTGGCAACACTCACTGTGAGCGGAACATCGCACGCCCGTTCCCCATCCGGGCTCTCGCCGCGAAACTCGCCGGGCTCCAATACGGCGGTGAGAATGGCGGGCTGCGCACGGTCTACCTCGAACCGAATATGCACCGTGCCTTGGCAGTTCGAGTTCACTCCCGGTGTTTTGATCTCCGCACCGGACCAGAAGAACACGGGCACAGACCGGACATCGGCGGACGCGGTCGCGGTGCTCACGAACACCGCCGCCGCACCGATCACGCATGCCGTCCACAGCCGGCGTCTGTTCATTGGCTTACCCCCTCCCTCACCCCGAGTCGTCGGGGTATCCCATCTTTCCTATTGTCGATCACGAACGCCGGTGTCGAGTCGGGAATCGGCGGTGTGAGTGCATCGGGCCGACATTGTGTCCGCACCGGCGATTGTGCCGATTCGGGATCCCGGCGCGACGGTTAAGGTGCGGAACAATGACCGACTTGATTGACAAGACCGCTCTCGTCACGGGGGCTTCTCGCGGCATCGGCCGGGCGATCGCCCAGCGGCTCGCCGACGACGGTGCACTGGTCGCCGTGCACTACGGCAGCAATGACGCGGCCGCGCGGGAAACCGTCACCGCGATCGAACACGCAGGCGGACAAGCCTTCTCGGTGCGTGCGGACCTCACCGCCACCGACGGCGTGGACCAGCTGTTCACCGCTCTCGATGGTCGTCCCCTGGATATCGTGGTGAACAACGCCGCCGTCGCGATGCCCGAGGCCACCGTCGAAAACGCTACCGCCGAACAATTCGATCGGCAGTTCGCGCTGAACGTGCGAGCACCGTTCTTCGTTGTCCAACGGGCACTGCCCCTGCTGCGCGACGGCGGCCGCATCATCAACATCTCCTCCGGCGTCACCTGGTTCGCCACACCACAGATCGTGTACTCGATGACCAAGGGGGCGCTCAATGTGTTCGGCCGTTCGCTGGCGAACACGCTGGGGTCACGCGGCATTACGGTGAACAATGTCTCCCCCGGAATCACCGACACCGAAATGAATGCGTGGCTGCACGAATCCGACGAGGCCGCAGCGGGCGTCGCTGACATGACCGCCCTCGGCCGAGTAGGCCAAGCGGCCGACATCGCCGACGCGGTCGCCTTCCTCGCCTCCCACGACGGCCGATGGATCACCGGCCAGACCCTCGAGGTGAACGGAGGCCTGTTCCTAGGCCCCCGGACGCCGTAATTGCCTGCCGGACACCCGCTTCCGCGCCGGACCGGCCGCGAACGATCGAGCGGTGGCTCATCCGGCAGGCTGCCGCGTCAGGTAATTATCTGTTCGGCGAGGGCATCCGCTACGGGCTTCGGGGCGAAATTCTGCAGTCCGTGCCCGACGCCGGGCAGCATTCGGATGTGCCCCTCACGGGCGTGCTCCCGCACGAGCATCGCGTCGGTGTCGGCGGTCAGGGCGAACACCGCCGGATCGGCGCGCAGGAGCAAGACGGGGCCGCGCACCGCGCTCAGCCAGGTCGCCGCCCCGTCCAGGCCGCCGTAGACCTCACGGGTGCTGTTCACGATCGCGTCGAGGAATACGGGATCGTGCCGGTGCAACGCGGCGGCCATCCGCCGCAGATATGGATGGCCGGGGCCGAGCATCTCGGCGGTGGTCCGGTCGCCCGCGGGCTCGGCGCCGAGCAACGTCAGTAGTTCGGATTCCGGCCGCCCGCACCAGCTTCGCCACGTACGCATCCGAGCGCCGGTGCGCTCGAACAGCGTCAGCATGCCGGACAGCGTCAGTGGCGCGTCTCCGACAACCAGCCCCGACACCACATCCGGATGCCTCCCGGCCAACGCCAGCGCGACCTGCCCGCCATAGGAATGGCCGTACCACCACGCCGGACCGCCGAGATTGGCGACAGCCCAGCTCGCAAGCTCGTCGGCAGCGTCCTCCAGGCGGTAACACCCGGTCCAGGCCGACTCTCCGTGCCCCGGCAGGTCGACGCCCCACCACCGGACCGCCCGTGGCAGCTGCTCGAACAACTCCGTGCCCAACCGCCAACTGCCCGAACCACCGTGCAGGAAGACCAACTCCGGTCCGGTCCCGCCGCCGAACTGCCCGTTGATCGCGAGACGCTCGCGATGACCTGCCACGCCAACCTCCGTCATATATGCACTCGGTATAATAGTAGCTCGAGTGCAGAATCCGGTAGGATGCGTCCGTGCCCGGACTCCGCGAGCGAAAGAAACAGCAAACCCGACAAGCGATTTCGGATGCGGCCATCTCGCTGTTCTTGGATGCCGGATACGAACAGACCTCCGTCACCGCGATCGCCGAGGCGGCCGCGGTGTCCCGCCGAACTCTGTTCAGCTACTTCCCCGCCAAAGAGGACCTGGTTCTACACCGGATCGCCGACCACGAGGGAGAGTCCGCACGCGTCGTCCGAGACCGCCCGACGCGATGGTCACCACTCGCCGCGCTGCGCGCCCACCATCTGACCGGCCTCGACCGCCGCGACCCCGTAACCGGACTCTGCGACGACTCCGAAGTACTCGCGCTGTACCGGCTGATCAACGAAAACCCCGTGCTGTCCAACGGATTACTGGCATTCCGAAGGCGCGACGCCGCCCTACTCGCCGATGCCCTACAGGACACCACCAACACCCAACCCCTCCGCGCACGCCTGGCCGCAGCCCAGTTCACCACCACCCAACACCTACTGGCCGAAGACAACGTAAACCACCTCGACAAGGGCCAGTCAGCCGACGAACGCCACCCCGCCGCAGTAGCCGACGCCGAAACGGCATTCACACTGCTACACAACGGTTTACACAAACTCTGACCCGCGCTGTCATGTCAACCGATCTGGCGTTTTCGGGCTTCGCGGAGATGGTCGCCACGGCTCGAGCGGCCAACGGCGGGGCGATGCGGTCGCAGGCTCAACTTCCGCCAGAACCGCCTGGCGGCCACACGGTCATCCCAGCTCACCGGGCCTGATCAGCCTATTGCGCGCGGTGTTCGGTCGCGCCGGGCTCGAGGGGTTGCGTCCGGCTCACGTGCTGGTGCTGGTGCGGCTACTCGGCGGTGGCAGGCGTGCGGTGGAGTTGGCCGCCGATATCGGGGTGTCGCCGCAAGCGGTCGCGCAGGTCGCGGTGACATTGGAACGCGGCGGCTACCTCGAGCGCGTCGCCGATCCGGCCGACGCACGCGCCAAATTGCTTCGCCTCACCGACGCGGGAAGACACGCTCTGCGCGTGACCCGAACCGCCGGCGAGCAGACCGAGCATCGCTGGCGCGACGCGCTCGGCGAGCAGGACATCGACGAGTTACGCAGACTGCTCACCGCGGTCCTCGATCTCGAATCCCCTCCCTGAACAGGCCGGCAACAGATTCCGGCCGGATCGAGCTGCCCACCGGTTGCGACCTGTCACGCGGTGGTGGCTTCGACGCGGTCGAGGGCGGTATCGGTGGGATCGAGGGGGTCGTAGAACTCGCAGAACACCGGCGCGCCCCGGAGGATGTTGTCGAGGTTCCACATCGGGATCGGGATGGTGCGGCCGGTGAGCCAGTCGAGGACGAACTCGGTGACAGTGCCGGGGTAGAAGCCCCACTGGATCCGGTCGATATCGGTGAATACCAAGGTCCAGTTGTCCGAGTCGGGGTCGTGGGCGTCCCAGAGGCCATAGGTGCCGCAGAAGGATCCGCCCCACTGGATGAGGGTGGCCGGGTCGATCGACACCCCCGGCGGTAGTTCGGTGGGGAGTTCGCCGAATTCGTCGTCGCCCAGGGGTTCGCGGGCGGCGAGAGTGACGTCGGCGAGGTCGAGGTAGGGGTGGGCGGAGGGCCGGTACAGCCGCAGCAGGTTGCAGAACCGGACATCACCGTAAGCGGCCAGCAGGTCTGTGAAGTCCTGCGGGAGCGCGGTGACTCCGAGGCGCTGCTGCGCCGCGGTCCAGTCGAAGTCGCGGCCGTAGCCCGGTGGCGGGGGCAGCAGGGCCTGCAGGTCGTCCAGTGCGCTCACAATCGGTATCCCCTCCGGCGCCTTTCAGAAGTTCTGCACGTAGGTCGGTGGTAGGTTCCATTCCCGGCCGGCCCATGCCGGCAGCAGGTAGTAGTCGGGCACCACTTTGTCATCGTTGGAGATCGGGATCTTCCGGTAGGTGACGTCCCAGCCTTGCGCCTTACACTGTGCGGCCCAACCCGTTGAGCCGCGCCGCCTCGGCGTTACCGCGCCGGGCTTCGAGGTCGCCCGGCCCGCACGTGCGGTGGCACCGCCGGTTCGGGTTCCTCATGATCGTGGCCGAGTTGCCCCGGGTCGGCAAGTGAGGGGTGCATGGCGGTGCCCGGTCATCGGTTCCGGACCCCCGCGTGATGGGCGCCGATCGAGGCTGGCCGGGGTCAGGCGGGGCGGCGGATCGCCTGCACGGCCGTGTCGTAGAGGTCGAACAGCTCGACCGGTCAGGTCGTATGGCCCGAACTTGGGCAGCAGGTGACACTCGATGGTGGAGCGGAGACTGCTCATCGAGCTTTCGAGGAGATCCTGCCGCCCGTACCACTTGTTGGCGTAGTCACAGAACAGCATGGCCATCGTGCTCGGGGCTGATGTGCGGGTGGCCACGCTCGCGGCATGTGCCAGACCGCCCGGTCCTGGGTGGCCGGTCCGCCGCTGCTCAATCTCCGCGTGGGCTCCGGCCTGCTCCGCAGTGCGCTTGGACGGGAAGCGAATCGGCTTGCCCGCCTCATCACGCAATGCGTCGTACTCGCCAGGACTGACCGGATGTGAGCCGTGTAGTAGACAGTCATTCCGCTGTAGCGCTTCCTCGGAAAAGCCATATCAGCTCACCACCGGTCCGAGCCCGGAGCCGTGTGTCAGCAGCGTTGATAGATGCGTCATGAGAACTCTCGGCGTCGTGCGCTCATCAGCGCAGAGAAGGAGGGGATGGTGCCACGACCGGGTTCATACACGGTCGCCAGCTACCGGATCGCGCCGATCTCATCCTCCGACGCACTCCCCAAGGCGGATGCACCTCGTGGGATCCCTAGCAGGGTAGCCAGTTGCGCCTCTGCCGTGCAACCGATCTCGCGGAACAGTCCGGACCCCGACACGCCGCCGGACGATTCGAAAAATATTTCCGGGAGTTGGCGACACATCAGCAAACTTCAGTCGGGCGCCTGAGCGAAGCCCTGCCCGACACCCGCGCGCGTAGGCAGATCCCCGAAAGACCCGTCCGCAGATTCATGGGTCCGGCGGAAGATCGCCCGTCAGACCTGTCGACGGGCTCGGTGGATCAGCCGGTACATCTGTGGACACCTAGCTGTGCGCGTTTGGGCAAATTTGGGCAAAGTCGCCGTTCTGAGCCAGGCTGAAGCGTGCCGAACCGGACGGAAACGCATCGAAGGACCACTAGCAAGCGAAGGGGCAGACGATCGGTCAGATGCTCAAAAGTCCTGCTCAGGAAGTGCGTGAGCAGGGAAGTTACGCTGCTCGAGAGCTCATCTGCTATCGTCTCTCCAGCCCCCCGGGGCAAGCGCCGGTGTAGTTTAGTGGTAGAACATCAGCTTCCCAAGCTGAGAGTGCGGGTTCGATTCCCGTCACCGGCTCCATCCATTTAGACCGTCTGACCAGCAATTCCGTTGGCGGGCGGCCTTTCTCGTTGAAGCCGGGTGTAGTCCTAGGTGTAGTCTTTCGCTCCTTTCGCGCTGACCGACTCCCCGAATCGACTTTCCGATCGTATCTCGCCGCCGGTCCCAAGGGCACGCGAGCACGCCCAACCTGCGGCGACCTCACCAATCGAGAAATCCCTGTCATACCTGATTGCTACGTACATACGCGGTATGTATATTCATATCCGCACCAACCACCGGGGCCGCCACCCCGGACCGACCGCCGCCACGGTCGAAACCCGAAAGGAACCAACGAAGATGACGCACGCCCACACCACCCGCCAGGACATGCTCGACAAGGTCCGCAAGCTCCTCGCCAAGGCCGAGAGCGTCGCCGGTACTCCAGAGGCGGATGTCCTCAACGCCAAGGCATTCGAGCTGATCGCGAAGTACGGCATCGACGAGACCGCCGCCCGTGCGAACGCTGGAGAAGGTCCCGCGCCGATCGAGATGGTCCGGTTCTCCCTCAACGGCCAGTACCTTCGGGAGCAGGCATTTCTGTTCCAGATTCTCGCCGCAGCACTCCACTGCGAGCCAATGATGCTGAACGACTACAGCCTTCAGGTGGCTTACGGCACCGCCGGGCATATCGAGCGGCTGCGCGTCCTGTTCGCAACCCTGGCGCCGCAGATGCTCGCCGGTGCAGCCCGTCAGCGTCCGACCCGATACGCCACGGTCGGCGTGAAGGCATTCCGGATGTCCTGGATGCGTGGCTTCTACACGGAGATCGGTGCCCGGCTGCGCGAGGCAGAAAGCACGGCAGCCGCCGAGTCCGGGACCGGCACCGAGCTGGTGCTCCTGGACGACGCGAAGCGCGCGATGGCCGCCCTCGATGCCGAACACTCCGGGCTCTACGCGGACGTCTCCCGGCGCAGCCGACACGACGGCGACGCCGCGGACGCAGGCGCAGCTGCCGCACAGCGCGTGAACCTCGGCCAGGCCGGCGTCGGCGGTCGTCGCGCCATCGGCGCCTGACCGCACCGGATTCACCCAGGCCGGGCCTGTACCCGCAGGCTCGGCCACCCACCAGGGCCGCCACCCCGTAGCCAGAGGAACCAGACATGCAGCTCACCTACAGCGCCGAATGGCAGGACGAGAACGCCAACGAAGCCACGCTCGCCATCTGCGGCTACCACGGCCGCACCCTCTGGGTCAGCCGAGAAGACGCGTACCGCTGGATCGTTCTCGACGCTGACCGCGCGATCGTCGAGATGGGCCGCGAAGGGGACGAGGGCGACGCACGCGATGCCGCCGAGGAAGCCATCCGCAGGCACGCCGCCCGCACCAACGGATAGCTCACCACCAGGCCCGGCCGGCGCATAAGGCCCGGCCCACCCCCCCCCGGGCCGCCCCCCCCCCCCCCCGAGGGACCAGATCATGAGCCCGTTCGCGCCCCCCCCCCCACAGCGGCACCTCCACCGTCCGGCCCATCGCGGGCGAGCGCACCGATACCTCGACCAGCCGATCGGAGAGGGACTCGACGTGGTCGATCGCCGCTTCCAGGGGAGGCGACTTCTCCGCCCGGGGCTGCGGCCCCTCGGCCGAAC
>NZ_JARWOP010000371.1 GCF_029868745.1 Nocardia wallacei | reverse complement strand
GCCGCCCCCCGCACCTACCTGGAGTACCCGCCCCCCGGGCTCTTTCCGGGGGGCGCGCACTATCTGCGCCGCGGCCGGGGCGTCGACGAGTATGTTCGGGTACCGGGGGGGGCGCGCCCGCCGCGCGCGCGACAGTGAACGGGACATGGGTGTCCTCCGAACGGAGCGGTCGAATCAGAAAGGTGTGATTCGCCCGGACCCATGCCGGGACACGCGAGGCCGCGGCCGTTCGGCCGTCAGGGGAAACTCCGGATCAGCGGAGCACGAGGCGCTGCGCGGGCAGGGTCCAGGCTGCTGCGCGCAGCCGTACGAAGTACGCGCCGATCGCGCACGCGCCGTTCACGCCTGAACCTCCCATGCGGCACAGGGTAAACAGGCGCCACACCCGGCCGCCACCGATTTTCTTCGACAGGCCGCCTGCGGAACTACGCCGTGCGGGACAGGCCCGCCCGGTCGATGCCCTGCACATCCGCGTAATGCCCCAGCAGTTCGGCGCAGATCGCGGGCCAGGTGCGGTGCAGGACGGATTTGCGGGCGGAGACGGCGAAACGGGCACGCACCTCGGGATCCCGCAGCGCCCCGACGGCACTGGGCAGCAGTTCGGCGAAGCGGTCGACCGGCAGCAGATAACCGTTGCGGCAGTGCGAGATCAGGTCGCGCGGGCCACCGGCGTCCGGCCCGACCACCGGCAGGCCCGAGGCCAGCGCCTCCTGGACGCCCTGGCAGAACGTCTCGTGTTCGCCGGGATGCACCATCACGTCCAGACTCGCGTAGGCCTGGGCGAGCTCGGACCCGCCGAGTTCCCCGGTGAAGGTCGCCGTGGGCAGCAGCCGCGCCAGCCGCGCCCGTTCCGGACCGTCACCGACGATCACCAGCCGGACATCCGGGTCGTCGGCGAGCGCGACCAGTCGATCCACATGCTTCTCCGGCGCCAGCCGACCGACGAATCCCACGATCAGCCGGCCGTCGGGGGACCACCGCTCCCGCAACTCCGCCGACCGCGCAGAGGGCGTGAAGCGGGCGACGTCGACGCCGCGAGCCCAGCGGTGTACCCGCGGAATGCCATGCCGCGCAAGGTCTTCGGCGGCCGCCGTGGACGGCGCCAGGGTACGTGCCGCGCGCTCGTGGATGCGCCGCGTCCAGGCCCAGGCCGCACGCCGCGCCGGACCGAGCCCGTAGCTGGAGGCGAATCCGGCCACATCGGTCTGATACACCGCCACGGCGGGCAGATCGAGTCGCACCGCGGCGGCCGCACCGCCCGCGCCCAGCAGGAACGGCGACGCCAGATGCACGACGTCCGCACCGAATTCGTCGATCGCGGCGGTGATCCCCGGCTGCGGCAACCCCACGGGCAGCGAACTGATCTTCGGCACCATCACCGCCGGTACCCGCAGCACCGGAAAACGGCCGTGCGCGTGCGGCGCGGGCGGCAGTCCCCGCGGCGTGTCCGGCGCGATCACCAGCGCTTGATGACCATTGCGGTCCAGATGATCGAGCACCTGCAGCACGGAATTGACCACGCCGTTCATGTTCGGCAGAAACGACTCCGCGACAATCGCTACACGCACGATTCGAGTGTGAATCCGGGACGACGCGAACCCGCCACACCGACGTGACACCCGTACGAAGATCGGGCGAACACTGCACGACGCCGCGGCACTCAGTCCGGGGAGCGGCGCTCCGACCTGCGCAGCAGCCACAGCACCGGCAGTGCCAGCGCCCACGCCACCACGATCACCGACAACGCGGGAATGATGGCCACCCGGGCGTCGCGCCCGGCCACGCGCACGAGTTCCGGGTCCTCCTTGCTGTATTCGACGTTGATGCGCTCGCCGGCGGTCAGTTTCGTCGGATACAGCACGCCCACTTTGGGATTGCGCGTCACGCCGTCGGGCGTGACGTAGGTGATCGCCGACCGCAGCCGCCCCGCCGACAGCACCTCGGCGCTCGTCACGCCCTTGTTGGAATTGATCAACATATCGTCGCGCCAGGCCGCCAGCACCAGCAGCGCCGCCAGCACGCTCACGGCCGTCGCGGCCACCACGACAGCGATCCGGGCCCGCCGATGCCGCGGCCGGGGCTCGTCGGGCACCCCGATCCGGGGCTCGATCCGGCGTCCCCGCAGCTGATCAGACTGGGTGGTTTCCGACACCGCACAAGGCTATTGCATCGCTCGGATAGCGTGTGCGCCCATGTCCCGAAAATTCAGCTTCACCGTGTCATACACCGTCCCGGTAGAAGATCTTCACCGGGCGATCACCAGCGACGAGATGTGGCAGGCCAGGTTCGACGGGGCCGAGACCGCCACCCTCGAGCTGTCCCACCCCGACGGGCCGGGCACCATCCGTGTGCACATGACCGAACGTGCCCGGGAGGACAAGGTTCCGGCCCTCGTGCGCAAGGTGCTCAAGAGCGAGTTGGTGCTCGAGCGCACCGACAGCTGGGGAGTGCTCGACGGCGATACCGCGAAGGGCACCTTCGTCGGCGCCTCCACGGGGATCACCACCGAAATGTCGGGGGCCTATGTGCTGCGGCCCACCGCGGAGGGCTCGGAGATCGAGGTCGCGGGGACCGTTTCGGTGAAGGTGCCGCTGGTGGGCGGCGCCATCGAGCCGCTGGCCGAGAATCTGCAGCAGCGGGTGGTCAACAGCGAGCGCAAGTTCATCGAGAACTGGCTGGCCACCACGGCCGACGCCTGATCCGGAGGCGGGCGCAGGCACGTTCCTGCGCCCGTGCCGCGGCCTCACTCGCGGTTCGAGTCCTCGCCCCACTCCGCGGTGGCCGGATCGAACTCGCGCTTCTCGACCAGCACCAGCCAGTTCCCGGAGTTGTCCCGCATGACGGCTTCCACGCCGTAGGGGCGTTGCGACGGCGGCTGGACGAATTCGACGCCCTTGGCGGTGAGTTCCTCGTAGGTCTTCTGGCAGTTGTCGGTGTGCAGGCCCAGTGCTCCGTGGGTTCCGTTGGCCAGGGCGCGGCGGATCGCGTCGGCGAGGGTGTCGTCCAGGGGCGGGCCGGGGACCATGAGGGCCACCTCGAGTTCCGGGTGATCCGGCTGTGCGACGGTCACCCAGCGAAAACCGTTGTCTCCCATGGTGATATCGGCTCTTTCGACGAAGCTCAGCTTGTCGATGTACCACTGCTTGGCTTCGGTCTGGTCGGTGACGTAGACGGTGACCAGTGAGACGTTCGTGATGGTTGGCATGGGGGCAAGCGTATGGAGTGCTGGTGGTCTGCGGCTTCTCTAAAGTTGCTGTATTTTTGGCCTCCGCTTCGCTCCGGCGGGTTTTCGGCGCCCTTGGTCTCGGTTTTCGGGTGCCGTTGCTGGCTCCTTCGTCGCATTGCAACGG
>NZ_JARWOP010000370.1 GCF_029868745.1 Nocardia wallacei | reverse complement strand
GACCCACATACCCCCGACCCACACCACAACCCAACACATACAACTCCCCCACCACACCCACCGGCACCGGACGCAACCGACCATCCAACACCACCACACCCACACCACCGATCGGACCACCCAGCGCCAGCGGATCGCCGGGCCGCAGCGGTTGCGACATCAGCATGACGATGGTGGTTTCGGTGGGGCCGTAGACGTTTCGGAACATGCGGCCGGGCGCCCAGCGTTCCATCAGCTCCGGGCCGTAGGCCTCGCCGCCGACGGCCAGGCACCGCAGCGCGGGCAGCGGCCAGCGGTGCGCGTCGATGCTGGCCAGCGCGGCGGGGGTGATGAACGCGTGCGACACCCGCTCCCGATCCAGCAACTCCGCCAGCTCGTCACCGCCGTACACATCCGCCGGAGCGATCACCATCGTCGCACCGGCACACCACGCCAGCAGCATTTCCAGCACCGAGGCGTCGAAGATCGGCGCGGCGAAATGCAATGTGCGCGAGTCGGGTTCGATGCGGTAGCGCTCCCGCTGGGCCGCGGCGAAATTGGCGAGACCGCGATGGGTGACCGCCACGCCCTTGGGCACGCCGGTCGACCCGGACGTGTAGATCACGTACGCCACCTCGTCCACCGACAGCGGCCGCACCCGGTCGCGATCGGTCACCGGGGCCGGGTCGCCGCTGTCCAGTTCGGCCGGTGTCACCCACCGCACGCCGTCCGGCAGCGCGGCCGGGTCGGCCGCGAGCCCGATCCGGACGCCGGAGTCGGTGAGCATGTGCCGGAGGCGCTCGGCCGGATGACGCGGGTCGATCGGCAGGTAAGCCGCGCCCGTCTTGGTGACGGCCAAGGCGGCGAGCACCGATTCGGCCGAACGCGGCAGCGCCAGCGCCACCACGTCGCCGGGGCCGATCCCGTGCCGGATCAGCCCGCGCGCCAGGCTATTTGCCCGCTCGTCCAGCTCCCGGTATGTCCACTCCGCCATCGCGCTCCGCAGCGCGACCCGGTCCGGGCCGAGCGCCAGCGCCGCGGCGAAGCAGTCGGCCAGCGGCCGGGCCGTCACGGCGGGGCCGCCGTGCGCGGGCACAAGTGTGGACCGCTCTCCGGCGGTCAGCAGATCGATGTCGCCGACCGCCGTCTGCGGCCGCGCCACCACGGCGGCGAGTACCCGGGCGAACCGCTCCGCGAGCAGTTCGGCGGTCCCGGCGCCGAAGAGATCGGACGCGTAGGTGAGGTGCACCTCGATGCCGCCGGGTGCGCGGTCGGCCGTCCACGACTGGGTGAGGGTGAACTGGAGATCGAATTTCGCCGAACCGGAGTCGATCGGCTCGCCCACCACCTCGAGGCCGGGCAGGCGCATCGCCTCGGGCCGGTCGTCGTGCACCGACAGCATGACCTGGAACAGCGGGTGATGGGCGGTGGACCGGACGGGGTCGAGCGCCTCCACGACCCGCTCGAACGGCACGTCCGCGTGGGCGAACGCGTCCAGATCGCCGTCGCGCACCGAATCGAGCAGTTCGGCGAAACTCCGCCCGGCGTCGACTCGGGCTCGCAGCACCACGGTGGCCACGAACATGCCGATCAGGCGATCCAGCTGTTCCTCGGACCGCCCGGCCACTGCGGTGCCGACCGCGACATCGTCGGTGTTGCCGAGCCGGGCGAGCAACATCGCCAGCGCCGCGTGCAGGACCATGAACACGCTGGCGTCATGGCGGCGGGCCAGCTCCACCAGGCCCGCGTGCACCGCCGCGTCCACCCGTGTCACCACCGACGCGCCGCGATGCGACGCCACCTCCGGCCGCGGCCGATCACACGGCAGCTCCAGGCATTCCGGCAGTCCGGCCAGGGTCCGCCGCCAGTAGTCGAGCTGTGCCGCCGACAGACTCTCGGGATCGTCGGCCTCGCCGAGCAATTCGTCCTGCCACAGGCTGAAGTCGGCGTACTGCACCGCCAGCGGCTCCCACCGCGGCGCGGCGCCCGCGCGGCGGGCCTCGTAGGCCGCGACCACGTCCGCGCCCAGCGGTCCCAGCGACCAGCCGTCGGCGGCGATGTGATGGACCACCAGCACCAGCACGTGCTCGTCGGCGCCGGCCCGGGACAGGCCCGCCCGCAGCGGCGGCTGTTCGGCGAGATCGAAACCGGCGGTGGCGAATTCGGCGATCGACGCGGCGTCGGGGCCGAGTTCGCGCAGCGGCGTGCCCTGCGGCCACAGCGCGTCGATCGCGCGGACGGACTGGTACGGGCCGTCACCGGAGTCCGGGAAGACGGTGCGCAGCACCTCGTGCCGCTCCACGACGTCGCGCAGCGCGGTCTGCAGCGCCTCCACGTCGAGCCCGCCGCGCATCCGCAGCGCCAGCGGGATGTTGTACAGCCCGGAGCCGGCGTCGAAGCGGTTGAGGAACCACAGGCGGCGTTGCGCGGAGGACAGCGGGATGCGGCCCGGACGTTCGCGCGGTGTGAGCGCGGGCCGGGCGCCGTCCGCGTCGGCCGGGCGCTCGTCGAGCAGTACAGCCAGATCGGCCGGGGTCGGATGCTCGAACACCGACCGGACCGGGAACCGATGGCCGGTGCGGGTCGCCAGCCGCGCCACCAGGCGGGTGGCCAGCAGCGAGTTGCCGCCGACATCGAAGAAGCTGTGGTCGGCGCAGACCGTCTCCTGGCCGACCACCTCGGCCATCGCGGCGGCCACCAGTTCCTCGCTGGGCGTGGCCGGGGCCCGGCCGCCGGTCGCGTCGAACTCGGGCTCCGGCAACGCGGCACGGTCCAGCTTGCCCGCGGGGGCGCGCGGGACCGCGGCGAGCACGACGACCGCCGACGGCACCATGTGCGCGGGCAGCCGATCGCCGACGTGGCGGCGGATCGCTTCAGGGTCGGCCGCGCCGGTGCCCGCCGCCGTCACGTACGACACGATCCGCGGCTGCCCGACCGCGTCGTCGCGCACCTCGGTGTGCGCGAAACCCACACCGGGACAAGCGGAGACGGCGGCGGTGACCTCGCCCAGTTCGATGCGGAACCCACGCACCTTCACCTGATCATCCGACCGCCCCACAAACACCAAACCCCCACCCACAGACCACCGAACCACATCACCCGTCCGATACATCCGCTCACCCACACCACCAAACGGACACGCCACAAAACGCAACGCCGACAACCCC
>NZ_JARWOP010000369.1 GCF_029868745.1 Nocardia wallacei | reverse complement strand
GTCGCGCGGGCCGCGACGGCGGTCATCGGCCTGGGGGGGGGCGCCAGCGCCACGCGGCGCCGCCCGGCGGCGCGGGCGGCCGCGGCGGAGCCGAAGGCCGCGGAGCCGCCGGTCTCGCTGGCCGACGTGGCCGAGATGGGCCTCGCCGCGATGATCGCCTCGGGCCAGGACGCCCGTACCGCGATCATCGCCTGCTATGTCGCCATGGAACGCGGCCTCGCCAAGGCCCGCGAGGCCGCGCCACTGATCTCCGACACGCCCTCCGAGGTGCTGGCACGCGCCTTCGAGCGCGGCGCCCTGCACGACGCGTCCGCCCGGGAACTGGTGGCGCTGTTCGAGGAGGCCCGTTTCAGCCCGCACGCGATGCTGGAATGGCAGCGGATGCGCGCCGAGCAGCTGTTGCGAATCGTGCTGAACGATTTGCAGGGAGAACGATTATGAACGTGCCCGCCCCGGCGAGATCGCGGCGCCGGGTGATCACCGGCGGCGCCATCGTGGTGGTCGTGGCCGTCGAGGCGATCGCGCTCGGCGACCAGCGCGACGCCCTGCCGCTGCTGGCCGGGATACCCGTGCTGATCGCCCTGGCCCTGCTGGTCCGATCGCTGGCCGAGCGCCGGCGCACACAGGCGCTGGACGGCCCGGACGACGACGAGATCGACAACGGGCCCGCGGAGATGTTGCGCCGCTGGCGGGCTCGCGCCCAGATGCTCGCCGAACGCGCCGACGGCTCCCGCGCCGACTGGGATCGGTACCTGCGCCCCCTGCTCGCCAAGGAATTCGAACTGTCCACCGGGCACCGGATCACGAAGAACCGGCGAGCCACCGAAGCGGCCGGACAACTGCTGTTCGGTCCCGAACTGTGGCGCTGGGTCGATCCGGCGAATTCGGCGACACGCGACCAGAACACCCGCGCCCCCGGGCGCGGGGGGGGGGGGGGGGGGGGGGGGGGGGGGGGGGGGGGGGGGGGGGGGGGGGGGCCCCGCCCCGGGGGGGGGGGGGGGGGGCCGCCGCCGCGCGGGGGGGGGGGGGGGGGGGGCGGGGGGGGGGGGGGGGGGGGGGGGGGGGGGGGGGCGGCGCCGGGGCCCCCCCCCCCCCCCCCCCCCCCCCCCCCCCCCCCCCCCCGCCGCCAAAAAACCCGGGGGGGTCGCGCCATAAACC
>NZ_JARWOP010000368.1 GCF_029868745.1 Nocardia wallacei | reverse complement strand
TGTTGGTGAAGGCCGGATGACCGACTCGAACACGATCTCGAGACTGAGCCGCACCGGCGTCCGCATACTCGCGGGCGCACTCGTTGGGGGGCGGGGCGGGGGGGGTGTTGCGCCCCCCCCGGGGGTGCGCCCCCCTTGCGGGCGGGCCACGAGTGCGCCCGCGAGGAAGCGGACGCCGGTGCGGCTCAGTCTCGAGATCGTGTTCGAGTCGGTCATCCGGCCTTCACCAACATCGCGTATTGAGCGGAGATCCGCTGCTGGGCGTCGAGCAACTGGGCGGCCCAGGTGAACGCGGCGTAGCGTCCCTGCGCGACCGAGCAGTAGTAGCGGACCGCCATCTTCTCTTTCCCGTGGTATTCACGGCATTTGGCGGCGGGCAAGTTCTTGGGGGCGGCCGCGCTGCGGAAATTCCGCGTGGGATCGCCGAGTTCGTCCCGGACGTGCTGGGCGCCGGCGGCGTCGCGGGCACGGAACACTTGCGTGCCGTAATCGGCGAAGCGGTCCACGCCGGCCTCGTCGAAGATCTGCTTGGTCTCCACCGGATCGGAGCTGAAGTGCAGCGCGGCGTGGGCGTCGTAGACACCGGGTGGGTTCAGCCAGGCCCCGAGGGTGTCCTCCTTGGGCCGGATCAGCGTGCGGCGCAGCATGTCGTCGCGATCGATGGGCTGCGACATGAGTTTGTCGCGCGGGGTCGGGGTGAACTTGGAGATCGCGGGGACGACGGTGTCCAGGCTCTTCTGCAACAGCGTCGTCAGCGCGGGCTGGTCCACCTTCTCCAGCCAGGCCTTGGCCTGGTCGTAGATCCAGGTGTAGACCACGAAAGGCCCGGTCGCGTACCAGGATCCGATCGACTGGACGGTCGGGTCCCAATGCGCGTGCACGCCCGGATACTTCGGCAGGGTCACCGGCTGGTTCCGGTCGTTGTACCCGAAGTCGGTGCGCTCCAGCGCCGCCGCGGCGTCGGCCGCCTTCTGCGCGTCGGGGAACAGCATGACCGTGTTGGCCAGCTCCATGCCCTGGTTGTACGGATCGTTGCGGGCATAGCTGGCGAATCCGCTGATGAAGTCGGGGGCGTCGTCGTGGAACCGGCTGGTGTCGATCTTGATGATGTCACTGAGCAGCGAATACTTGGGATCGACGAACACCAGCGCGGCCATCGGCGCGGGATGCACGAAGGCCGGGTCGACGTCCGAGGGCAGCGGTAGCAGGTTCCCGAACCGCTCCGCCTCGATCATGCGGGCCGCCTCGTCGTTCTTCGGCAGACCCATATCGTGCGGTTCCCCGCTGTAGGGCCCCAGATCCAGCTGTCCGATATCCACGACGGGTTCGGCCGCGATCGCGCTGCCGCCACCCCCGTCCGACCCACAGCCGGCTGTCACCAATGAGGCAACCAGCAGTCCGGCCGCCAGGAGTCCCGTGGTCCTCCGCATGTATCCCCTCCGTCGGAACTCGGCCACCTCCACGGGTCACGATTGGCCGATGCAGGCGCCGCGGTCGAGCGGTTGACAACATAGCACCCGCAAAGTCATGCCGGGCACCATCGTTTTCGGGGCGAAGTGGCGCGCTCACCCACCGACGGACAGGATGGCCTGGTGAAGTACATCCCGCGCGTGGCCCTGTTCCTGGGGATTCCCGCACTGCTCTTCCTGCTCCCGTGGTGGCTGCTGGTCTACAGCACCGTGGACGGCCCGCTGTACTGGCTCGGATCGGCGGTATTCCTGCTCGCCTTCGTATTCCTGCCCACGGGAATGCTGCTCGGGCACGGGCCCCGGCAATCGGACGCGGCGGTGGTTGTGGGGGACACGCTGCTGGGGGTCGTATGGGTGCTGTTCACCTGGTCGGTGATCGGCACGGTGGCGCGGGCGGGCCTGGCCGTCGCGGGCGTGGACGATCCGGTGCGGTCGCGCCTCGTCGCGATCGGTGTGGTCGCGGTCTGGGCGGCGCTGATCGGCTGGGGGATGGTGGAGGCGCGGCGGGTGCCGCGGGCCCGGACGGTCGAGGTGACCATCCCACGGCTGGGACGTGGGCTGGACGGCCTGCGGATGGTGGTCGTCACCGATACGCATTTCGCCGCGCTGGACCGGCTGCGCTGGTCGCAGCGGGTGGTCGAGGTCGTCAACGCGCAACGCCCCGATATCGCCTGTCACGCGGGCGACCTCGCCGACGGCTCGGTGCAGCGGCGGCGCGCGCAGGTGGAGCCGCTCGGCAAGGTCGACGCCGAGCTGGGCCGGTTCTACATCACCGGCAACCACGAGTACTTCGGTGACGCGGCGGGCTGGCTCGAGTACATGACCGGGATCGGCTGGCAGCCGCTGCGCAATCGGCACGAGGTCGTGGAGCGCGACGGTGACCGGCTGGTGATCGCGGGCATCGACGACCCGACCGGCATCGCCCTGGACGGGCACGGCCCCGACCTGCCCGCGGCGCTCGCCGACGCCGATCCCGACGTGCCCGTGGTGCTGCTGGCCCATCAGCCGAAGCAGATCGAGGATGCCGTGAAAGCCGGTGTGGCACTGCAGATTTCCGGGCACACGCACGGCGGGCAGATCTGGCCGTTCCACTACCTGGTGCGTCTGGACCAGCCCGTGGTCGCGGGCCTGAGCCGGCACGGGGAGCACACCCAGCTCTACACCAGCCGCGGCACCGGATTCTGGGGGCCGCCGCTGCGCCTGTTCGCGCCGAGCGAGATCACGGTGCTGGTGCTGCGCGCGCCCGCTACCGCGGTGTGAGCCGGACGTCCCGGAGGAACTGCTCGCAGGTGCCCGAGATGGGTTGCCAACTGTCCGACGGGTATTGGCAGCCGACGCTGACCTGCAGTCCGGCATCGACGAGCACATGCCAGCGGACGGTGGTGCCGTCGGGCGGGTACTCCTCGTAGGAGAGGCTGGGCCGCCCACCGAAGGCCGGGTCGCGCCGCAGGTCGCTGACCGTGCCCGGAGGACGGCGCTCGACCTGCGCCTCCAGGGTGCGCGCGACGTCCTCGACGGTGGAGCCGGGCGCCAGCGGCTTCTGGGTGATCGTCATCCGTTGGCGCGCACCGTCTTCGGGCATCAAATCCACGCGGGTGTCGGTTTGTGCGGCGATCCGCCAGCCCTCGGGTACCTGCGCCTGCACCCGCCCGAACGCCTGCGGGGCGGGACGACCGGTGGGCGGCTCGGCGGCGGTGACGGGGGAGAGCGGCGCGGTACCGGTCTGCGCGGCCGCCGGTGTCGGGTCGTCGGATGATCGTGTCCCCGCCAGGATCGCGACCCCTACCGCGATCGCGATCGCGACCACCACGGCCGCCGCCGCGGCCACCAGCGTGGTGCGCCGGGAGCGCGGCGGCTGCCCGGCGTTGGCGTGTGCTCGCAGGGACGCGTCCCGGTCCGGCAGCGGCGCTTCGAAACCCGGGCGGTGCGCGGCGACCGGCTGACCCGGATGTGCCGGGGGCTGCGACGCGCTCTGAATCAGATCGGCGCCCGCGACCGGTCGTACATCGACCGGGAAGCCGCACTGCCCGACGATGGCCGCGCGCAGCGTCTCCAGCTGCGCGGCGTCCGGAATGCCCACGGCCACCAGGTAATTCGGCGTCTGCCCGGCGAGGAGTCGGGCGACGACCGCGCCGATCGCCTCGGGCGGGTCGGCCAGGCCGACGGTCGGTTCGTGCTCGCAGGCATCGATCCAGGTGTCCGGCCCGGACCGGCCGACCAAGGTGGCCGTGGTGGACAGCGGATTCACCTCGAGCACCGCGATGCGCTGATGCTGCGCGTTGCTCGCGCCGAGCGAGGCCGCGCGCAAGGCCAGCGGCTCCACCGCCACGTCGGCGACCAGGCGGCTCGCGGCCGCCTGCACCGCGGCCCGGCGCCGCCGCCCCCACTCCGAGGGCGCCACCACGGTGAGCCGGTCGCAGGGGCCGGGCAGGCGCAGATTGGTCAGCACCGCGCCGAACACCACCGCGAACGCGTCGGCCGCGGTCGGCAGGGTGGGGAAGGCGATGCGGTCCGCGTCGGCCAGCCGGACCACCGACACCGCCGGATACTGCGGCCGCAACGCTTCTCCCGCAACGAAACTGGCGTTGTCACTGGCGGGCACGATCGACGGCGGGCCGTTCCAATAGGTGGCCTCGCTGCGCGCCCACAGCCGGGTATCGGTCAGTACGAGTTCGACGGTGGGCATCAGCGCGCCACCGGCCGAGCCGTCCGGAACACGATCGTCACGCCCTCCCCTTCCGTGTGGTTCACGCGGCATCCTACTTCAGCCGGGTGACACGGCAGCGGGAGCGGAGCGGGTCAGTAGTTGTTAGCCAGCAGCGCGTAGGCGGCGGCCGTGCGGTATTTGACGTCTTCCTGGGTGTCGGCCACGACGACCTGGACGTATCGGCGGTAAGGGATGTAGCAGCGGTAGACGGCCTCGCGCTGCCGGTTTCCTCTGGTGTTGAGTTCCAGGCATTTCGCGCCGGGCACGGTCGAGACGGCGGGTAGCGGGTCGTATTGCGTGCCCGAGCCGGTGATCAGGCCGTTGATCAAGCGGGCGCCCGCGTCCGAATCGCGCACGCGCAGTACCGAACTGGTCTCGGCGACGGCGACGGCGTCCAGACCGGTGTCGTCGACCAGGCGTTGCCGGGCGGTCTCGTCGGCGGCGGTGTGCACGAAGGCCGGTGCGCCGAAGATGGCGAAACGGTCCGGGTCGGCCTTCTGGTCGCGATCGCGGACGACCGCGCGGGACAGCAGCCGGTCGGGGTCCAGCGGCAGGTCGTCGAGCTTGGTCTGGGGGGTGGGCTGGAACCGGTCCAGCGCGGTCACCTGCGCGTCGAGGGTCTTCTGGATCCAGGCGAGCAGATCCGGTTCCTCCGGGCGCGGGCGCTCGACGAACAGGGAGATCACGAATTCCCGGTAGGCCATGAAGGTGCCGATATTGGAGACGCCGGGCCGGTAGTGGATGAAGGCATCCGGGTATTTCGGCAGCGTGAGTTTGCGGTTCAGGTCGGGCGCGACGCCGAAGTCGGCGTCCTCGAGTTCCCGCGCGGCCAGGGCGGCGGTCTGGGCGTCCGGGAAACGCAGCACCAGATCGGTGACGGCGGTGGCGTCCGGGGCGGGCGCCTCGGCTCGGTCGGCGCCGCCGGCCACGTAGCCGACGACCATGCCGCGGCGGTCGAGCACCGCCTTGGAGACTCCGGCGAGCAGGTGGTTGGTGGCGTTGTCGCTGTCGGGCACCACCCGTCCGCCCGCGCCGACCGACAGCGACGGATCGATGCGGATGCTCGGGACCACGGCCTGCGACATACGCATGCCCTCCAGCAGCGCGCCGTCCCCGGCGGCGTGCCGGTCGTAGTCGTGCCGGTCGACGGCGTACGGGCCGACATCGAGGGTGCGCACATCGAGTTCGGCCGCGACCGGCGTGCCCTGCGCGCCGCATCCGGCCAGCAGCGCCGCCAATGCGACGACTGCGACGACGATCGGTGCACTTGTGCTGCGGCCCATGGATCAGCCCCCGTTCCTCCCGGTGCCTCGTTTCAAATTACCGGACCGGGGCCGGGCGGGGGTCCGGTGCGAAGGGTTTGCCTTAACCTGGTGCATGTGGTGAGGACCGCGCACAGCTACCCCGGAGGCCGATTCCGTTGATGGATCGGCAGGTCGAGGTTGTCACCGGCAGCCACGTGGTGGTCCGGATCGCCGGTGCGGTGGTGCTCGTCGCGCATCGCGAGCCGGGGCGGGTACGCGCCGATTCGCCGGCGATGCTCGCGGCCGAGGCGCTGGCGCAGCTGGTTTCGGAGGCGTCGGAGCAGGCGCCGGGCGGTCCCGGGCGGCTGGTGGCGCGAGAGGCGACGCGCTGGCTGATGCGCGATGCCGAGCAGATCAGTCCGGACCGGCCGTTCGATTTGGGCATTCTGTCGCAGGCGGATACGGGCGGGCTGGCGATCTTCCTGCACGGCGCGGTCACCGCGGTGCTCGCGGGCGACGCCGGGATCGAGCGGTATCGCGGCGTGGACGCGGCCTTCACCGTGGACCGGGTGGCCGCGCCGCCGGATCGGGCGGCGGCGCTGTTCATCGACGACGACGGCGGGCCGGTCCCCGAGCTTCCGGAGCGTGGCATCGGCGCCCTGGTGGAGGGCGTCGCGCAGGCCGACGGCGCGATCGTGTGGTTCGAGAACGAGCGGACCCGGGCGCGGGATCGGGTGCGGCCCAACGCCGGAGCGCACCGGCGACCGGAGGGCCCGCCGCCCACCTCGCCGCTGGACGCCGAGTCGCGGCCCGCGCCCGAGACCCTGCCGGAAGTCGAAACGCGGGAACCGCTTTCGGGCGAGGCCGATCTGGCGGCGCGGCTCGCCGAGACGCAGCTCGGCCGCCCGGTTCCTGATCCGCGCGCGTCCATGACGCCGCCGCACGGCGCGGCCGCCGAGCCGCCCGTTCCCCCGGCGGTTTCGGACCCGGACCTGGAACGGCGGCTGGAGGCGACGACGCGTGCCACCTCGCTGACCGTGCGCGTGGTCGGATTCAAGTGTGCGCGAGCGCATCCCAGTGATCCGCGGTCGGCGTTCTGCACCGTGTGCGGCATGCCGGTGGACCAGACCCAGCCGCCGTCGGATGTGGTGCGCCCGCCCCTGGGCATGCTGGTGCTCGACGACGGCATGACCTTCCTGCTGACCTCCGACGCGGTGATCGGCCGCGACCCGGAGAACTCCGACGCCGCCCGCCGCGGTCTGATGCCGCTCAAGATCGACGACGTCTCCGGCGGCATGTCCCGCGCGCACGCCGAGATCCGGCTGGTGAACTGGGATGTCACGCTCGTGGACCGCGGCTCCACCAACGGCACCCGGGCCCGCCTCCCCGGCTACCACGACTGGATCCGCCTGTCCCCCAACCAGCCCATGGCCCTGGTCCAAGGCGCGGAAATCATGCTCGGCAACCGAGTCCTCCGCCTGGAGCCCGCCGCCCCACCACCTTTCGGTTGAGCCGTCGGCGGGCAGGTGGCCGTGGGGTCAGTGGCCGGTGAAATTGGGTGGGCGGCGTTCCAGCATGGCGGTGACGGCCTCGTGATGGTCGTCGGTTTGGTGGGCGATGGCCTGTAGGGCGGCGGAGAGTTCGAGGAGGCTGTCGAGGCTCTGCCATTGGCCTTCGCGGAGCAGTTTCTTGGTCATGCGCAGGACCTGGGGTGGGTTGGCGGCGACGCGGGCGGCAAGTCGGCGGGCGCTGTCGAGCAGGTCGTCCGGTTCGACGACCGCCGAGACCAGGCCCCAGTCCAGGGCGGTGGCCGCGTCGATCGCCTCGCCGGTGAACGCCATCTCGCTGGCGCGGGCCATACCGACGGCGCGGGGGAGCAGCCAGGCGCCGCCGTCACCGGGGATGATGCCGACCTTGGCGAAGCTCTCGGCGAAGGTAGCCGTGCGCGCGGCGATTCGCATGTCGCACATCAGCGCCAGATCGCACCCGGCCCCGATCGCCGGACCGTTCACCGCGGCGATGGTCGGAATCTCGCAGTGGTACAAGGCCTTCGGGATGCGCTGGATGCCGTGCCGGTAGCCCTGCCGCAGTTCGGCGGGGGAGCCGCCGAACATCCCGGTCCGGTCCCGCATGTGCTTGACGTTCCCGCCGGAGGAGAACGCCGTGCCCGCGCCGGTCAGGATCGCCACCCGCACCGAGGGATCGGCGTTGACCGCGGCGATCGCCGCCTCCAGCGCGTCGACGGTCTCCGCCTCGGAGATCGGATTGCGGGCCGCCGGATTGTTGAGCGTCCACAGCACGACATCGTCGGTGCGTTCGACCAGGACCGGCTGGGCCGATGATGCACTCGCAAGCTCGCTCACGATCGGTTCTCCATAAGGTTGTAGGTGTCCAGGGCAAGGTGCTCTGGATGCCCAGGGCGGCGGGGTGTGGCTGATCGGTTCTTGCCGTTGGGTGGTTTGCGAGGAGTGGCCGCCCCGTCGTTCTGGACGCCTCGGCCGCTGATTGA
>NZ_JARWOP010000367.1 GCF_029868745.1 Nocardia wallacei | reverse complement strand
GGATGCCCTGTTCGCCACGCTCGCCCTCGCGGTGGCACGGTGGCGCGGCGCCCCGCGCCCCCAGTGCCCCGGCGGGGCTAAGGTGGGGGCCCCGGGTGCGGCAGGGCCCCCCCCCCCCCCCGGGGGGGGGGGGGCCCGGGTTGGTACTCCGGGAAGTGCCGTACCGCAGGCTCGATACCACGGCCACACCGCGTCGTGGGCACGATTCGAGTGACGGGCTGGTCACTCGAATGGTCTTGTCCTGCCTCTGTTTCCCGTCGGCATCAATACCTGTTCGCGACAGGACGTTTCAGGGATGGTACGAATATTGCGGACACCGGTTACGGGGCCCTTGAGCGGTGTGGGCTGTCGTTCATCGGTCTGTGGACGGTATGGCGGCTGCCGCGAGTACAGCGAGTGCGGCGATCGTGGCGGAGACCATGAACGCGGCGGTGTGGCCGGATTCGGTCGGCGGATGGGTTGGGCTGGCGGAATTGGCGACGATGACCACGGCGAGTTGGGCGCCGAGGGCGCCGCCGAGCGTGCGCAGGATCGTGTTGATACCGGTGGCCACGCCTGTCTGGTCCGGGCGTACGGCGCCGACTACGAGGTTGCCGAGCGAGGCGAACGCGAACCCGTACGCGCCGCCCAGAACCGCGACGGCTGTGTAGATGTACCAGGGTTGCCGGTGGAAGACACACCGAGCCCGGCGAGCGCCGGACCAGTCAGGATGGCTCCGATGAAAAACGTTGTGCGGCTGGAGGTTCGCGCGGATATCGACCCTGTCAGAGGTGCAGATATCAGCATGCACGCCGCCACCGGCACCATGAACTGCCCGGTCTCGCCGGCGGTAGCGCCGAACCCGTAACCGGCCCGCTGTGGGGTCTGGACGAACGGCGGGATCAACGTCACAGCGGCGAACATGAACCGTCACGAGTAAGGGACCGGCTTCGGATTCAGACCAGCGCCGGTCGGCGTGGCGATTGTTGAGAGTAGTACGCGGCTTCGTATTCGGCCGGACTCAGGTAGCCCAGCCGCGAATGCAGGCGAGCGTTGTTGTACCAGTCGGCCCATTCCATGAGGGCGAACTCGACCTCGGTGATTGTCTTGAAGGGGCCGTGCCGGTTGACGACCTCGGTCTTGAACAAGCCGATGATCGATTCGGCCAGGGCGTTGTCGTAGGCATCACCAACCGATCCAATAGACGCTGAGAGTCCTTGCAGAGCAAGGGATTCAGTAAACTTGACCGATGTGTATTGGCCGGATTCAACTGATCGTCGCAACACAATGCTTTTGATGCGAGTTTAGCTGGGCGGCAATAGCTTCAGCAGGAGTCCGCCAGCCGAGCGTCTTGCGGGGTCGCGTGTTGAGGGAGTGTGCGACCGCGGCGAGATCGTCGATGGAGTGTCGGCTGAGGTCTGTTCCCTTCGGGAAGTATTGGCGGAGAAGGCCGTTCGTGTTCTCATTGGTGCCTCGTTGCCAGGGGCTGTGCGGTTTGGCGAAGAAGATCGGCACTCCGGTGTCGGCGCGCAGCCGGGCGTGCTGGGACATCTCCGAGCCCTGGTCCCAGGTCAGAGATCGGCGCAGCGTCGGATGCAGCTCCGCGAAGGTTTCGGCAAGGGCTTGGCGGACCGCGTCGGCGCCGTGTCCGGCCAGGGGCGGGCCGTTCTTCGTGCGTGGCTGGGTGCCGTGGCCGTTCATGCGAGGCAGATGCAGCAGCAGGGTGAACCGGGTGGCGCGGTCGACGATGGTGCCGATCGCGGAGCTGTCGGCACCGAGAATCAGGTCTCCTTCCCAGTGCCCGGCGACGCGGCGGCTGTTGGCCTCGGCGGGACGCCTGTCGATCAGGATGTCGGGGTTGACGAATTTCTTGCCGCGCCCGCGGGTGCGGGCGCGCGGGACCCGCCGCGCCCGCCCGGTCCGCAGACATGCGGTCGCGTCGCGAGCCAGCCCGCCGCGATCGGCGACATAGAGAGACTGGTAGATCGCCTCGTGCGAGATCCGCATCGAATCATCCTCCGGGAAGTCGGTTTTCAGCCTGTTGGAGATCTGCTCCGGGCTCCAGGAACTTGCCCACCGGCGATCTTTGCGAGGACCGTGGCGGCGGCCGATCCACGCCACGGCCGGGCCCGGCACGGTGGTCCCATCCGGGCCGGTGACGATCCCCGACAGCCGTTCCTGGACGTATTCGCGCAGCCGATCGTTCGCGGCCAGCTTGGCCGGTCCGGGGCCGGCACGCGCGCCGCTGCGCGTGCCATTGGGCGGTCGACGCTCGGTAATGCAGGTACCCACTGCGGGTCGCGGCGTTGCGCCGCAGCTCTCGCGAGACCGTCGACGGCGAACGACCGATCCGCCGTGCGATCTCGCGCACGCCGAGACCCTGGGCGCGCAGCAGCGCAATCTCCTCACGCTCCTGCAACGACAGGTAGCGGCCCGAGAGTGGGTCCATGTTGATCGACGGCATTCCGCCAGCTTCGCGGAACAATCGCGATCCCACCGCCGATGAGAAACCCGCCTGCACCGCTGCATCCTCACTGGGCATCCCTACGGCGATGTTCCGCCAAAACTGTTGCCGCTGCTCGCGACTCAAACTCGACGGTCGTCCCGGCGACCGCATCTTCGGTCGCGTCGCCCGATCAGAGGCCCGCTGCCTCGGCACACCCATCGCAACTCCTCATCCACGAGATGTTGCGACGACCGCTTGAACCTGAGTTGTGACCCGGCGTCGCTGTAGTGGATCAGTCCGGGCTCGATCGGGTGCCCGTAATGATCACGCTGCCACACGGCCATGTTGAGCGCCTTGGACACCAGCGAGGTCGTTTTCGTGGCGGCCGTGGTCCAGCCGACGATCGCCCGGGAGTAGGCGTCGAACACGAACGCCACATACGCCCATCCGGTCCAGGTCGACACGTAGGTGAAATCGGCGACCCACACCAGATTCGGTGCGGCGGCGGTGAAGTCGCGATTGAGCTTGTCACCAGCGCGGATCCCGTCTTTGGCGGGGACCGTGGTGCGCAGCTTGCGGCCCCGCACGATCCCGTTCATGCCGAGCTCGCGCATGATCCGGTCCACGGTACAGAACGCGACATCATGGCCGCGGCGGCGCAGGAAGCGGGTCATTTTCCGGCGGCCATACATCTGCTCCGGCTGACCCGCCAGATCACGTAATGCGTTCTCCACGTGAGCATCTGCGATATCGCGCGCCGACGGTGGTCGATGTCGCGCCTTGCGATAGGCCCTGGGCGCGATCTGGATACCCTGCGCGGTCAGCGCACGGCAGATCGACTCGACGCCGAAGACCTGGCGGTATTCGTCGATGAACCCGACGATCAGCGGTGTCGCGGGTCGAGTTCCCGCGCGAAAAAGCCGAGGCCGCCTTCAGGATCTCGTTGGCCTGCTTGAGATCTCGGACCTCTTTACGCAGCCGCGCCAACTCCTCCCGCTCGGCCGCCGACAACCCTGCACCGGCCTTGCCGGCCGGCGGCGCACCCTGCGCGAGCGCCTTCTTCACCCACACTCGCAACGTCTCGTAATGCACGTCCACCAGCGGGCCGATCGCGCGGGCGGCGGCATACGGGGATTCGAACTCATCGAGGCGCTCGAGGACCAGACGGACGGCCTTCTCGCGAACCTCGGGCGGGTAACGCTTCGTCATGATGGGAACCATCTTCCACTAGGAAGAAGCGGCCCCCAACCCGTGACGGTTCAAGTTGACCGGCACGCCTCCGCAGATCGGGTGGGCCAACACCATCCGCGCTGAGAAGATGCGCGACTACGAAGCCGCCGCGCCGAGCATGTCGGCGGCCGATCAAGTCCGGTTCCGGGAGGTCATGCTGCGCCAGACCAAGGCCGGGGCGTGGATCGACAACCGGTCGCACCCGTGGCAGACGATGCTCGTCCTCAACTTCACTCCTGAGGAACTCGCCGAGCTGCGGGCGAAGGTCGACAGTTCCTCCAACCCGAGCGACTCGTAACCCCGGCCAGCCGCCGGTCTCTCCGGGGTCCGGCTTGTCTTCCGGCGGTGGTCATTTCCGCGTGCATCCCAACGACCAAGTCGACGGACTTCTCCGGCCCGCCAGTTCGTATTCGCGTTGAGAATCGCTGCGGCGCTTCGCGTCCGGATGGGCATCAATGTCTCATTGTGGTCGCGGCGCAGATTATCGAGCCAGTCCGGAATGTGGGCGTTGCTCAGTCGGATGGTGACGATCTTGTCCTGCAACCCACGGCAATCGGCGGTTATGACCGCGACAGGATCTGCCATCGCTCGGACGTACGTACGCCGACGTGGTCCGGTTCATCGAGACCCGTTGTGGCTGCCCGTTCGTCCACGGGGTCATGCATGCTCGCGCGCGGTGTGGGGTCAGTTGGTGTGCCAGTGGCAGCGGCAGGCGATGAGGGTGAGGCCGGGGCCGACGCCGAAGATGAGGCCGTCCCCGGAGTTCGTGGGTGGGTCTGTGAAGAAGCGGGCGGCGACGTCGAGGACGGAGGCTGCGCCGGCGTTGCCGAGATCGCGGAGGCTGTGCTGGGAGAGCTGGAGTAGACGGGGGTCGAGGGCTTTCCCGAGGGTGTCGAGGATGCGTGGTCCGCCGGGATGGCTGATGACGAATTCTGGTGTGGCGCCGAACCATTCGACGAGCGCTGGCAGTGCGTCGGTGAGGGTGTCGTAGAGAGCTGGGGAGTTGAACAGGTGCCAGCCGTCGGTGCGGGTCGCGGTGCCGACGATGTCGCTGGTACCGGGCGCGGTGTGCTCCCAGGTCTCGGTGATCGATAGCCGGGGTGCGTCGGAGGTGTCGGTGCGGACGACGCAGGCGGCCGCGGCGTCGGAGATCAGTCCGCGGAAGATCATGGTGTCGGTGCCGGTGTCGTCGGGGTGGATGTAGGGGTAGAAGACGTCGGCGCAGACGATGAGGACGTGTTCGCCGGGTGCCGATGCCGCGAGCTGGCTGGCTCGGGCGATGGCGAATGCACCACCGGCACAGCCCATTTGAGTGACCGGCAAGCGGCGTGTGTGTTCCGGGAGGCCGAGACGGTCGATGAGCGCGACGTCGATGCCTGGGATGGTGTGCCCGCCGGCGCCGGCGTAGATCAACCATCCGACGTCGCGGCTCGAGACACCCGCGGCGTGGAGAGCGCCCCGGGCTGCGGTCTCGCTGAGGGCGAGCGCGTCCTCGTGATGGCGGCGGACCCGGTCGTCGTGACGGCCGTTGGTGTCGGAGAGTTCGATCAGTGGGCGGCTGACCCAGTGGTTGTCCACCCCGGTTCGCCTCATGAGAGCTAATGCTCGATCCAGGCGCGGGTGATCGGTATATCTGTGGCGGAAGTGGGTGATCAGTTCGTCGGTCGAGACGCGGTGGGGTGGGAGCGCGACGGTGGGCGGGCTCAGGCTCGGCATGTGGTCAAACCTCGCTTACTGAGGTGTCGGTGTAGAGATAGTGGGTGGTGCCGTCGAGGGTGTGCTGGGTGAAGGCGTGCATCGTCGCCGCGTTCATGTCACTCCAGTGCGGTGGTGTTTCGATCTGATCGCGGCCGATGCGGCGGCCGAGGAGGGTCAGCCGGTTTCCGGCCGGGCAGCGTTGCCGGTCGTAGAAGGCCAGGGCGGCCGTCGGCGAGCTGGTGACACGTAATGCTTCATGGAAGCATCGTGCGTCGTCGAGTGCTTTGACCGCTCCGCTGGCGGTGTGTGGTCGGGCCAGGGCGCCGGCGTCGCCGGCGAGGACGAACGGTCCACGAGTGTATTGCGTGGTGGTGAGGTCGAAAATCGGATGTATCGCAACGGTGCGAGTCGCTGCGATCAGTTCGGCCCATCGTGGCGGGAGTGTTTCGGCGGCAAGGCGTTCGACGAAGCTGGTGAGTTCGGGGTCTGTGCCGTCCGGTTCGAAGCGGGCAGCGCTGACAGGTGTCGGCGGGTACGCGTACAGGGCCCAATTCAAGTTTCGGCCGCCCCTGCCGTCGGGAATCAGGTAGAACACGGCCTGGCCGTGTGGAAACACGACGGTGACATAGGCATTATCGAGTTCGGGAACCGGGTGCGGTACAGCAGATTCCGGGTATGTCCCGCGCCACAACACGTAGTCGACGGGTTGCGGTGCGGTGCCGGGGACCACGGCAGGCCGTACGGTGGAACGGTAGCCGTCGGCTCCGATCACGAGGTCGAACTGCTCGGTGACCTTGTTGCCGTAAACGATTGCCGCACAGCCGTCGTCGGTTGTCTCGATGTCCGTGACCCAGGTTCCGGCGCGGTAGTCGACCTCGGTGATGGCTGCGCGCAGTGTCTGCCACAGGATTGCCCAATTGCACAACGCGACCGGGCTCGGCTGGTGCCACAGCACCTGTTCCGCACCGGTGGATCGAGGGTTGCGAACGATCCAGATTCGCTGCGTCACGGGATGGTTCGGCATTGCCGGGTCCAGGAATCCGGACTCGGCGAGCGCTCTGATCGTGGTGGGTGGCATGGCGATCCCGTATCCGCGTTCCTGTAGCCGGTGCGTGCTGCGTTCGGCGACGACGACCGAAGCACCGGCGCGGTGAGCCGCCAGGGCCATCGCGCAACCGGCCACGCTGCCACCGAGCACCGCGATCCGTAGCGCCGGGCGCGGCGTCATCGTGCCGCCTGCCGGGATCGGGCTCGCCAGGCGGACGTGAGTTGCTCACCGGCGGCGTCGATTTCGGGGTCGGTGGAATTGATGACGGTAGTGAACATGCGCACGATCCCGACGACGTAGAGGGCCTCGATCGCACGGCGGACCCCGAAATGGGCAACCAGATCGGCCATGGTGTCGGCATCGCAGCCGGTGGAGCGCAGGCAGGCGGTTCCGGCGCGGATGAGGGCAGCGTCGGCGGTATCCGGCCAGGGCGAGGGATCCTTGCCGCTCAGCCGGTCCAGATCGGCGTCCCCGACTCCGGCCGCGGTGGCTTGAGGAAGGTGCTGGATCCACTCGTAGTCGCAGTGCGTTTCGTGGGAAACGAGCATGACCAGAAGTTCTCGATGTCTCGCGGACAGGTCGAGCGTCGTCATCATGCGTGCCGCGAGTTCCAGCAAGGTAGGAGTGAGCGATGCTGCATGGGCCGTGAGCCGCACGATGTTGATGACCGCGGGGAAGTCGGCAAGTGCCGCCGCGGTTTCGGGATTGTCGGATAGGTTGTCTGGGTACGGCATGCGTGCCATAGGCATGAGATCCCTCTCTGTTCATGCGTAACCGGTTGCAGAAGAAGGTGTTCCGACTCGGAGTGGGCTGCTCGGACAGGGGTTCACACCGCCGGGCACGGGCGAGGACCGTTTCGGCCACATCGCGCTTCGGCCACATCGGTGTCGAAAAGTGCTGCTATCTGCGATATTTCGTCGCACCGTCCTTGACTCTCACCTCGGTAACCACCAACCACATCGGTCCGGGACGAGATGGATGGAGATATCGACTCTCAGGATCGGCGGTCGGCAGCCCGAGGAGAACCCGGCTACACGCATGATCGTCATGCGCCGCCTGCATAACCTTTCGGCCCTCTGCACGACTCGGTCGTGTCTCTCAATGACCTGAGCCATCCGACGATGCGGGCCAGCGTGAACCGTCGACTTATCTAGTGGCGACGGTTCGTGGTCGGGGTCAGCTGCTCCGTAGCGTGCCGCAGGAGGCCGGGGTATCGGGTACGTCGCGAACGACGCAATGCCGGACCGTGACGGCGGCGTAGAAGGCCTGTCCGGCAACGGGTGTCGTTCCACCGCTCGCCCGAGCCCCTACTTGTCCAGGACGGTACCACCGCGCATTACGCCGTGTACGGCCGGCCGCATCGGGGTCCTCAGCTGTCAGTGGCGGCCTGGCGGACCGACGAGATGCGTAAAGCGCTGCCGAGCAAGGACATCGGCGTCGTGCTGCGTGCGTGGCGACACCATGAAGACCATGGAAGCCGACCCGTTCCGCAGGCGATGCTCGCCGCTCGACCTGGCCCGGGCAGCACTGCAAGCTCCGGTGGATCTGTCGCACTGGCACCGTGGGATGGCGCAGTGTCAATTCGCCTGCGGCTATGCCCGTCTCGGTAACGTCGAGGACTGCCGCAGCGCCCTCGACCGGGCGGCTCGGCACGCCACGCGACCCGGTGAAGCCGCCGAGCCCGCCCAACACTGCACACCCGACCATGTCGCCATGGAAGCGGCGGGCTGCCTGGTCGATATCGGATATCCCGAAAAGGCAATAGACGCTCTGGAACCCCGATTGCCGCACCGGCGACCGGAAGACCGGCGCGACCTCGGCCGGAGCCTGGCAATCCTGGCCATCGCACTGGCAGCCACCGGCGAACCCGACCGGGCGGTCGAGGCCGCAGCGCACGCCCTGGTCATCGTCGCCGAAACCCATTCCACGCGAACCGAAACCCAGCTCTACCGACTGATCCGGCAACTCCACGCCATGCGGAGCGCATGACCACGCAGCCGAACTTCGCATCACATTGCACAGGGCCCTCTAGTCCTACACGAGACGTGGCGGACCGCGATTCCGCTTACGTCGAGGTGGGGTAAATGGTGTCGCGGCGTAGGTAAGCAGCCGGTCGGTATCCTTCTAATTTCGAGGGTATTGCCGGATATGCGTCCTGCGCATACTCCTATCTGTTATGTAAAGCGATAGATGTGAAGACCGGTTGGCGCGCACAACGATACTTCACCCCGTGCTGCCTGTGGACGCTCCGGGCCGGGAATCCCACGACTGCCAGCAGAGGCATGGCGGAGCGGCGAGATTCGTCATGCGTTGCGTGACAAAGACATCGGCGGTGTCATGCGGGCGTGGCGACGCCACGCCTCACACGGATCCCGCCCCGTCCCGCAAACTGTGCTCGCGCACGAGTTCGGCATCACGCAAAGCCAACTCAGCCGCATCGAGAACGGCCGCCACCGCATTCGCGATCTGGACAAACTCACACACTACGCCCGCACACTCGGCGTGCCGGCTGAACTGTTGTGGTTCGAACTCGACGAACCGGTACCGCGTCTGCCGGTCGCCGAGCCGCTGCAACTTCGCAACGGCACCGAAATACCCGCCGTCACTTCGGTCGCGGAGCCCGGCTGTCCGATTCGCTATTGGCGACTCTCGACGAATATGTGCTCGCAGACCGGCTTGCTGGCTCGCGTGCGTTACTGCCGATCGTCACCCAGCAGACGAAGTTCATGACCACCTTCAACGCACCGGACAGGCCGGTACCCGTGCGGAACTGAGAGGTGTAAAGGCCCGTTTCGACGAGACCTCGGCTGGCTGCATCAGGATGCCGGAAACCTCCCCGACGCCGCCCGATGGACAGCGCGCGCCGCGCGTCTCGCTCAGAAGACTCGCGACCATCACCTGCTGTCGTATGTCCGTGCGCGACAAAGCAGTCTCGCCGCCGACGCCGACAACGGCCACGCTGCGGTAGACCTTGCTCGCTCGGCGCTGGGTGCGGCGGCGGAACTGGCACACCCGCAGCGCGCGATGGCGTTGTGTCAACTCGCCCGCGGACATGCCCGGCTCGGCAACACCGACGACTGCATCCGGGCACTCGACCACGCGATCCATCATGCAAGACATCCGGATAACGGCAGCGGGAACCTCGCCTGTCACTGCACAACCGAATACATCACCATAGAAGCGGCAGACTGTCTCATCCAGCTGGACCGCCGGCGGAGGCCATCGATATCCTCGAGCCCCGGCTGCCCGACTGGGCCCCGGAAGATCGCCGCGACCTCGGCCGCAGCCTGGCCCTGCTGGCCGTCGCGCTGGCGCGGACCGACGAACTCGACCCCGCCCTCGAGGTCGCCGACCACGCCTTGGCCATCACCGCCGAAATCCGCTCGGCCCGAATCGAACGCGAGCTGTATCGTCTCATACGACAACTCCACCTCCTCGGGGGAACGGATAAAGCAGCCGAACTCCGGACCGCGGTTCACAACGCGCTCTGAGTCCGCCCGTCGTCCTGCCCGGTCCACAGGTCACCCAAGATTGGTTCAGTATTGACCGGCTGGCATCACCGGAAATTCGGATCGCGGCGCATTGATCGCCCGATATGCGCGAGGGGAATTATCCGTATGCGCAAGCCGGTCTCGGATCGTGTAGCTGCCGGGCGATAATGGACTCGACGAACATGTGAGGTCGCGTATTTCGGTTCACGTGTGGCAATCCTGCAAAAAGATGTGGCCGATGAGAGGGGCCGTATGACCGATCAGCCCATCGCGCAGCGATCACTTTCGATTCCTCCAGGCACTCGTCAACATCTACCTTTACGACTGCACCAGCAGTCGGGCCGAACTCCTCACGCTCAGCGGGGGATGTCCGAGTCGCAATTGTACGACATCTTCGACGACTTTCCTCGGCCGAAATATCCCTTCCCTGACATCATCCCGGACTACCTCGAACAGCTGCGTGTGGAAGCGGATCGGTGGATCGACGAGGACTGCTTGTTCAACGGTCCCGCCGACAGGACGCGGCACAAACGTCATCGTTTCACCGACCTGTCCGCGTGCTCGATGCCGTATCTCACCTACGCCGAACAGCTGCCGCCCAGCCGCTATACCTGCTTCGGTGCCATCCTCGACGACTACCTCGACCACACCGGCCGCAACGAGACGCTCGCTGTCGGCGACCGGATCCGCGACTGCCTCCGTGGCCGCGTCACCCCCGGGCCGGACGAGCACGGTTTCTATCGCCAGTTCCGTTTCGTCTACGACGACGCCCGCGCAGCCGAAGTGCCCGAAAGTATCTACGACCGTTTTGTCACCGCCATCGATCACCTCGTCACCGCGTACGCGGACGAGAAGAAATGGAAAGAAACCGACACCCCGCCGCCGCTGCCTGTCTACACCACTTTGCGCATCCGCACCGCCGGCGTCATCCCTTACTGCGAATACACCGCCCTCCAACACGACTACCGCAACCTGCCCGAGTCCGTCCTTACCCACCCGCACATCCGGCGCCTGCACGAACTCGTGAGCGAATTGGTCGGTCTGCACAACGACTTCTACTCGTTTCCCCGCGAACTCACCCGCCACGGAGACGTCATCAACATTGTCGCCGTACTCGCCCGCGAACACTCGATCTGCTACGAAGACGCCTGGTATGCCGCGATGGAGTTACACAACTCCGTACTACGGGAATTCGTTGTCCTGCAACAGAACCTGCCCGACTTCGGTCCGTGGCAGGACACCACCGAACGCTATGTCACAGCATTGAGCATCAACATTCAAGGCTGTAACACCTGGCATCAGCGGACCAGTCGACGTTACACCCCCGGAGCCTACGTCGAGCCGGTCGATAACCGACCACCATAGGGCCGCCGCACGGAAAGGTGACATTGATCCGACTTGCCGTGACAGGAGAAAAGCGATGCCTAATAGGGATGACGGCCAAGGACCCCTGCCGGCACTGAGCGAGCGACTGCGCGCCGAGGTAGCTGCCGTGGGCGAGAACTCGAACACGCGGTTCGACGACGCTCTGCTGGACGTATTGCGGCCGCGAGCGGCGATCGGGAAATCGCCGTTCGCTGAGCATCTCGCCCGGCTACGAACAGAGTCGCACCGGTCAGGCGCGGCAACAGCGAATGCGCCGGAGTGCAGCTACGACCCGCAGGGAACCAGGACGGTCATGCGCACCGATCCCCGATCCTTCGGCCGGGCGTTCGAGGCCAGGTCCAGAGAGTGTAGTGACATCGTCGAAAACGGTTGCGCAGTCCAAGATCACATCGACGCGATTCGTACCTGTGGTGCGGGGGCCGCCGCCGCCGATGGCAGGCTGGTCCGTCCGGTCGCTGTCTTCGGCGAGGACGGCATCGTCCGGGAGATCGTCGAACGTGCCCGGGCCGGAGCCAACGGCGGGGACAGTACGAAATCAGCCGGCCTGGATACCTGCTTGCACCCATTGTGGCAGCGGGTGTCTGAGGAGTACGGACTGCAGGGGACTGCGGGAGCCCCGACGTTCGCCTGCGGCGCCTGGCTCGGCGGCCTCAGTACGGGCGAGTACGGCGACTGGCGCCAGGATTACCTGTGCACCTTGATCTACGGGTTCTATCTCGAATACAACCTGGACACGATCGGCGGCGATCAGCGTAATGACGTTGTTCGCGACCTGGTGTGCATGTGGGAAATGCCGGGCCTGCCGCCGGAATTGCGCGCCAGGAAGGCACACATGCTGTGCAACATGGCGTACTTCGACCGCAAGCGCCGAAGCGAGGCTGCGCTGCGCACGCGTCCCACCACCGGAATGACGGCGTGGGTATTCGACAACCGGGATCTGTGGCGCGACTACAAGGCCTGCGACTCCGCGCTCTTCGGTCACTATCTGTCTTTCCGTCCCGGCACCGTGGGCCGTGACGATTTGATGGTCGCCGGAGTGGTGAACGACTGGATCGATATCGGCCCCGACCTACGCAACGGTGAGTGCGCCCAGAGCGTCTTGGCGCTGACCAGAGGATCAATCGCCGGTTCCGACCTCCTGCAGTGCTATGAACGCTCGGTGTGGATGCTCAATGCGCAGCTCACGCCGTCGGCTGATATCGCGCCGGAGCGCTTCTCGGCCTCCGCGCTCACCATGTCGACCTGTGTGTGGGGCATGGCCAACCACCGACACGACATCTGGCGCTATTACTCGATCGCCGCCGAAGCACGCGCGCACACCCGAAGTCTCGACCTCTACATATCCTGTCAGTTCGCGGACTGCTATTCCGAGGACCTACGACCCACGACACCGGTTGCCGCCGCGCGAATCACCGTGCCGCGCCGCACTATACGTTACGACTGCACAATTGCGGGGGCACGGCACCGCGGTGAAATCGAGATTCACACGGCGGTGGCGGACGCAGTCGAGAGTGGTGTCTTCCCCACAGCGGCTCTGGAATATCAGCTGATCGTTCCGATGCTGTTGTTCCGGAGGTCGATCACCGCGACGGAGTTCCTTTCTCATATGGACCGGTCGTACTGCAAGCATCACGCTGTAGTCCTCGACGCCGCCCATCGCTCGCGATTCAGCACGGAATTCGTCACCGCGCTCATTTTTCTGGTGATGGAACAATGGTGGTCCGGCATCCTGTTCGCGATCGGCGTCGGAAGCCTGGTGGAAGCACAACCCGGTAAGACCGGCAACGATCGGGCCTACCCGGAAGACGCCTCTCGTCCTTGCAATTGACATGCCTCTGAAGGGATCGCGCACATGACACACCGACAACCGACGGGAGAAGTGGCCGCCGGCGTCGGCCCCGTGGCCGGGCTTCGCGCCCGCCACGCGCGCCTTCCAGTAGAGAACATGCCAGCCAGCAGATCGTGATCTCGGTTTCACCTCGGGGAACAATCGGCCGACGGCAGCCAGGTCGGCCTGCAACTCGTTCAGCCGTTTCGTACCTGCCGAATCGGGTCCCGGCCATTGCCGCGGCACCGATTTCAACATTCCTCTGAGCCGCAACCGTTCGATGTCGGGGCACTTCGCTCCGGACGAAGCCGCCAGCCGCGCCTGTGCGGCCTGTTCACGGAGTACGTAGACGCCGGAGGCGGGCTGCAGATTCGCCCGAACCAGATCAGCCAGCTTCGCCCCGGCCTTCCTGACAGCCGTTTCGGTCTTCGATCTGCTCATGTCTTCCACCGAATTCGACTGCGTCGCCACTGGAGTCTCCTCTCTTCAGGACTATTTACAGATTCACTGATTGCGTATCCCCGGGGACAGCACCTCGGCGCATGGTTCCGATACGGCGCGCACATACCGGAGCCGTCCATCAAGTCGTTTTCGTCTGCGCGAGAACGATCGGGACTGTGCTCCATACAGCGGATTTCTCGTCGGCATTCCACGTCTGTCGCGGCCATTCGCCTGCATGCCGAGAACGCATAACCATTATGCGTGCCAGGACATTCAGCTCGGCCGGCGAACGGATCACTCTGGAAACCGCGGGACGCGCACGTTCGTTCCGAGCTGTTGCCGAACGTCCCGGCCGAATCGACCACCGACTGCTAGTGGATGCCATGAACGAGCGGGTCGCCACCCTGGGTCATCCCCGAATTGCGCAGTCCGCACCAGGATGGGAGCGCTATGTCGAAGATCCCCACTGAACCGTGGGATTCGTTGCAAGCGTTGTGGAGTGCCGACGGACATCGAGACCCCTATCCCTACTATCGCGCGTTGCAGGCCGAATCTCCGCTGATCCCCATCGGCCCGCGCCGTGTGATGGCACTCGGCTTCGCGGTGTGCGATGAAGTGCTCCGTGGAACGGACGTGTTCCGAGTGTGCGGGGCCGAATGGGCGGACCATGCGTGGGAAGGTTGGCGTGCTCATCCGGCGATCGGAAGCGTCTTCAATCAGTTGAATCGCCAGGATCCGCCCGATAATCAACCGGCGCGGCGACTGCTGAGCAAGTTCTTCGGCCGCCGGGGGATCGCGACGCTACGCCCCATGGTCGAGGAGTTGGCCGCTCGCTACGTCGAACGACTCCATGTTTCTGCTCGTGGCCGCCCGAGCGACGCGGTGGAGCAACTGCTGCCCCTCCCTCATGCGGTGATGGCGAATATCCTCGGCATTCCCGATGCCGACCTGACACGCCTGCAGGAGTGGACGTCGGCGTTGATGGAGGCGAACGATTTCAACTATCCGGGACACGGCCTGGACAAGAGCGACGCCGCCGTCGCCGAATTCCGGGACTACGTCGAGACACGTTGTCACGACAGTGACCTCTACCGCATGTTGGACGCGAACTGGGCGGCCGAGGATCGCGCCGACGTTCTCGACACGATCATGTTCGCCGCCGGTGCCGGGACACACACGACCGCATCCATGCTCGGCACGGGAGTCACGATTCTGGCCGAAAACCCCTCTCTGGCACAGCAATTAGGTGACAATCCGGAGCTCGCCCGTCCGTTCGTCGACGAAACACTGCGCTTCGATCCTCCGGTTCAGTTCACTGCGCGCTGGACCGGTCGTGCGACGGAACTGTCCGGACGGTCCTTGCCCGCTCGGACGATGGTGCTGGTTTTCCTCGGTGCGGCATGCCGGGATCCTGAACAATTCGATGAGCCGGATCGTTTCGAGCTTCGCCGATTTCAGACGACCCCACCCCCGCCGACGTTGAGTTTCGGTGTGGGCCAGCACTTCTGCATCGGAGCGGGACTCGCGAAGCTCATCGGTGAGGTCACCTTTCCGATGCTCGCGCGACGCTGCACGGGACTCAGGACAGCGGGACATGCTGTTCGGACCGGCGGCCTGGTCGTCCACGGGTACGAACGTCTTCCGGTGACCGTGCCGACGGGAAGTGGCGGTGCCGGCGGCGACCCGGAACCGGCCCGTATCGACGGCGAAACCTTGCCGGACGCGCTCGCAGCAGTAGGCCGACGCCGCCCTGACACGCCCCTCGTGTTCCCGAAGGCGGGAACGGAGACGACGGCCGCGGACATGGTCGTTCGGGCGACACGGGTGGCCAACTCTCTCTACTCGGCGGGTGTCCGCCGTGGAGACTGCGTCGCGCTGCTGGTTCCGTCGGGCCCCCAGGTCCTTCTGGGACTGCTGGCGATCACCGGTATCGGCGCGGCGGTGAGCGTCATGCCGACCCGGCCGTTCGCCGACCCGAGCATCGACGCCGCCCACATCGACACGATCATGGCAGCCGCAGATATCCGCACCTTGGTGGCAGATCCGCATTACGACACTCTCGTCGGCGAATTGCGGTGCCGCAATCCACAATTGCGCTGCTTGCCGATGACAGAAGGGCCGGCACGACCACTGCCGTGTTCTGGCCCGAATCCCGAGGACCTCGCGGTCGTTCAGTTCACGTCGGGCAGCACCGCGCAACCGAAGGGGGTCACCCTGTCGCATCGCACTGTTCTGGCCGGACTCCGCAGCATCCTGACCTCCGCGCGGGTCACCGAGAGCGACAGCCTCGTGCAATGGGTGCCACACCACCACGACATGGGCCTGTTCACCCCCTTGGGGTACTGGCTCGCGGGATTGCCGACACACACCTTCACGCCGGCCTCCTTCATCAAGGATCCACTGGCGTTCCTGCGGTACTTCGCCGCCGCGGGCGCGACGACGATGACCGGTCCCGACTTCGCCTACGAATTGCTTACCGAAGCTGTCCGTGCACGGCCCCCGGAAGACATGAACCTGGCCCGCTGGCGGATCGCCTACAACGGAGCAGAACCGGTCCGCGCCCGGACCGTCGCCGAATTCACCTCGACCATGCGCCCGTACGGTGCCGGCGAATCGACCATGTACCCGGTCTACGGACTCGCCGAGGCGACACTGGCGGCCGCATTCCCCGAGCCAGGCTCCACACCCCGGATCGTTCATATCGATCCCGGCCGGCTCGCCGAAGACGCACAGGCTGTCGAGGTCGGCCCCGAAAGCACTGGTGCCAGCGCACTGGTGTCGGTCGGTGCGCCGGTCGATGGCCTCCGATTGCGGCTGATGACCGAGCAGGGAGGACCGGCGGTCGACGGGCAACTCGGCGAGATCCAATTGTGTGGTCCCGCAGTGACTTCGGGATATTTCCGGGCGCCCGAACACACCGCTGAGGCGTTCGACGGCCCGTGGCTGCGCACCGGAGACACGGGTTTCCAGCTCGACGGCGATCTCTTTGTCGCCGGACGCCGCAAAGACATGATCATCGTTCACGGCCGCAATTTCTTCCCCGAAGACGCCGAGGCGGTCGCCTCCACTGTGCCGGGAGTCCGTCGACGACGCTGCGTGGCGTTCTCCGAGGACGCGGAGATGGTCATCGCCGTCGAAAGCCGGGACGGCGTGAACGCCGGCGAGCTGACCACGGAGATTCACAGACGGGTCGTCCGCCGACTCGGCCTCGACCGGATCCGGGTCCGAGTGGTACCGCGCGGGTCGATACCTCGTACCACCAGCGGCAAGGTGCGGCGGGCAGCCGCGAAAACACTGCTATCGGAGGAGACGAAATGACCACTTACGCTGACGAAATCGCCTACCGAGACGTCGTGGACCGCCTCACACAATGGTGCAGCGAGGTCTTCGCCGCATCAGTGCACGACCTCGACGACAACACGGTGATGATGGACATCGAGGGAGCCGACTCGGTCCGCATGCTGCGCCTGCTCAGCCTCGTGGAACAACACTTCGACGTCCAGCTCATGACCGACGAACTCCCGATGGCCCGCACCGTGGGCCAGCTGGCAGAGCAGGTGGTGCACGTCCGATGCCGATGAAGGTCGAGTTGGTGACCGGCGCGACCGGGATGCTCGGCAGCGCATTGGTGCTCGAACTGCTGTCCCGTACCGATTCCGACATCCGCTGCCTGGTCCGAGCGCGCGACGCGGCATCGGCCGCGGCGAAACTGTCGAAAGCGCTGGCGGCCACCACCGACGATCTCGGCCTGGAAGCCGGGCTGCAACTACGGGATGCCCGAAGTCGTGTGCAGGCAGTGCCCGGCGACATCGGCGTACCCGGTTGTGGCCTTCCGTCCCACGAGCGCATTTCGCGCGTGTGGCACTGTGCCGCCACGCTGCGCTACGAATCCGCGTTCGCCGCGGAAACCCACCACGCCAATGTCACGGGAACGGGCAACGTGGTGGCCGCAGCCCGAGCAAACGAGGCCGAACTCGTCCACGTCAGCACCGCCTATGTCAGCGGCACTCGTCGCGGAGTCCAATTCGAACTGCTGCCCGACCCGCGCCAGCGTTTCAACAACACCTACGAACAGACCAAAGCCGTTGCCGAACACGTTGTTGCGCAATCTCGGTTGAACTGGCGTATCGTCCGCCCCAGCGCTGTGATCGCGAGCAGCCGGACCCGCCGCACCGGACACACCTCCGGACTGTACGACCTCGCTGCGAAGGTCCAGCGATTCCGCCGCCAATATCAGCGCAGATACGGAGCGATACTCGAGGCGCGGCCCATCCGGCTGTGCGGCGACGAGAACTGCGAGATCAACCTCGTTCCCCTCGATTACGCGGCCTCGGCCATCGTCCGAACCGGGATCGCCGGTCCACCTCACACCATCTTCCACACCACCAACCCCAGCGCGCCCCGGGCACGTGAGGTCTACGACGCCGTGCTCGCCACGGCCGACCTCATGCCGCCCCAATTCGTGGAGGAGGCAGACGATCTCGACGCAGTGGACCGACTGCTGGCGAACACGATCGCCTTCCACTATCCATACATCATCTCGGACAAGTCATTCGACCAGACCCACACCGAAAGCGTGGTCGGCTCAGGCGCACTCGCGTTCCACGCATCCATCGACGTGATTCACGAACTGCTGAATCCACGAGAACCGTCACATCGATAAGCACACCCGGGAGCACGCTATGTCCACGCAGTCGAACCTCGACATCGTCCAGCAATGGATGACCTTGTACAACACCGATGTCCACCGCATGATAGACGAAAGCTATGCCGACACCTTCCGCGTAGTGTGTCCCGGCCTCCTGGAAATCACGGACAAGAAGAACTTCCACGAGATCGAGCAGCACGTGCTCGACGCCGCGCCCGATCGGAAATTCCGCATCGACGACAGCATCACGACCGGCAACAAAGTCATCGTGGAATGCGTCCTCTTCGGCACCGACCCGCACGACGGCCACACCTGGCACACCCCCTGGTGCGCGATCCTCACCATCGACAACGGACAAGTCGTCGAGGACCACAGCTACATCGACGCGACGAACTGGCCCGGAGTCCAGACCATGCCAACCGAACTCGTGACGGTCCACGCCGTCGGGACGGCGGTAAGGCCCGCATGAGAGATCTGCGTCTACGACAGGACTTCGTCGCACACCACCGTCTGGTTCGACAAATACCCCACCACGACCCCACCGCCGACACCCCGACTGATCGACACCCCCTGGCGAAATGACCCCGCCACCGGCACATCTCGCCCGCCGTCGCATCAACCGTATGGCCAGCCAGAAGGTGCCGAGAGTGTCGAGTCCGTCTCGCGCGGTTCTCCAGAACGTGTCGTTGAGCCGCATAGCAAAGGGTGGACACATTCAGGATTCTGTCGCGTCCGAAACGCGAGTGACCTGGTCGGCCCAGTGCTGATGAAACCGGTCCATATCGGGCAATGCGCTGTCCGTCGCAAAGGAGACCGAAAGGTTCTCCCCGTAGGTCAGTGCCAGCGCGGCGACTGGGTATCCGTTCGGGGCCACCACGATCGGATCCATCCGTACCACGGGGTCGCCACGATAGGACAATGCGTGGCGAAGCCGGAAACTGGACGCTACGACCGTCGCGTAGGCCGGGTCGAGCAGCCGCGGCAGACTTCGGAGGAGAAGTCGGCGTGGTGCGAGATCGAGCAGCACGCGCAGCGCCTGCCGGGTGCCGGGTTCTCGTATCGGATTCATCACGCGGGCAACCGATTCCGGGTGAGGCGCCCGCACCCTGATGCGTAGCGGTGCGGTGTGGTTTCCGGGATCCGCGGCCTGGCGGGGGCGGCGGACGTTGACCGGGACCAGGACCTCGATACCGGAATCCGGGCTGGGCACACCGTGCTCACTCAGCCAGCGTCCGACGGCACCGGCCATTGCGGCTATGTACACGTCGTTGCGGGTGGCCCGCGGATGGTCCAGGTCTCCGGCCGCCGTGCGTGACCAGTGGTATGCGCGTTGCGGGCTATGGCCGTAGGCCGCGATCGGCCAAGTCGTCGAGCGGGAGAACGATCCTCCCAAACGGCTTGCCGCTGCCGGGATTCGGGGAATCACGACGGCCGGGCGCCGGTCCGGCACCACGGCAGAGGATGCCGGGACCGGCCCGAGCACCACCTCCACCAGGTGCGCCAAGGCACCGTAGTCGAATACGCAGTGATCCACCCGGAAACACAGCGCGTACGACAGCGGCTCGTAGCCGTCGACGACGATGAGGTCCCAGCGTGGGCCGTCGTGCGGCAGCGGTGTCGTGGTCAGGTCGCGGGCGGCGTCGTCCCATACCGGGACGGTCCAGTGGTGAATTCTGGTGTCCAGCCGCGGGGATTCGACGATCCAGCGGTCGGCAAGCGACGTGCGCAGCGTCGGCGTCCGGCCGAGAATGCTACCGATATGCCCGATGAGTTCGGATGTCGTCGGTGCGGCACCGGTCAGATGGGCGATGGCGCCGATCATCAACGGCGGATCGGTCCTGACGGCGAAGTCCAGAATTGTCGGTGGTCGCATTCGTTTTACCTCCGTGCGTCTGGCTTCGGTGCGAAATGGTTCTGTAGTGCGAGAGGTTCGGCCGATCGATAGCGGCCCGCGAATCGATGCCATTCGTAGTTTCCGCGGGTGAAAGCAAGCAGCGCATCGAGATATCGGGCGACCGTGTCACTTTCGGCCTCGGACAACCCCAACGACCGTGACAGCCGGGGGACCTTTCCGGTCAACTCGAGCAGCGCGCGGCACTGTTCACCGGCGCGGTCGACCACGAGCCGCACGGCGTCGTCCAGCGATATCGCGCGGTCGGTCGCGAGGGCGACGACCAGGTTGCTCAGTCGAGCCTCCGAACCTATCTCCTTGTCCAGCGAATACACATCCTGCACACCAATGATGATGTCTGTGACCAGGTTTCGAATGGAATGAACAAGACTGCTGTGCCACACCAGGGGTGGTACCTCGCCGCACCACAGTTCGGCGAGGTCGTACAAGGTCTCCGTCCCGACGGACTTGCGCCGCACGAGAAGAAGATCCTCCGGCGACAGAACGCTCCCTATCAGGCGATCGACGGCCTCCGAGCGATACGACGCGAAGTACTGCGTCCAACTGATCCGGGCCCGTCGCCGCCACGCCGCCGACATGTTTCGCGTCGACCGCAGCCAGCAGTCCCGGAAGCCGTGGACCAGCGGAGACGGGCAGGACGCGGCCGCACCTTCGGTCAGCGCTTCCAGGGCGACGATCGTGTTCTCGGCGGCGGTATCGAAACCGCCGGTGTCGAATTGGTCGTCGAATACGAAGAACCAGCCCAAGATATCGCAGCACAGATCCAGGTAATCACCGCTCCCGTAGGGGAAGTAGAAGGCTACGGCGTCGGCCACCTGGTTCTCCAGATACCGTCGCTCGGCTGATCCATCGGAGATCAGGCCGAACCGGCGCATCCAGTGGAGGTTGTGCGTCATCGCCCGCCCCGCATCGGGATTGATCTCCAGACCTATCGGAATATCGAACGTCGCCCGCGGCATCGGCCACCCCTCTCACCGGAACGTTCCAGCACCCGGCGACCAGGCGTGGCACGGAACCGGAGATTGATCCAACCCTGACAGCGTCGACCACGGCGGTCCGGGATCGCCCCGCGCGGGACGCATGATGGTTATACGCCCGGCACATATCAGCCGGGCACGTGCCGGAATACGCTGTGCGGCGTCGCAACTCGTTCCCGGCGAGTCGGTTCGACGCCGTCTGCGCGACGGCACCGACGAGAAGTCGCGGTCGGCGCCCGCCGGGTGGGTGGACCGGGTCGATGGTCGTCGCGCGGCGGCTCGGTTCCGTCGAGGAGTTCGGGCGGATCTGCCTCGAGAAGGCGGGAGATCTGGAAGCCCGTCCATGTGATGGATCTACCGCGTAGCCTGGAGTGTCGGCACCGTCTCGATTCTGTGTCGAGGCCGCCTGGGTATGTGCTGAACAGTTGGTTTGGAGAAGTAGTTGATCGCCCCTCAGTCCGATCGGAAACCCGAGCTCGGCGTCACCCTGTTCATTGCGGGCGTCCTGGCCCTCCTCGGTGGGCTGACCATTTTGTGGTATATGCCCATGCTCTTACGGCTCGACTTGGACAGCACCTACGACCCACCCAGTGCCCCACGTGGTTTCGCGTACGTTCCCGGAGACCTGCTGCTCGGGGCCTTCGGGTTGCTGCTGACGGTTGGGGGGATCGGGATGTTTCTGCGCAAGAAGCCTGCGCGTGTTCTGCTCGGCGTGGGTGGCATCGGCATTTTTGCCTTGTCGGTCATCACCGTTCGAGTCGGCAACTCCGTTTTGGTAACCGTCGACTTCCTGCGAGTGCAATCGCTCGGCGTGGCATTCAGCATCACGCTGCTGGTACTGACATTCCTGCCGAGCATCTCGCGCTCTTCACTGTATCGGCTGATCCGCGCTGAGCGCCGCTGAAGTGAGTGTCGCGCCAACGATGGCGGCGTACAACAAAGCCAGCTGAGATCGCTTGGCGTGGCCGGTATCTGCGCCTGCGCGCTGCGGCTCGGTGCACCCAGGGGGCCGGCGCCGCCACTCGGCCGCAAAGCCTGTGGTCTCGTGTCATTCACAAGCTTTGGCGAGCCGAGCGAGCAGGTGCCGGAGGTTCGTGGCGTCGGTTGCGGAGAAGGTTGTGTGGAGAAGCTCGTCTTCCATTGCCCTGATGCTCAGCCTGACTTCGGTGAGCAGGGCGCTCCCGCTGGGGGTGATGCAGACGGTGCGCTGGCGCTGGTCGCGTGATCGCCGTCGGCTGATGAGTCCCCGTGCTACGAGGTCGTCCAGGTGCTGCCCCAGTCGAGTGGGGTCGCGTCGTGTCCGGCGCGACAGTTCCCGCTGAGACACCGCTGCGCTCGAGGCTACTTCGGTCATGATGGCGTACTCCCACATGGACAGGCCGGCAGCGCTCAGGATCGGCCCTTCCAGAGCGGCTAGACGGGGCAGCACGCGGGCCATGAGTGCGCCCAGGTCCGGCTCTTCGGGCACCGTCTCGCTCGCATCGGTCATGGACAACCTCCAAATTACCGTCTACTCTCGTAGACGATTCGACCGTCTACCACGGTAGATGATTCGGGTCTCATGTCTGTACGTGTCACGTTAAGTCACCGACCTGCCGCTGTAGGTATCCGCCGACGCCCTCGCCGCGTCTCGGAGGTCGAGCCCGCCGATGCGAGAGGAAACATTGTGGATGTATCCACCCTGTACACCGTTACCGAAGAACTTGCGGCCTACCTTTCCGAGGTGACCCAGGCAGATCTCAAATGTGCGACGCCCGTACCCGGCCGGGATATCGGCGACCTGTACGTGCACCTCATCGATCAGAACAACGCCGTGGCCAGAGCCCTCGCGAACGAGAGAGGGGGGCAACGCGATTCGATCAGCAGAGCGACTCTCGACGCCTCGGTGAATGTTTACGGCGGCGGGTTCGAGGGGCTGTATCGCCGTACTGCACAGGATGTGAGGGCCGCTTTCGCGTCGGTGCGTCCTGCTGGTCAGCGCTACTCGTTCAACGGTGCCGAGGTCGATGCCGAGACACTTTATGAGGGGCAGATAAGGGATGCGGTTCTGCATACTTGGGACTTGGCGCACGCGCTCGAGCTTCCGTATCGACCGCATTCGGAGCTGGCTCTGCGGGTCCTGCACCACCTGCCGGAGCCGTCGGCCGGGAATGGCAATACCGCCTGGGAAGGCGTGCTCGGGTTGTCGGGGCGAGTAGCGCCTACTCCGCGTTGGGGCGGAACTCGTTGTAAGGAGATGATGTGAAGTACGCGTTGGTGGTCTTCGAGACCGAGGAGTCGCGTCGGATGATCGCGACGAATCGGGAGGAGCATCGAAGGGCGTATCTCGAGTGGATCGCTGCGGTCGCTGCGTCTGGAAAGCTGGTAGGCGGTGATGCGCTCGAGACCGAACAGGCCGTTCCGGTGGTGGTGCGGCGGCTGAACGGAGCGATGGTCGCCGGCGAAGGGACGGTCACGGGCGGGAGTGAGACTGTGGGGGGCTGGTTCATTGTCGAGGTGGACAGCGCAGCGGAGGCGATCGAGTTGGCCTGCGCCATTGCGACACCTGAGGCTATCGAGGTGCGTCCGGTTCTCGAGTCGGCGGCAGATGTTTGATGTGGGCCACGATCCGGAAATGCCCGCTTCGAGGAAACAGCTCCTAGGATCGAACCGCCCACTCGGTGCCCTGTTCACCGCAAGAACTGTGTCCTATGCCGGTGACTCGCTGAGCTTGGTTGCGCTCATGCTGCACGTTGCCGCCACCACCGGCCAAGGTCTGGCGGTGGCGCTACTGCTGCTGGTCGGTGACTTCGTGCCGTCACTGCTGAGCCCGATCGCGGGCGCGATCAGTGATCGCTTCGATCGGCGCCGCGTGATGATCACCTGTGAAATCCTCCAAGGCGCGCTCGTTCTGCTTATCGCGCTGTCGTTGCCACCGCTTCCGCTGCTGCTCCTGCTGGTCGCCGCCCGATCCACTGCAGCGAACATTTTCATGCCCGCCTCCCGTTCTGCGGTTCCGGACCTGGTCGCCGACAAGGATCTGCCGAGGGCGAACTCTGCGATCGGATTCGGCGCCAATGCCGCCGAGGCATTCGGCCCGTTCCTCGCGGCGGCGATGCTGCCGATTCTCGGCATCCGCGGTGTACTCGTCGTCGACGCCGCGTCGTTCCTGGTATCCGCGGTTGTCCTGCTTGCGATTCCGGCGCTGCCACCGACCCGAACGGAGGGCGATACGGAATCTCTCCTCGCCCAGGCCCGCGTAGGGGTCGGTTACATCGTGCGCACCCCCGCCGTGCGCATCATCTGCCTCGGCTTCTGCGCGGTTGTCGCCTGCAACGGCGTAGATGATGTCGCGTTGGTATTGCTGGCGAAAGATACTCTGCAAACCGGTGATTCAGCAGTCGGTCTGCTCCTCGGCGCCGTGGGCATCGGCCTGTTGATCGGTTATGCACTGTTCGGGCGAATCGACACCCGGCTGTCGCTGACAGCGCTGCTGGTCGGTGGCTTCTTCGTCAGCAGCGCAGGAAATTTGCTCACCGGTCTGGCGTGGTCGGTGGCCGCCGCCTTCTCTGTGCAGGCCGTGCGCGGAATCGGTATCGCGGCTATGGATGTCGCGTCGAATACGCTACTGCAACGTATCGTGCCAGGTGCGCTGCTCGGTCGGGTCTTCGGAAACCTCTACGGCGCCATCGGTATCGCCGCCGCGGTGTCCTATGTCGCCGGGGGGTTCCTGCTCGACGCCACCGACGCACCGACCACGCTGATCGCAGCGGGCGCCGGCGGCATCATGGTCACGGCGGTGGTCGCACTGGTCCTGCCGAGAGCGTTGCGCGGAAGTCAGCCGGAGAACTCCACAGCTCCCACCACCGGGTAAGCGACCGGGAGAGCGTGACTGGCCGGCCCTTGACCGCGTCTCCCATCGGCGGATGCGGATGTCCTGAGCCGCAACGAATCTCACCCGCCGACCGACCGGCGCGGTAGGAGCAAGGCCGGTATCAATGCGAGCGCGATCACGACCGGAGCGATCAGGTAGGTGTGCTGGAACGCCTCGGCCAGCGCGGGAGCGATCTCGGCGCGTTGCGCCGGAGCCATACCGTGCAGCGTTTGCAGCCCGCCGGTCACCGGGAGCAGCGCGCCCAGAGTGACCGAGGAGACCGCGGTGCCGACCGCCAGGGCCGTGGTGCTGATCATGTTCAGCACCGTGGATCCCGCCGGCTGATCCGCCCGGCTCAGCGACCGGGTCGCGGTGGTCATGACCGGCATCATGGTGCCGCCGCCCCCGGCGCCCATAAGCAGCATGCTCGCGCCGAGCGCCCAGTACGGCGCGTCCGCGTCCAGCTGGACGATGAACAGCGCGAACCCGGTGAGCGCCACCGTGATCGACACCGGCAGGTAGCGGCCGGGCGGAATCCGATCGATCAATCGGCCCGCCACCTGCATGGTCAGACCCGAGGCCAGCGCGAACGGGATACCCAATGCGCCTGCCACCAGCGCCGATTCGCCACGAACCACTTGAAAATACAAGGGCAGCAACAGCATCGAACCGAAGTAGCCGCTCGCGAACAGGGCCAGCAGCAGCGCGGCCGTGCCGCTGACCCGGTTGCCCAGCACCCGCAGATTCAACAGCGGCTGCGCGGTGGTCAGCGATCGGCGGACGAAGGCGGCGATGAGCCCGGCCCCGGCCAGCAGCGGGACCAGCACGGCGGGCGTGGCGGCTCCGGCCTGCTCACCGGCCGCGGTCACCCCGTAGATCAGCAGGGCCAGGCCGGGCGACATCAACAGGAGTCCGGGCACGTCGAGCGCGTGCCGCGGTTCCGGCAGATCGTCGGGCACGATCCGGGCGGCCAGGACCAGCACCAGCGCACCCATGGGCAGATTGATGAAGAACATCCACCGCCACGACACCGCATCGATCAGGTAGCCGCCGATCACGGGCCCGAGCAGCGGGCCGACGAGAATGGCCAGGCCCAGGGTGCTCATCAGCCGTCCGAGCCGATCCGGCCCGGCCGCGCGCAGCAGGATCGTCATCGCGACCGGCATGAGCAGTCCGCCGCCGGCGCCCTGCACGACTCGAAAAGCGATGAGCGACTCGAGGTTCCAAGCCAGCCCGGCCAGCATCGAGCCGAACGCGAAGGCAGCGACCGCGGTCAGATACAGCCGTTTGGCGCCGAACCGGCCGACCAGCCACGCCGAGGTCGGCACCACCGCGCCGAGCGCGAGCGAATAGCCGGTCGCCACCCACTGGACGGTGTTCAGGCCCGCGTCGAATTGTGCGGACAGCGTGTTGATCGAGACATTGACGATGGTCTGGTCCAGTGTGGCCATGATCGCGCCGAGCACCAGCACCAGGACGATCGTGATCGGGTTGCGGGTTGCGACCGGCGACGCGGAATCCGTTGCGGTAGTGGTCACGATCCTCACGCTCCATACGGGTTGGCGGCACGGGCAGCGCGCAATGCCTCAGCCCACCAGGTCAATTGCTTCAGCAGGGCCTTGGTGGCGGTGACCGCGTCGGCCGGTTCGGCCGGCTCGCCCGCACCGTTGAAGCTGCGCCACGGGTTCGCGAAACTGACGGTGTCGCGGATGGTGACCGCGTGCAGTTCGGCGAAGACCGGCCGCAGGTGTTCCACCGCGCGCAGACCACCGGAGATGCCGCCGTAGGAGACGAAACCCACTGGCTTGGCCTGCCATTCGACGTGATGTTCGTCGATCAGGTTCTTCAGCGTGCCCGGGTAGCTGTGGTTGTACTCGGGCGTCACCACCACGAATGCGTCAGCGCGGGAGAGCTTTTCGGTGGTCTCCGCCCGTGACGGGTGATCGGTGACAGCACCGAAAGCGTGCGGCAGCGCGACCTGCCGGGTATCGACGGTCTCGACCTCGAAGGTGTCGAGGCGCCGGAGCTGACCGACGAACCAGTCCGCGATCGTCGTGCCGAAGCGGCCCTCCCGGGTGCTGCCGACGACGACCGCGACCCGCAACGGAGCCGTGGCCCGGCCGCGATGCGGTCCTTCGGTATTGACGTGCGAGTTGCTCATGAGGCCCTCCCTCTGAACGATCGCGCCGGCGTTGGCGCTGTCCACAGCCTCCAACCTCAACTATTGTTCTGGTCAACCCTCCTGTGATCGAGGCAACATCACCTCAGAGCCAACCCTACGAGGAGATCCACCACGACCGCTGTTGTCTCGCCGCCGCATACGAGGCCGCGGGTTGTTGGGACGAGGCCATTGCTGGGGAATGACAACCCCTTTGCGCGCGCTGTTCGCGACGACCTCGCTCGTGTATACCGGTCGGCAGGCCGGTTCGACGAGGCTGTCACGTTGTCGGATCAGCAGCGTCGCGGTCCGTCTTCTTTCACGCCGCAATGACCGAACCAGTCTGGGAGCGGTGGACTTGTGGCGGCATCTGGAGGCACGTTGGACATCGACATGATCGCAGATTCGGCTCGTCGGAATTGCCGACGGTAGGGCCTTTACGGGCGGACGGCTCCGTGCCGTTCTGCAAGGTGAAATGGCGGTTTAGATCTGGGTCAAGGCAGCCAGGAGGGTCAGGGTCGGAAAGACGCCTTGTATAAAGGCGGGGCGGATGAAGGTGCGGTCGCTGGCGATAAGCACTACGGCTGCCCCGAGCATCGAGCCGCAGCTCAGCAGGATAAGCGACCAGCCGGAGGCGGCGTGAGTGCGTACCAGCACCGCGCCGACCAGAGCGCCGATGCCGAGAAACAGGTTGTAGAAGCCCTGATTGAAGGCCCAGTTCCGCACGCCGGCCAGGTCGGCTTCGGAAACACGGAAGATCTTCCGATGGACGTTGGGGTCGGTGAACCGGAAGCACTCCAGCACGAAGATGAAGCCGTGTACTAGTGCCGACAAAACCGCGAAGATCTGCACTGCAGCGAGCAAGGGGGATCTCCTTCGAGTTGCCTGGTGTCCAGCTGATGCTGATTCGGGTGGGGGAGTGCTGTATTCGACTGGAGCCCGTCAATTGTCGAGAAAGTGGGGTTACCTGAGCGGCGAAGGCTTCGGCGTACTGGAACAGGAAAGCATGACCGCGTCGCTGTATCCGAGAAGGGTGGCGTTGCCGGTGTGTTCGGCAGCGGTGTAGGACACCACCGCTGGTGTCATGGACGATCTGTCCATCACCCAGGTGGCGGCATCGGGGCGGCACTCACCGTGCCCGCAGCCTGACCGAGTAAGCGAGGTCATGGACTGGGGCACATCACCGCGGACTCCCGACGTGGGCGCGGTAGAGCTCGAGGTGACTTGTCGCTGCCTTGTCCCATCCGAATCGGGCGGCGAGGGCCTTACCGCGTCCGGCGGCGGAAGGTTCTCGGCACAGATTCTGTGCCATGGCGGCGGCCATCTCGCGGGGGTTTGTGGCATAGGAAATAGCGTCTCCGAACACTTCCCGCAGCACGGGCAGATCACGCCCGACCACCGGCACGCCCGCGGCGAGGGCCTCCATGGCCGCCAGGCCGAACCCCTCCTTCGTGGAGAAGAAGGGAACCAGGGCGGCCCCGGCCACCAGAGCGGGCAGGGAGTCGTGGGGCACGGTCCCGAGGATCGTCGGCTGGATGGCCAATTGCGTTGCGCGCGAATCGAAAGCGGACCGGTAGGCGCGATAGTCGAAGAGTGTTTCGCCGCCCGCGTAGACGAGGCGCAGGTGTGGATGGTCGCGGCGGAGCAGGGCGAAGGCCTCCAGGAGATCGAGGCTGCCCTTGCGGGGTTCGATGCCGCCCAGCGCCAGGATGTACGGGCCCAGCCGGCGTGACCAGTCCAGGCGGGCGTCAGAGGCGGAAGCCGCGGCGAAGCGGTCGTACTCGACGCCGTTGGGGATCACCGTGGGGTGCAGGCCCCAGCCCGCGTGGACCTCCGCGGCGACGGCGGCCGAGACGCAGATGTGCGCATAGGGTTCGACGATGGCGCGCTCGTGGCAGGCGGCCAGTTCGGGTGTGGTGAAGGTGTCGAGGTGGTGGATGGTGCGGATGCAGCGATCGACCGCGTTGGCGCTGATGCAGTCCTGGGCGTGCACGATGTCGTAGGCGTCGGGGGTGAAGGCGGAGCGTAATGCGCTGATGGAGCGCAAGATTCGCGCGCCGACCGATTCATTGTCGGCGGCCTCGAACGGGACCACGCACACGGTCACGGCCGGATCGACGGGCCGGAAGAAGGCCGAATCGCCGCCGCGGCCCAATGTCCACACCGTGACGTCCACGCCCAGCCCGGCCATCGCTTCGGCCAGATTCAGCGTATGCACCACGCCCCCACGGGGTTTGGTGGAATAGGTGAGCAACGCGACCCGCATCAGGACCCACCGGTGTCGCGCATCAGGTTGTGGTACGTGTCCACCCGGCGTTCGTCCAGATGGCGCAGGACGCGCCGGGCTCGCTCCACTTCCGCGTCGATATCGATGTCCGCGACCGCGAGCCCGCCCTTGGACCAGGTCTTGGCGAGAATGTCGCCGCCGGGGCCGACGATCTTGGCCTGCCCCAGAAACCGCAGCGACCCCGTGATGCCGGTCTGGTTGGAAGACGCCAGGACCACCTGGTTCTCGGCGGCGCGGGCCTGATCGTAGAGGTCGAACAGGCGGGACTGGCGGTCGTTGGGCATGCGGGAGGCGCGGTCGGTGACGCTGGCGGGCCAGGCAGACAGGGCCGCGATCGTGCGAGCGCCGTCGAGGGCCAGGGCGCGAGCCGATTCGGGGAAGGTCTTGTCGTAGTCGATGAGCATTCCTAGGCGGCCCACGGGAGTGTCGAAGGCGGTGAAGCGATCTCCCGCGGCGTAGGCGAGGTGTTCGCCCGCGGGCTGGTGGACCTTGCGGTGCCGGCCCAGGACGCCGTCACCGGTCACGCAGACCGCGGCGTTGTAGCGGGTGCCGTCGCTGTGCTCGGCGTAGCCGACGCAGAGGGTCATCGCGCCGGCCAGCCGGCACAGCAGCCGGATCTCGGGGCCGTCGGGGTCGATGGCCTCGGGGGCAGTCGCCGGATCGGGATTGCGCAGGTCGCCGATGTAGCCGCCGAGCGTCGCGTCGGGCAGGACCAGCAGGTCGACGCCGTCGGCGGCGAGCCGGTCGATGATGCCGGTGATCTTGTCGAGGGCGCGGGCGATGTCGCTGCCGAAATGGGCCGCGACGGCGGCGATCCGGGTGACGGCCATGGGAACCCGGTCAGGCCGCGGCGCTCGTGCGGCCGGCGCGCACGATCCGCTCCGCGAGGTGTTCGGCATCGCGGGCGATGGCCGCGAACCGGCCCGACCCCCACGTGTGCAGCCACGGCAGCCCGAGAAAATACAAGCCCGCGGTGCTGGTGACGCCGCGATTGTGGCACGGGTGTCCCTCGCCGTCGAAGACGCCGACGCGCAGCCAGCGGTAGTCGGTGCGGAAGCCGACCGACCACACCACCGACGTGATCTCGCTCGCCGCGAGGTCCCTCTCGGTCACCTCCCGCTCGGGCCGCCACACCGGTCGATAGCGCCCCTCGGTGGGTGCGTCGATGCCCTCGCGGGCGACGTAGGCGTCGATGGAATCCTTGATGCTCTCGGCCACGGCGTCCGCGGCGTCGAGTTGCTTCTCCAGGGTCGGCTCGAAATACGCTGTGCCGCCGGTGACATCGATCATGCGGCCGTAGAGGGACATGCCCTCGAGGGCGAAGCGCCGCAGGTCGATGTCGCGCCCGCCGTCGCGGCCGGTGACGTAGTGATTGGTGTTCTCGCGCTTGCCGAGGCCGCCGGACTGGTCCTCGATGGGAATGTCGTAGTGGCCCATGTCCTGGAGCCACGCCACGCAGTCGCGGCCCCGGTAGAAACGCGCGACGCGCGGCGCACTGCCGACCGCGAGGTGCACCTTCCGCCCGGCCAGATGCAGGTCCTCCGCGATCTGGGCGCCGGACTGCCCGGTGCCGACGACCAGGACCGCCCCCTCGGGAAGGTCGGCGGCACTGCGGTATTCGGCGGAGTGCAGCTGCCGGATCGTCCCGGGCAGCCGTTCGGCGAAGCGCGGAATCGTGGGCGTGTGATAGCCGCCGACGGCCACCACCACCTGATCGGAATGCACCGGCCCCGAGGTTGTTTCGATGTCGAAGCCGCCGTCGCTCGCCACGGTCACCGCCGTGACGGTGACGTGCTCGCGCACCGGCGGATCGAAGGTGTCGGCGTAGCCGCGCACCCACGCGTAGACCTCGTCGCGTGTCATGAAGCCGTGCGGCTCGGGACCGTCGTAGCGATAGCCGGGCAGCACGCACTGCCAGTTCGGGGTGACGAGAGTGAAGTTGTCCCAGCGGGTGTCGCGCCACTCGTGGGCGACGGTGTCGCGTTCCAGGACGACATGATCGATCCCGCGGCTGGTCAGATGCCAGCTGATCGACAGCCCGGCCTGCCCGCCGCCGATCACGACGACCTCGTGATGGTCGCGGCTCATGATCGGCCTCCGGTCGCGGCCGGCACGGACGGCGGGGCCATCGACAGCACCCGGACCGTGCCGGACGACGGACGGACCGCGGCGGCGGCCGCTTCGATTTCGGCGAGGGTCTGCATAGCCGAGGCGCAGTAGAAGCCGTACCGCTCCCGGACGCGTTCGGCGGCCGCCCGCAGCGCTGTCCGGGCCCGCTGGACGAAATCGTCCACCGCGTAATCGGTTTCGGCGTCGAGATGATCGTGGATCACCAGCGAGGGGGAGTAGCAGGATTGCACGGTACCGTCCGGCCAGCGGACGTCGAAGGTCATCTCAGGCATGAGCGGCCGCCAATCCCTCGGGTACGGGCGGCTGTCCGACCACGCCGTGCCGCGCGACCACGCTGTCGTAGATTTCCGGCCGACGGTCGCGCAGGTTGTACATGCCGCCGCCGCGGGCGAGTTCCAGCGCGTGCTCGACGTCGACGGTCGCGGTGGCCAGGCCGGGTTCGGTGCCGGTGGTCGCGAGGACGTCGCCGCCGGGACCGACGATCTTGGCGCTGCACACGAAGCGCAGCGAGCCGAAGGTGCCGGCCTGGTTGGAGGCGATCCACACCACCTGGTTCTCCACGGCCCGCGCGCGATCGAAGATGTCGAAGCGCTGGGTCCAGCGGTCGTCCTCGAGCCGTTCGGCGGTAGCGGTGCGGGCGGTCGGCCACGCCGACAGCGAGGTGATGATCTCCGCGCCGTCCAGTGCCAGCGCCCGCGCGGCCTCGGGAAACGCCTTGTCGTAGCAGATCTGCATACCCATCCGGCCGATCGGCGTGTCGAAGGCGCGGAACTGCGAACCCGCTGTGTAGCAGAGGTTTTCGCCGAGCGGCTGATGCACCTTGCGGTACGAGCCGAGCACGCCGTCGCCGGTGAGGGTGACCGCGGCGTTGTAGCGGTCCTCGCCGTCGGCCTCGCAGAAGCCGAGGGTGACGACGAGATCACCGGCCATGGCGGCGATCCGGCGTAGTTCGGGCCCGCCGAGCGTGAGGGCGGGCGGCAGGCTGCGCAGCCGTCGCCGGCGCGCCTCCTCGCTCTCGGTGTCCCCGCCCAGGCTGGGCAGATAGCCGCCGAGGCAGGCTTCGGGCAGCACCAGCAGGCGGCTGCCGCGTGCGCGGGCCCGATCGATGAGATCGCCGATGGTGCGGTAGCACGCTTCCATGTCACGGCCGAATTCGGCGGCGGCGACGGAGATGGTCAGGTCGGTCATGAGAGTCCCAATCCGGTGACGGTGCCGGGCACCGCTGTGGTGGTGGTTCCGTCGGGCCAGCGCAGTCGCACGCCGGGGGCGGTGGTCAGGACGCCGCACACCGCGGAGGTGGCGGGTCCGGTGGCGCCGATCGCCGCGCCGGGACGGTCGGTGGTGACCATGGCGAAGCCGGGGAAACAGGTGATCCATTCCGCGACAGCGGTGTCGGCGGGACGCGGGATGCGCGCCACGTCCAGTTCCACGCCGACTCCGGACGCCTCGGCGAGCATGCCCGCGGTTCCGGCCATCCCGGCCATGCTGACGTCCTTCGCGGCGGCCGGTGCGGTGTCGGCGACGAACCGGCCGAGCGCCCGCAATTCGGCACCGGTCCGCAGTGACGACGAATCCCATTGCCGCCCGGTATAACCCGGACGCCACCGGCCGCCGAGGTCCGCGGTGAGACGTAACTCGTCGCCTACCCGGCCGCCACCGCCGGGCACCGGCCGCGCGGTGCGGCCCAGTGCTGTCACCGACAGCGCGGCGGGACCGATCTGAGTGTGCCCGCCGAGCACGGGCACGCCCCAGGCGTCACTCGCCCGGGCCAGGCCGCGCAGGATGCGGGTGAGCAGCGACCCGGTGGGGGCGGCGACCGCGTCGAGCAGCCCGACGGGCTCGGCGCCCATGGCGGCCAGATCGTTGAGATTCACCAGCGCCGCGCACCAGCCCGCCCACTCCGGATCGCGCTCGACCATGGAGGCGAGAATCGCGTCGCAGGCCGCGACGAGATCGCTGCCCGGCACCGGCGCGCCGTCGTCACCGCGGAAACCGGTGCCGCCCAACGACATCGGGTGCGCGCCGAGATCGTTCAGCAGCGGGCCGAGCAGTGCTTTGGTGGTCCGGGCCAGTCGGTCGATCCGGTCGATCGGCCAGCGCATGCGGACGTGCGGTGTGCTGCCGATCATGATGTCCTCCAGGCGATTCCAGCCCAGATGAGTGAACATCGCGGCGTACCGGCGCTGCACCGTCGCCTCGAAACGCAGGACGTCGGCGTTCTCGGCGTAGGCGCACGCCGCGCGCACGAGCGCGTTGCCGACCCCGTGGCTGCGGCCTTCGCGGTTCACGACCAGCCTGCTGCCGGTCCACCAGCCGAGATCGGTGGTGGTAGCGGGGGCCAAGCGCACGCCGCCGAGGACGGTGCCGTCCGGGGCGAGCGCGACCAGGACGATGGTGCGCGGATCGTCGTCGGTGTCGTCGGCGTCGCTGCCCTCGAACAGCCCCTGGTCGAGGACGAAGCTCTCGCGGCGCAGTGCGCGATACGCGTCGAGGTGGCGGAAGTCGGCCGGGCGGATCAGGAATCCGTCCGCAGGTTCGGTGGGATTTCGGTGTCCGGACAGGACACAGTGGTCCGGTGACGACGATGCCCGGGAGGTGTCGACGGCGACCATGTCAGCCTCCCGCAGTGCGGAGCACGCTGCACGCGCCGCACGCCGCGCAGCCCGCCTTCTGATCCGCGCCGAGCATCTCGGCCCGGCGCAATGCCTCTGCGACCCTGCGGGTCACGTCCTCGAGCAGCGAGGGCGCGGGTGCCGCCGCGCCGTCGACGTCGGCGGCGAGCGTCCCGGCCAGCGGCCGGAAGGGGACGACGAACGGGTAGACGCCCATCTCGATGAGTTCCCGCGCGCCACGGACCAGGTCGTCGGGATCCTCGCCGAGACCGACCAGCAGATAGGTCGACACCTGGTTGCGGCCGAACACCCGCACGGCTTCGGCCCAGGCCGCCCGGTACTCCGCCAGCGGCACCGTGGACTTGCCGGGCATCCAGCGGGCGCGCACCCGGTCGTCGAGGGATTCGACGTGGATGCCGATGGACTCCGCGCCCGCCTCGCGCAGTGCCGTGAGGACGGACAGATCGGCGGGCGGTTCGCACTGCACCTGGATCGGCAGGCCGGGAACAGCCCGCCGCACCGCCCGCACGCAGCGTGCCAGATGCCGTGCGCCGCGGTCTTTTCCGGCCGTGGTGCCGGTGGTCATCACCATCTGGCGGACCCCGTCGAGCCGGACCGCCGCCGCCGCGACCTCCGCGAGCTGCTCGGGCCGCTTGACCGCGACCGTCGAGCCCGCCGCCAGCGACGCCTCGATCGCGCAGAACCGGCAGCGTTGGTCCTCGCCGTATCGAACGCAGGTCTGCACCACGGTCGTGGCGAGCACGTCCGCGCCGTGCAGCTTGGCGATCTGCTTGTAGGCGATGCCGTCGGCGGTGCGCAATTCGTAGAAGCGCGGCCGCCGCACCGGCTCGACGGCGACACCGAGATCGACGCCGTCGCGCAGCAGCCGGTCGCCGTGCAGGGTGTAGGGGCTGTCGGACCTGATGGGAACGGCAGCGCCGGCGCCCCCGAACAGCACATGACCGTCGTCGCTGGGCCCGGCTCCGGAACGGCGCTGCACCGGCACGTCGACGCGAATTCCGAGTAGCGCCAGGTCTACTCGTGTGGATACCTCGGTCATGGCCGACGCCTACACCTGATAGGTGGAGTTGATGATCGCGCCCTTGCGTGCGTAGTGGATCAGCGCGTCCTGCACGTCGAGCGGATGCGCGGGAATGACGCCCTCGATGAGGTCCTCCTCGCGCGCGCCGTGCAGGGCCAGGCCGAACCGGCAGGCGAACACCTTGCCGCCCTCGGCGATGAAGGTCGACAGCGCCTCGTTGATGTTCTGCTCGCCCGGGAAGCCACTGTCACCGGTGGTCGGGAAGCCGCGGTTGGCGACGCAGTTGATCGCGCCGGGACCGTAGAAATAGATGGCCGATTCGAAGCCCTTCCGCAGCGCCCGGGTGGCCTGGAGCACGGCCACGAAACTCACCGAGGATTCGTGCGCGATACCGTGCACGAGGGTGAAGTACGTTTCCCCGGCCTCGGCGCGGTAGTCGGGGAAGATCTTGGTGGCGCCGTAGATGTTGGTGCCCTTGGGCAGAGCCGGGTGCGGGATCTCGGCCAGCGATTTCGCGATGTTCTCCTCGATCGCCTTGTCGATGTCGGAGGTGGTCTCGGTGGGTGCGGACATGGTGCAACTCCTGGGGAAGGTTCGGCGGAATCGGTGATTTCGGTTCGGGGATGTGGTTCACCGCTGGAACTAGTTGACGCCGGGCGCATTTCGTGTTGGTCACATCCGGAAGAATTGGACATTGCCGAGTTCTCACCGGCCGCGAAATGCGCTTCGGCTCGTAACCAACTGTGCGGCAACGGATTGCGATGCCGCCGCGGTGTGAACGCGAAGATTTTCAGAGGTACGGGTAATCGCCGCGTAAACATCGTCCAGTACTCTTCCGGAGGTCGTTAACACTCGGCGGCCGTGGATCCAACGAATCCGTAACACCCGCGGTGGACGTGCTCGTCGTTACGGCCGATACATCACCCGCACTGGTCGGCGAATTCCTCCGAAGCCGAGACCTCCCCGTCGCCTATTTCGCGGCCTGCCACATTGCGTAGTTTCCACATTCCGCGGTGATCTCGGCCGTTTCCCGCGCCGCGGCAGAGAAGTCGTCGACCAGTCGCGAGGTGCGCGATTCCGCCACCGCGAGGCACACCTGTTCAGGCGCCAGTTCCGGGATCGGCACATAGCTGATGTCGGGACGTGAGTAGAACACGGTCTCCGACCGCCCGACGAACGAGACGCCCCGGCCCGCCGCGACGTGCTCGAGCTTCTCCTCCACCCCGCGCGCCCTGAGTCCGGAGTCGGGGTGCGGGCGCCTGGTGGGCTGCGTACTCGGGTCGGCATGCCAGATCACCGGCTCACCGTCCAGGTCGGCCTCGGCGAGTTCTTCCTTGCCGGCCAATCGGTGGTCTGCGGGCAGCGCCACCATGAGTGGCTCGGTGTAGAGCGGGGTCAGGTGTAGCCCGGCCTCGTCGACCGGCAGCCGCACGTAACCGACGTCGGCACGGCCATCCAGCAGCATCAGAGCCTGGTCGTCCCACTCCATCCGCTGCACGTCCACGACCACGTCCGGGTTCCGGGCCTCGAACGCCCGCGCCGCCGGGATCACCGGGATACCGGCCCGGAAGCCGACGACCAACCGCCGGCTCCCGCGGCCGGCCACGGACACCCGACGCCGGACCCCGCGCACCGAGGCGAGCAGCGGGCCGGCGGCGTCCCGCCGCAGCCGGTGGGGGGGCGTGTTCACGCCCCCACCCTGCGCGGCGCCGTGTGATCCCCCGGGGCTGGGTCGCTGGTGCCCCCAACCGGCCTCGGGAGGGCGGCGGGGCGCCCCCTCCCGCGGATCGCGGGCCGCACCGTGGTAC
>NZ_JARWOP010000366.1 GCF_029868745.1 Nocardia wallacei | reverse complement strand
GTGTTCGTCTTCTTCGTGCTGCGCGCGCTGGGCGAGCTGGTGCTGCGCCGACCGTCGTCGGGGTCGTTCGTCTCCTACGCCCGTGAGTTCTACGGCGAGAAGCTCGCGTACGCGGTCGGCTGGATGTACTTCTTCCACTGGTGCATGAGCGGCATCGTCGACATCACCGCGATCGCCACCTACGTGCACTACTGGAGCGCGTTCAAGGCGATTCCGCAGTGGAGTATCGCGCTGGTCGCGTTGGCGGTGGTGGTGGCGATCAATCTGGTGTCGGTGCGCTGGTTCGGTGAGCTGGAGTTCTGGGCCGCGCTGATCAAAGTCGTTGCGCTGGTGAGCTTCCTGGTGATCGGCACCGTTTTCCTGGCCGGGCGCTTCTCGATCGAAGGGGACAGCACCGGGCCCGCGGTGCTGCGCGACCACGGCGGACTGTTCCCCACCGGGCTGCTGCCGCTGGTCGTCGTCACGACCGGGGTCGTCTTCGCGTACTCCGCGGTGGAACTGGTGGGCACCGCCGCCGGGGAGGCGGAGAATCCGGAGAAGATCATGCCGCGCGCGATCAATTCCGTGATCGCGCGTATCGCGCTGTTCTATGTCGGATCGCTCGTGCTGCTCGGACTGCTGTTGCCGTACACGGCGTTTCGCGCGGGGGAGAGCCCATTCGTCACGTTCTTCGCGCGCATCGGCGTCCACGGCGCGGATTCGGTCATGAACCTGGTCGTGCTGACCGCGGCGTTCTCCAGCCTCAACGCGGGCCTGTACTCGACGGGCCGGATCCTGCGATCCATGTCCATGAGTGGCAGCGCCCCGGCCCGCGCGGCCGCGCTGTCCTCGAACGGCGTTCCGTACGTGGGGATTCTGGCGACCGGAGCGATTGCGCTGACCGGCGTCGGGCTCAATGCCATTGTCCCCGAACGCGCCTACGAGATCGTGCTGAACATGTCGGCGCTCGGGGTGATCACCGCCTGGGCCGCAATCGTGCTGTGCCAGTTGCGATTGTGGCAGTGGTGGCGCAGCGGGCGTGCCGAACGCCCCGCCTTCCGCCTGATGGGTTCCCCCTACACCGGGATCGCGACGCTGGTCTTCCTCGTCGGCGTGGTGGTGTTGATGGCGTTCAGTGGCGGCACCGAGCAGCGCAGCGCGATCATCGCGGTCCCCTTGATCATGGTCCCGGTGCTGGTCGGCGGCTGGTTCCTGCGCCGCGAGCGAACGACCGAACCCGCCCCGGCAACCCCCTCCGATACGAGCGCCACCGACCAGCTACCGATGTGACGACGCGGTGAGCACACCCGAACTACCCGCGGTGCCGCTCCGGTTCATGTGAGGCCGCGCCCGCCGGTGCGGGTGGCGCGCGGTTCGCGTTCACGTTCGCGTTCGACCCGGTCACGGTGTTCGGCCGGGACCAGGGGGAGGATGTCGTCGCGCGAGCGAATCATCAGTTTGTGCAGCACGGCCGCCATCTGGGCGTCGACGGTGCGGTACGAACTGCCGCGACGGGTGGCGATCGCGGTGTTCGACCAGCCCGCCGCCGCCAGCACCGCGACATCGCGTTCGGCGTCGGTGAGCAACTGCCAGGGCGTGGGACTTTCTCGGCGCCCCGGCCGGTCGGCCGGGAGTCGGCGCAGCGTCAGGTCGCCCAGGGCCAGCCGCGGCACCTCGGTCGGCGACGGCCGCAACGCGGCGCCCTCGTCCCACGCGGTGTCGAAGTCGTGCTGCCCCAGCGCTTTCCGGGTGAGGTCGGCGGCGCGCTCGGTCTCGGTGGCGAACGGGCCGAGATGCGCGATGTCGACGCCGAGTTCGTGCCGCAGCGCCGCGGCCCCGCCGAGCAGTCTCGCGATCTCGACCGCCCGGTCGGCGGCCCGCTCCGAATCGGTCCGCCCGTCCGTGGTGAGCAAGCGCGCCAAGGTCCACGCGCGAATGTGCACCGCCCACACCGTGCCCCAGGAATCGCGCATCTCGACCTGCCGAGCGAGGGTGGTGCGCCCGCGCGTCAGTGCCGCGTGCGGATCGCCGTGGGCGGTTTCGGCTATGGCCCAGGCGAGTTCGGCCCAGGACCGCGCCCATTCCGCGCCGGAGCGGGCCGCGGCGTCGAGGTGGCGACCGGTGACCTCGAGCGCCTGCGCGGGCGTGCCGAGGAAGGCCGCGGCGAGCGCCTCGAACATCTCGCTCATCGTGGCGCTGCCGAAATCGTTTGCCGCGGTGAACTTCTCGCGTGCCCGCGCGAGCACGGTCAGGGCACGAACGTCCAGGTGCGTGAGCATCAGGGCGCATCCGGAGGCGAACTCCACCGGCGCGGGCAGCCCGACGTCGGTCACCGGATCCGCTCGCCAGGCCGCGGACCGGCCGGGGTCGGGCACACAGGCCGCGACGCATCGCTCGAGCATCTGCTCGGCCTCGCCCGACAGCCCCTGGCACAGGCTGAGGAAGGCGATCGACGCCATCACCGACACCTGGAGATCCGCCGCTTCCGGCCCGGCGCCGCGGGTGGCCGCCAGCGTGCGTTCGGCCAACCGGCGCGATTCCCGCAGCGACCCCTTGAAAAAGGGCACGCGCAGGCCGATCATCCCGGCGACGATCTCCAGTCCGATCACCGCCTCGCCGGGCGTGGCCAGACTGCCCTCGACCGCGAGTTGCAGGTTGTCCCAAGCGGCGCGGGCCCAGGCGAGCAGCGTGTGCTCCCGGTCACTGAACCAGTTCAGTGCGGCATCGGTGACCCGGTCGCGGTAGTAGCGGCGATGGCGGTCCGCCAGTCGTCGCGGCTCGTCGGCGGCGCGGTGCGCCAGCCGCTGCCGTGCGAATACCCGGAAGCTCTCCAGCAGCGAATACCGCACGGCGTCGGCGGCCAGATGCGTCGACACCAGCGATTGATCGGTGAGGCGTTCCAGCAGGCCCTCGATCTCCTCGCGGGCCAGCTCCGCGCCGGTGCCGTCGGGACCGGAGCAGATCGTCTCGATCGCGTCCAGGTCGGCGCCCACGTCGAGTCCCGGTCCGTCCTCGGTGTCGTCCGGATTGGTGTCGTATCCCGCGGCGAACACCGATAGTCGCTCGAACAGCAGCCGTTCCTTCGGGCCGCACAGATCGAACGACCACGCGATGACATCCGCGATCCCGTGGTGCCGCTCGTCGGCGCCGGTCCGGGCGACGGCCGACCAGCGCAGCCGGCGATCGCTCGCCGCGCCGGTGAGGTCGCCGAGGATCATCGACAGCGATTGGCGGCGCAGCCGTGCCGCGGCGAGCCGGATGTGCAGCGGATAGTTGTGCAGGTGCGCGCAGATCTCCTCGACCACAGCGTCCTGCGTCTCGTCGAGGATGTGGCCGGTCAGCGCGGCGCGGCGGCGGAACAGGGTGACCGCCTGCCGGCGGGTGAGCGGCGGGATCGCGACCAGTTGTTCGTCCACCCAGCCGATGGGTTCGCGGCTGGTGGCGACGATCGTCAGCCGCGGCACCGTGTCGAGCAGTTCGGTGATCACCGTGCCCACCTCGGCCAGCAGGTGCTCGCAGTTGTCCAGGATCAGCACGGTCTGGGCGGCGCGGCCGACGCCGCGGTCCAGCGTGTCGATCAGGGCCTGCCACGCCGATCGGCCGGAGAAATCGGTGTCGACCACCGACCGGGCCACCTCGTCCTCGACGGTCGCGGTGTCCGCGCCGCGCGGCAACCGGGCCAGGCGGACCCAGTGCACCGGGGTGCTGCGAGCCTTGTGGAATCGCTGCGCGGCCTCGACCACCAGCCGGGTCTTGCCGATGCCACCCGCGCCGATCACGGTGATCAACCGCGCGGAACCCAGTAACAGCGTCGCGATCCGTTCCAGTTCACGCTCGCGGCCGATGAATTCGGGTGCGGCGGTCGGCGGAGTTCCCACCCGGTGCGGACGGTGCGGCGGCATATCCAGCCACTTTAGTAGGCAACCACCCGCCGTCGCCGAGGGAACGGGTAGCCGCGGATGGGAGCAGATACCTACCTACGTGCCCGTGCCGGATCTACCGATGTCCTCGGCGCGCCGCCGGGTCACTATGCATGGGTCGCCGACCCGCGGCGGCCACGAAACTCGAAGCCGAACAGTGAGATACGCGCAGTGGTTGCCGGAACGCCGCATCCGGGCGGCACCAGCCCGGACTCGTGTCACATCCGAGTGCGGTTCGACAGCCCGCCCATCGTTTTCGACTATCAGGACGATCGGGCGGTCGCTGCCCGGTTCTCCGCTGCCGTGGCGAAGGCCGGTGCGAGGGTGACGATCGATTCGGACCTGCGCGACAATCTGCCGCCGCTGCCGTGCCGGCGGCTGTGGACCTGAGCGGACGGCGGCATTCGGCCCGATGGCGTCGAGAGGAACCGAGATGAGACGGATACGGATACTGGGCGCCGGTGAGTGCGGACTGCCGCTGGCCCATCGACTGCTGGCCGGTGGCGCGGAGGTCACCGTGGTCACCGACCGCGACAGCGAGGCGATCCTGTCCGGTTCGGTCACCAGCACGCAGGTCAAGTTCCCGCCCACGCTGGATCTGGAGTCGGCCGCGGGACTGGACTGCTGGCGGTCGGCCGCGCCGCAGATCGCGGGCATCCGGTTCACCATGGTGGTCGACCGCGCGGTGGCGGTGCAGTGGTCCGGGCGATTCACCCGTCCGGCGCGCAGCGTCGACCAGCGCACGGTCTTCGGCCGCTGGTTGCGGGCGTTCGCGGATGCCGGGGGGAAGCTGTCGATCGACGCGCCGACGGTCGCCGAGATCGACCGCGGCAGAGCCGATTACGACCTGACGGTGGTCACGCGCGCGGATCGCGAGCTGGCCGCCTGCTTCCCGGCGGACCCGGCCTGGGACCTGCCGCCGCGCCCGCAGCGGCAGCTGGCGGCCCTGTATCTCGACGGCGTCGTGCCCGACCCGGACGAGCTGGGAACATATGTGACGCTGCCCGGGACGGGCGAGGTGATCTCCTATCCCGGCCTGACCGGTCGGCCGGGGGCCGAACGCCGTTGTGAGATGGTGCTTTTCGAGGCGCGGCCCGGCGGCGCGCTGGATGTGTTCGGCGGTGTCGGCGATCCGGGCGAGCGGCTGCGGCTGGCCCGGCGGCTGTTGGATCAGCATCTGCCGCCCGCTCTCGCGGACCGCTACTGCGATGCCGAACTGACCGACGCCGGGGCCACGCTGGTCGGCGCGGTCACCCCCGTGGTGCGCCGGCCGGTGGGCACGCTGCCGTCGGGCGCCGCCGTGCTGGGCGGCGGTGACGTGGTGTGCCGCATGGATCCGGGCGGCGCGCAGGGCGCCAACAGCGCCGTGCACTGTGGGTTCCGATACGGCGAGGCGATCCTGCGGCACGCGGACGGTCCGTTCGACCGGGACTGGATGATCGCGGCGGCCGAGCCGTGGCTGACCGATATCGCCTACCCGGCCGCGCGCTGGACGGCGACCGTGCTCGACCCGCCGGGCCCGATGCAGGAGTTGATGCTGGCGGCGGCCGACGATTCGCGGCTGGCCGATGTCTTCGCCGACACCTTCGCCCGCCCGGCGAACATGACCGAACCGGCCGCCGGTATCTGATCTACACCGGCGGCCGCGCGGGCGGGAAGACGACCGGCAGTGCGGTCAGGGCACGGTGGAAAGGCCCTGGCCGCCAGGTCAATTCGGCGGCCGGGATGGCGAGTGCGAGGTCCGGCAGCGCGTCCAGCAGCTGGTCGACGGCGTCCTGCGCGGTCAGATAGGCCGCCGAGCGGGCGGGGCAGGCGTGCGGGCCCGCGCCCCACGCCAGATGCGACCGGTTCCCGGTGTGGTCACCCGCGCTGACGAGCGGGTCGTTATTGCATCCGGCCAGACTGACGACGACCGGCTGGTGCGCGGGCAGCCAGTTGTCCTCGATCAGGATCGGCTGGCGCGGATAGGTGACCGAGAAGTTCGCCATCGGCGGATCGTCGAACAGCACCTCGTCCAGCGCGTCCCGGGTGGACAGGCTGCCACCGATCACGTGACCGGCGAAACGGTCGTCGGTGAGGATGACCCGCAGCGCGTTCCCGATCAGGTTCTGCAGCGGTTCGATGCCCGCGCCGTACAGCACGACGATCTGGTGGATCACCTCCGCGTCGTCGAGCGCGGCGGGATGGGCCAGCAGCCGCGAGGTGATGTCGTCGCCGGGCTCGCGCCGTTTCAGCTCGACCAGTTCCAGTACGGCCGAAGCCAGCAGCTTGTTGCCCTGTTCCGCGTCGTCGCCGTCGAACACCGCGACCGTGGCGGCGGCGATCCGCTCACCGATCTCGGGCGGGCAGCCCAGCATCGCGTTGATGACGGCGAACGCGAGCGGAAACGCGTACTGCGCCACCAGATCCGCTGACCCGGCGGCCTCGAAATCCGCGATCAGCGCGCCCGCGATCCGCTCGACCGTGGCGTGCAGCGCGTGCAGATCCACCGCGTCGATGCCGTCGGTGTTGGCCCGGCGGTAGCGGGCGTGCTCGTTGCCCGTGCTGCGCATGGCATTCGGCCGCCATTGCAATACGGGCAGCACCGGGCAGTCGGCCGGGACGGTGTGTTCCCAGCCGCGCGGATCGGCGGGGAAGTGGTCGGGGTCGTGCAGGATCCGGATGGCGGTGCGGTAGCCGATGACCAGGGTGGCCGGTACGCCCGGCGCCAGCTCGATCGGCACCAGCGAGCCGTACCGGGCGCGCATCGACCGGTACGCCGCGTGCGGGTCGGTGGCGAACTCGGGCGCGTACAGCGGCACCCGCTCCCGGTCGAGCTGGACCGGCGAACCGTGGTGCGAAACCGGTTCGGCGGCAGAACGGTTCGATGAACGTGGCACTGTCAACTATGGCTCCGATATGGTGCGAATTGCCCGAGGCGGCAGCGTATGCACGCGATCCCCGGGCGGGCATCGGTAGGTGATAGGTGTGTCATGCGCATCGGCGTCGGGTCCGCGCAGGTCATCCGGGCGCGGCTGCTCGGGCGTAGGTGGCCGCGGCGCGGATCAGGACGATCGCTGGGTGTCGCCGGTGTTGTCGACGTACTCGCGCACCCACGACAGGAATCGCTGTACCTCGCCGGGCGGCAGTGGCAGCGCGGCCGTGCGCGGCCGGCGGAAACTGCGCAGCGCCTCGTCGACGAGCGGGCGGACGGTGGGGTCGGACTCCGCGAGTCGTTGCGCGGCTTCGGATTTGGCGAACCACCGGCCGGTGCGGCAGAAGACGACGGCGCGGCAGCCGTTGAGTACCTGGTTGTCGGCCAGATGCCCCTCGTCCTGTGCGTGCGCGCGGACGGAGGCCCGGACCGCGTCCAGTTGCGCGGAGTGTGAGGGTGCGGCAAGGGCCTGGTCCACGGGGCGGCCGTAGAGGAGTCGCCCGGACTGGCGGGCGATCGCCCGGTCGATGACGAACCAGAAGGCCGGCGCCCCGGACGGATCGAGATCGGCTCGGTAGGGCAGCAGCGGGCCGCAGTTGAGATTGAGCCGGAATCCCGCCGCGCCGGACGGCCGCGCCGCGAAATCGCTGTCGTACAGCACCAACTCCAGTCCCGCGGCCGGGCACTCGAGCGCCGCGAGCGCGGTCGCGAGTTCGCTTAGGGCCTGGCCGGAGAGCGCAGGTCCGGCGATCACGGTCACGTCGACATCGCTGCGCCCGTGCCGGTAGTCACCGAGCGCCACGGAGCCGACGGCGAAGATGCTGACCAACCGCTGCCCACACACATCGTGGGTGCGCCGCACCAACTCCGCCAGGTATGTGCGCAATTCGGCCGGAAGGGACTGTGGTTCCTTGAGCGGGGAGGCCATCGCGACAGCATCTCGCGAACGGATTCGGCCGCGGCGCGGCGGGTCCGCGGACGTCACCGGCCGCGGAGTTGGCCATTCGACCGGCGAATCCGGCGTGGATGTGCAATCTTGTTAGCGCCCAACGATATTGCCGCCGGGTCGGGGTCCCACGGGCGGCACGCATCGGGAAGGGGGTGCGGTGGGCGATGGCGGTGCGGCGCAGGGCACGGCACGGCAGGTCGCGCGGCGGTGCGGCGGCGCGCGGCGGTGACGCGCGCGTAACGGTGTGGCCGGGGATGATCGCACCGGCTCCGCCCCGGCGGCGGACGCGGGGTCGCGCGGTGCTGGTGGGGTCGGCCGCGACGGTGGGCACCGTGCTGGTGGTCGGCGGACTGGTGTTGAGCCGCGTCGAGGCCCGCGTGCCGCCGACGGCCGAGGTGCTGGCCGGCACGGCAGACCTGGGCTTGGGCGGCGGGGGCGGGTGCGAGCCGGTGCGGACCGCGGAACTGGTCCGGGGCAACGGCCCGGGATCGACCGCGTCCGGGCCGGACGTGATCCTGGCCTTCCAGCACGCGTATTACGTCACTCGTTCGGGCGTCGTGGCGCGGGCGGTGACCGCACCCGACGCGTGGGTGTCGACCGCCGCGGTGATCGACGTCGGCATCGCCACCGTGCCCGTCGGTACACGCCATTGCGTGGAGATCGTGCCGCAGCCGACGGGCGTGTTCTTCGTGACCGTCACCGAGACCCGCCTGGACCGATCGACCCGCGTCTACCGGCAGGCCGTCACCGTAGGCACGCTCGCCGACACCACCGTGATCACCAGGATCGATCCCGTACGTGCCCCGCGCTAGGGCACTGGCCGGCCCGGAACACCGGGCATGTCGCGTGACGCGTTCGAACCCGGCCGCAACGGGAGTGCGAGGCATGCCGGGTGGCGCGCCGGGGCACAGCGCCGGCCTGGGTACCCGCGCGTCGGATGGCGCGCTGGAACACGATGGTGCCCGGAATGCGGGGCGTGTCCCGCGCCGCGCCGTGCCGCAACGGCCACGGCGCCGGGGAGTCGGCCGGTAGCCTCGGGCCGGGACACGACAGTCGACACGAACGGGGCAGCGCATGGACGACGAGATCGAGCAGGTGCTGGCGAAACTGGATCTGCCGGCGAAGGTGCGCCTGGTGTCCGGGGCCGGCATGTTCCGGATGGCCGGCGACGCGGCGATCGGGCTGGCGGAGATGCCGGTGTCCGACGGTCCGTCCGGCGTGCGGGGCGAATTCTGGGACGAGCGCGACCCGTCGGTGAGCCTGCCCTCGGGCACCGCCCTGGCCGCCACCTGGGATCGGGAGCTGCTCGCGGAGATCGGTGGCCTGATCGCGGCCGAGGCCCGGCGCAAGAACGTGTACGCGGTGCTCGGGCCGACCGTCAATCTGCACCGATCGCCCTTGGGCGGCAGGCATTTCGAATGCTTCTCCGAGGACCCGATGCTCACCGCCGAGATGGCCGCGGCCTACGTGCGGGCGGTGCAGCGCCACGGCGTGAGCGCGTGCCCGAAACACTACGTGGCCAACGACTCCGAGACCGACCGCTTCACCGTCGACGTGCGCGCCACCGACCGGACCCTGCGCGAGCTGTACCTGTACCCGTTCGAGCGGGCCGTGCAGGCGGGGGCGTGGATGGTGATGGCGGCCTACAACTCCGTCGACGGCACCACCATGACGGAGCATCCGCTACTGGACGAACCGCTCAAGGGCAGTTGGGGTTTCGACGGCGTGGTGGTCTCGGACTGGACCGCGGTGCGCTCCACCGAGGGCGCGGCGCGCGGCACCGATCTGTGCATGCCCGGGCCGCCGCTGCTGTGGGGCGAGCCCCTGGAACAGGCGGTCCGGTCGGGCGCGGTCGCGGAGGAGGCGATCGACGAGAAGGTCCGCCGCATCCTGCGTTTCGCGCGCCGGGTCGGAGCGCTCGACGGGACGCCGAGTGCCACACCGGCTTTCACCGAGGATCAGCAGCGGCGGCTGGTGCGCCGCGCGGCCGCCGACGCGATGGTGCTGGTGCGCAACGACGAGGTGCTGCCGCTGCGCCCCGGCACCACGGTCGCGCTGCTGGGACCCTCGGCCGCCGAGCCGCGGCTCATGGGCGGGGGCAGCGCCACGGTGATCCCGGCGCACACCACGACGCCCCTGGAAGGCCTGCGCGACGTCCTGCCGGTGACCTACACGCCGGGAGTCTGGTTGTCCGACAAGCTGTCTCCCGCGCCGCTGGAGCTGATCACCGACCCCGAGACCGGTACGCCCGGGCTGTGCCTGCGCTACCTCGACGGGGATACCGTGCTCGACACCCAGCACCGCGCCGCCGGAAATCTGGTGCTGTTCGGGGACCCGGCGGCCGAACGGGCCACCGCGGTGGAACTGCGGGCCCGGCTGCGTGCCGACAGCGCGGGCGAGTGGCGCATCGGCGCGGGCGCGCTCGGACAGGTGCGGCTCGACCTCGACGGCGTGACCGTGGCCGAGGGCGACGTCGCGTTCGCGGGCGCCGATCCCGTTGCGGCGCTGCTGGATCCGCCGCAGCGCGAGGCGACCCGGACGCTGGCCGCGGGCGAGGAGGTCGATATCCGCATCACCGTCGGCAACCTGACCGCGCTGCCGGGCCTCGGTGTGTTCCTCGGTGTCACGCTGGGCGCCGCCCGGCCCCGGCGCACCCCGGACGAGGAGTTCGCGGCGGCGGTCGAGGCCGCGCGCGCCGCCGAGGTGGCCGTGGTCGTCGTCGGCACCACCGAGCAGATCGAGAGCGAGGGCGTGGACCGGACCACCCTGCGCCTGCCGGGCCGGCAGGACGAGCTGGTGGCCGCGGTGGCGGCGGTGAATCCACGGACCGTGGTGGTGGTGAATTCCGGTGCGCCCGTGGAACTGCCGTGGCGGGACGAGGTGCCGGCGGTGCTGCTGTCGTGGTTCCCCGGACAGGAATTCGGCGCGGCGCTGGCCGATGTGCTCACCGGCGCCGCCGAACCCGGCGGCCGCCTGCCCACCACCTGGCCCAAGACCATGGCCGACGTCCCGGTGCTGAACACCACCCCCGCCGCCGACGGCACGCTGGACTACGCGGAGGGCGTGCACATCGGGTACCGCGCCTGGCTGCGGGCCGGTGTCGAGCCCGCCTACCCCTTCGGGCACGGGCTCGGCTACACCACGTGGGAGGTGCGCAATCTCGATATCTCCGGGCGCACGGCCACGGTGACCGTCACCAATATCGGTGAGCGCGTGGGCAAACAGGTCGTGCAGGCCTATCTCTCCCGCGAGCACAGTGCGATCGAGCGCCCGCTGCGCTGGCTGGCGGCCTTCGAGACGGTCACCCTGGAACCGGGGGAGTCGCAGCGGGTGGAACTGGCGTTGCCGCAGCGGGCCTTCGAGCACTGGACCGAGGACGGCTGGAAGGCCGAGCCGGGCGCGTTCACGCTGCAGGTCGGCACCTCCGTCATCGCGCTGCCGCTGATGGCGGAGGTCGTTGTCACCTGATGGATCGGCGCAGCTCGCGGCGATAATTCAGCACAACGGTAGCAACCTGGACGTGCGTCCAGTACGCTTCGCCGAACAGAACACCCACGGAACCAAGGAGCCACGGTGGCGGTTTCCCGGCGAACGATGCTGACGGGCGGCACGGCCGCGGCGGTCGCGGCCGGTGTCGGGAGTGCGAATCCCGCTGCGGCGCAACCGCTCCGCCGCGCCGCGGACGGCCAGGACTATCTGGTCGGGTGTGGTCTGGCCGATGTCACCGGCGCGGTCGCCGGGCAGGGCATGATGGGTTACTCCGAACTCGACCAGGTCGCCACCGGGCTGCTCACGCGCTGCTGGGCGCGGGCCTACGTCATCGTCGATCGTGCCACCGGCGACCGGGTGGTGTTCGTCAACGCGGACGTCGCCTGCCTGTTCCAGTCCGTGCACCTGGCGGTGCTGCGGCGGCTTGCCGAGCGCTTCGGCGGGCTCTACACCGAGCGCAACGTCAACCTCAACGCCACCCACAACCACAACTCGTGCGGCGGCACCGCGCGGGAGTACGCGTATTCCCTTGCCGCCTACGGCTTTCAGCAGAACTCGCACGAGGCGGAGGTGGCCGGGATCGTCGCGGCGATCGCGGCCGCGCACGAGCGGCTGGCGCCCGGCACCGTGCTGCTCGGTCACGGCGAACTGCACGACGCCAGCGCCAACCGCTCGCGCGAGGCGTTCGAACTCAACCCCGCCGCGGACAAGGCCGAGTTCCCGGGCGGCATCGATCCGCGGGTCACGGTGCTGCGATTGCGGCAGGGCGGCAAGGACGTCGGCGCGATCACCTGGTTCGCCACCCACGGCACCTCGCTCACCGACAAGAACACGCTGATCTCCGTCGACAACAAGGGCTACGCCAGCTACCGCTGGGAACACGACGAGATGGGCGTGCGGCACCTCGACGGCGCACCCGCCTTCGTCGCCGCGTTCGCGCAGACCAACGCGGGGGACATGACCCCGAACCTGAACCTCACGCCGTGGCGCCCCAGCGGCCCCACCGACGACAATCGCGCGAACTGCGCGCTGATCGGGGAGCGCCAATACCTTTCGGGCCGTGCGACTTTCGCCTCGGCACGACCGATGACCACCGGTGGCGTGGACGCGGTGCTGCGCTATGTGGATATGGCCGACGTCGCGATCGACGGTGTCTACACGCCCGACGGTAAACCCGCCCGCACCGCCCCGGCGATGATGGGCGCCGCGGCCGCGGCCACCAGTTCCGAGGACAACTGGAAGACCCAACTGGCGTTCCTGAGCGAAGGCGACACCAACCCGATGGTCGCCGCGCTCGGCGGCGTCGACGCCCCGATCGAGCAGTGGATGCGAGACGCGCAGGCGCCCAAGCTGATCGTGGCGCCGCTCGGCGTGCTGCCACCGCGCCCGTGGGTGCCCCAGGTGGTGCCGATCCAGATCATGCGAATCGGCGATCTGGTGCTGGCGTCCGGCCCGGCGGAGTACACGGTGGTGTCGGGGCTGCGGATCCGGCAGGTGGTCGCCCGCGCCCTGGCGGCGCCGGTGGACAACGTGCTGCTACAGGGCTACGCCAACGGGTACAACGGCTACGTGACCACGCCCGAGGAGTATGTCTCACAGCAGTACGAGGGCGGCGAGACGCTCTACGGCCGCTGGACGCTCCCGGCCTACATGCAGGAATTCGACCGGCTGGCCCGCGCGCTGGCCGCCCGGGTCGACCCCGGCCGCGGCCCGGCTCCGCTGGACTGGTCCTCGGGCGCACAGCCCAACCTGCTTGCGGCGGTGCCGCCGGACGTGCCCGCAGCGGGTCATGGCTTCGGTGACGTGCTGGTCCAGCCCGAGCCGGAATACCATGCGGGGCATACGGTTTCGGTGGAGTTCGCGGGCGCCCACCCGAACAACGACTTCCATACCGGCGGAACGTATTTCGAGGTCCAGCGCGCCACGGGCGCGGACTGGGTGCGCGCGTACGACGATAACGACTGGTGTACCGAGCTGGAATGGTCCCGCCCGGAAGGCCAGCCCGCCGCCTCCGTGATCGCGATCCGGTGGACCGTCCCGGAGACGGCGGAGCCGGGACGCTACCGCATCCGGTATTTCGGCGACAGCCGCGACGGCGGGGGAGTGCTGGCGCGATTCACCGGCACCACAGCGGAATTCACGGTCGCCTGACCGCGTCCGGACTCGAATCCAGGAGCCGTGCCAGGTGCGCGGCCATCGTCTGCCCGGCGGCGTGCAGCGGTTCGGCCGACCGCAGCGTGCGGCCGAGAACGAACGCGCCTTCCAGGGCGCTCAGCATCGCGAAGGTGAACTCGCGCGCGGACTCCGGCGCGAGCCCGCGCCGCACGAAATACTCGGTGCCCTGCGCGAGCCAGGACTCGATCACCTCGGCGGCCACCGCGCGCAGTTCCGGTTCGCTGTCGGCGACCTCGCCGGCGACCGTCCCGACCGGGCACATGTTCATCCAGCCGGACGCCGCCATGTCGGCGGCCGCCGCCGCGAACGCCGCGGGCACCGCCACCCGCAGATCCTCGTGCGGGTCCATGAGCAACGGCAGCAACTGGATGTAGGCCGCGCCGCTGGTACGCAGCGCCTCGGCGGCGATCTGCTGCTTGCCCTCGGGGAAGTGGTGATACAGCGACCCGATCGGCGCGCGGGCCGCCGCGGTGAGCTGTTTGACGCTGGTCGATCCGTAGCCCTGGCGCCGCATCAGTTCGGTCGCCGCGGTGAGGATGCGCGCCCGCGTGCTGGTTGACATCTGCTCGCCCATACCACCACACTAGAACATACGCTCTAGAGTGACTGTTCTAGCGGAAGGAATCGACCGTATGCCTGTCATCGAGGTTCCCGCGGGCCGCGTGCACTATCTCGAGCACGGCGAGGGACCGCCGGTAGTGCTGCTGCACGGGCTGCTGATGAACCACACGGTCTGGGACGCCGTACTGGGCCTGCTGCCCACCGGATTCCGCTATATCCGCCCGGATCTGCCGCTGGGCTCGCACCCCGAGCCGATGCGCGCCGACGCCGATCTGTCCATGCGCGGGCTCAACGTCCTGATCGCGGATTTCCTTACAGCGCTGGACCTCCGGGACGTCACGCTGGTGCACACCGATTGGGGCGGGGGTCTGTTCCTCGCCGCCTACGGGCTCGACGAGCGCGTGTCGCGGCTGATCGTCTTGCCGTGCGAGGCCTTCGGGAACTTCCCGCCGGGCCTGCCGGGGAAGATGGCGGTGGTCGCGCTGCGGGTTCCCGGTGCTTTGCCGATCGCCTTGCGGCAGTTGCGGATCGGCTGGTTGCGGCGATCGCCGCTGTTGTTCGGCTGGATGGCCCGCCAGCCGATTTCGGACGAACTGGTGCGCGGGTGGACCGAGCCCGGTCTGCGGGACCGGCGGATCGGCCGGGACGTCCGCAAGTACGGCCGGTCGATGCCGGACGAGCGTGAGCTGATCGCGAATACCGAAGCGCTGCGGGGCTTTCCGGGCGACGCCCTGGTGCTGTGGTCGTCGGCGGGGAAAGTGATGCCACGCGCACACGGCGCCCGGCTCGCCGAACTGCTGCCCCGCGGACGGCTGGTCGAGATCGACGACGCGTACGTATTGTCGATGCTCGACCAGCGGGCGGCCGTCGCCGAGGCGATGGCGGAGTTTCTCGTCGCTACTCAGTAATAGTGGCGACGTCCACCCACCGGGCGACCGGCGCCGCCGAGCAGTACCAGCACGAGCCCGGCCACGGCGAGGATGACGCCGATGGTGACGAGGACGGGGAAGCCGAGCAGATACCCGGCGATGACGAGCAGTATTCCGGCGATGATCATGGTGATTCCGTTTCGGCTACGGCGTCAGCTCTGCGGCTGCGCCTGTCGGGTGGAGGTCTTCGATTGCGTGCCGGGGCGCCGCAGGAATCGGTTCCAGGACCACGCCGGTCGCTGCCGCGCCGGAGCACCCTCCGGCGGTGTCGCGGAATCACTTCGGGCAGAGGCGATTTCGCGGCGGGAGCGACGCAACTCGCGGCGCACGGCGGCATTGCGGCGCGCGGTGGTCAGCGCGCCGGCCAGCACCAGCGTGAGCCCGAGCATGCCGACCGCGCCGACCGCGGCGCCGGCGGCGAACAGCTCGCCCTGTGAGCCGGTGAAATGCTGGTCGAAGACCGTGAAGTCGGTGGACAGCGGGTGCGCGCCGCCCAGATTGGCGGACACCGCCGCGACGCCGACCGCGACCGCGGCGATCAACACGATCAATCCGATGAGAACAATCATGGCAATCCCAAGGTTGTCGGATGGTATGGGCTCGCAATTCCCGGCGCGGCGGGAATCAAACGGTGAATGACCGGCGAGCACGGAGTTTGGGTCGCGTAGTCGCGGATACGCCGGGAACACAACCACATTCGATGTCGGGAGAAATCCATGAGCACCTACACCTTCGAACTGCCCGAGTTCGGCTCCGACGCCGAGGTCGCCGAGCGCACCCTGCGCGGCCTGGACACCGTCAGCCACGTCGACACCGATCCCGGATCCGAAACACTCACCGTCACTTCGAGTCTCAGCTACAGCGAGATGCTCGGAGTGATCCGCGATTCCGGCATAGCCGCCCGGTAACAGGTGGGCCACCGCACGGAAACCACCGTCGATTACGGTGAGCAGGTGCCGAGGAATCCACTGCCCGCCGTGGGGCGCGCCATCGCTCGTCGCCCGTCGGTCATGCGCGCCGCCCCGGTCGTCGTGCGCTTGGAGCGGCTCGTGCGTCGGCTCAGCCGGGGCCGCCGCGGGGTTCTCGATCTCGCCGGCCTGCCGTCCATGGAGTTGACCGTTACCGGACGCAAGTCCGGATTGCCGCGTACCGTGTCGCTGCTCTACGTGCCCGACGGCCCGGGCACCTTCCTACTGGTCGGTTCCAATTGGGGGCGGCCGGGACATCCGGCTTGGTCGGCCAATCTCGATGCCGCCGACCATGCCGAAATGCATAGTGGCGGAGAGCGTTTCAAGGTCCAGGTGCGCCGCCTCGCCGGATCGGAACGCGACAGTGCCTGGCGGCGCGCGGTCGCCTACTGGCCCGGCTACACCATGGAACAGCGGCTGGCAGGCGCGCGCGTCTTCCGTATCTACCAGCTGTCCCGCATCTGATCGGCAACCTTCGCCGACGCGGGATGCTCGAACCCATCGATCCGTGCCTCGGCGGGGGTATGATTACCGCTTGGCGTGGCGGGCCGGAGCGTCGGACCGGCCTCGCACCGCCTCCTATAGCCGCCGAGCATCGGAGTCGATCCCATGATTTCGGAACCCGCGCGCATCGGCCGTGTGGATTCGGGCGTAGTCGAGCGCGGGCCCACCGCGCTACGGATTGCAGTCGGCGGGCAACTACGCAGACTACGCGAGCAGCGCGGCATCACCCGCGAGGCGGCCGGGGAGCACATCCGCGGCTCGCACGCCAAGATCAGCCGTCTCGAACTGGGCCGCACCGGTTTCAAGGAACGCGACGTCCGAGATCTGTTGACGCTGTACGGCGTCGGCGATGCCGCGGAGCGGGCGGCCTTCCTCGGCGTGGTCCGCAAGGCCAACGAGCCCGGCTGGTGGCAGCGCTTCGGTGATCTGCTGCCGCCCTGGTTCGAGACCTATCTCGGGCTCGAACACGCCGCGCACGCGATCCGGACCTTCGAGGGACAGCTGGTTCCGGGCCTACTCCAGACCGAGGATTACACCCGCGCCGTGATCGCCCTGGGCGACGCGCAGGAGGACGCGCCGCGCCGCGTGGAGTTGCGCAGCCGCCGCCAGGAGGTGCTGGATCGCCCGTGCGGCCCGACCTTGTGGGCGGTGCTGGACGAGGCGGTGCTGCACCGCGCGATCGGCGGGCCCGAGGTGCTGCGCGGCCAGCTCGAGCACCTCGCGGAGATGTCGACCCGGAACAATGTGACCATTCAGGTGCTGCCCTACGCCGTCGGCGGGCACGCGGCCGCGGGCAGCTCGTTCACGATGCTGCGCTTCGCCGAACCCGAACTCCCCGATGTCGTCTATCTCGAACAGCTCACCAGCGCACTGTATCTGGATCGGCCGCGCGATCTGGAGCTGTACCGGCAGGTCATGGACACGCTGAGCGTGCAGGCCGCGACTCCGGAGAAAACGCGAATGTTGTTGCTGGAGGCCGCCGCCCGGCTCTGAGGCGGCCTTGCGTGAGTGCTCGAGAATCACGTCCGAGGAGCGGGTGAGCACGGTGGACGATCCGGATCGGCGGATGGTGCGGCAGCGCACCCGAGCCCTGGCGGAACTGTCGGAGCTGCGAACGATGCTGGGACGGTTGCCGAGAGACGATCCCGGCTACCGTGAACTCGCCGTCCGTAAGGAGGTCGCGGCCGCCGAGGCCCTGAACCTCGGCATCGCGGAGGTAACAGTGCGGCGGATCGGCCTGTTCGACGATCTGGAGATGCGCCGGGTGTGCGGCGAGGCGGCCGAATTCCGAAGCTACGACGCGGATCTGGCGCAGGAGTACTGAGCCGGACGCACCGCTGACCGGCACGGCACCGCACCCCGCCGACCGGACGGGATGCGGAACCGGACGGAACTATCCGCGGCCGAACTTGGTCCGGCGCGACCCGGCCACCTCGACGCCGCGGTCCTTGGCCCGATCCGCCAGCTCGGCGGCTTCGGCGGCCGCCAGCGCGGCCCGCAGCCGGGCGGCGGCGGTCACTTCGGCCCCGCGCTCGCGCGTCGTCCGCGCCAGCTTCTTCCCGCGCTTGCGCGTGCGGTCCTCGAGGTCGGCCCCGCGATGCTTGGCCCGCTCCGCTACTCGGCTACCCCGGTGCTGCGCGGTCTCCGCCGCGGCCGCCCCGCGCCGCTTACCGCGTTCGGCCCATTCACTACCGCGCTCCTCGGCGGTATCGACCAACGCGCTGCCGCGTTGCTTGGCAACCTCGGCCAGTTCAGCGCCCCGATGCTTCGCGCGTCCGGCCCAGTCCGTGCCGCGATCTTCGGCGGTGTCGGCGAGGGCGCTGCCCCGCTGTTTCGCGACTTCGGCGAGCTCGGCGCCGCGATGCTTCGCGCGTTCGGCCCACTCCGTGCCGCGGTCCTCGGCGGTGTCGGCGAGGGCGCTGCCGCGTTGTTTGGCGACTTCGGCGAGTTCGGCGCCGCGGTGCTTGGCGACCTCGGCGAGTTCCGCGCCGCGGTGCTTGGCGCGTTCGGCCCACTCGGCACCGTGTTCCTTCGCCGGAACGGCCAATTCGGCGCCGCGCTGGCGGGCGACCTCGGCCAGCACCGCGCCGCGCGACTGCGCGACCTCGGCCCACTCCGCGCTCTTGTCGGCGGCCGTATGCGCCAGCTCGCGGCCGTGCACCGCCTGCTGTTGCAGGCGATCGCGCAGCGCCTCTCCCGAGGTGGGGCCGACGAACGGCAGCGCGGCGGCGGCCTGGCGAGCGGCCCGCCGGCCACGCCAGCCCAGCGACGGTTTTCCCGCCGTGTCGGCGGACGCGATGATCAGCCCGCCCAGCAGGCCGAGATCCTTCAGGAAGGCGACTCGCTTGGTGGCTCGGCGCTCCGGATCGGGTTCGTTCCAGAAGTCCTGTTCGGTGACGGTGGCGGGCACCACCGTGCACGCCAAAACCAGTGCCGACAGCCGGGGCAGCCGCCCCATCGCCAGCAGCACACCGGCGCCCACCTGGGCGGCGGCGTTGACACGCACGATCTGGCCCGGCTCGCTCGGCAGCTTTTCGGCCAGTTGCGGCGACAGGCTCTGCTGGCCACGCGTCACCAGAGACGCGGCGGCCTTCGCGCGCGGCTCCGGATGCCTCAGCGTGTCGATACCATCGACGACGAAGTTGGCAGCCAGCAGCGGTCGGGCAAGACGGCGGATGATCATGAAGAAAACCCTTTCCCTCGACGGCTGTTCCGGCGATTCCCGCGGTGGGGTGGGTCAAACTCGGTCGACCGGATCCACGACGAGGATCGTAACCATCGGACCGGTCGGTCCGGCTTCGCCACGCGGGTCAGGGCACCACCGTGACAGGCCATCGCCCGGCCTTGACCAGCCGCACCGCGACCGACCCGATGAGCCGGTGCCCCGTTTTCTCCGAGGCCCCGACCACGACCGCGTCGGCCTTGAGTTCGTCGGCGGCCTCGGCCAGCCCGGTATACGGGTCGCCGCGCCGGGTGAGGAATTTCCACCGGACGGCGTAGACGTCGCGCACGCGCTCGGCGTGCTGCTGGATCTCGCGGGCCAGATCCTCGGCCATCTCCGCGGTCACCGCTTGCACATCGGCGCCGTAGGCGCCCGCCATCGCCATCCACGGCTGCACGTAAATCATTGCCAGCAGCGCGTTCTGGCGGCGGGCGAGTCCCGCTGCGTAGGCGGCGGCCCGCCAGGACGCGTCCGATCCGTCGATCCCGACGAGGATCACCTTGGGCCCGTCGGTGCCCAGCTCGAAGCCGGACGACGCGCTCGGCGCCCACTCCGGTGTAGTCTCCTCCGCCACGCTTGCGAGCGTAGTTCAGGCGTCCCGGGCGATCCCGGCGACTAGGGTCCCGGCCATGACCGAACCGTGGGGGCCCATCGCCGTGATGGGCGTTTCCGGCGCGGGCAAGTCGACGGTGGGGGAGCGGCTGGCCGCGGCGCTCGGGGCCGAGTACGCCGACGGCGACGACTTCCACCGGCCCGCGAATGTGGCGAAGATGGCCTCCGGCGTGCCGCTCGACGACGCCGATCGATGGCCTTGGCTCGACGCGGTCGCCGCGTGGCTGGCGGACCGGGCCGGGCAACCCGGCGGGGTGGTCAGTTGCTCTGCCCTCAAACGCGTCTACCGAGATCGCTTGCGCGCCAAGGTTCCCGCCCTGCGCTTCATCGAATTGGACGTCTCACGCGCGGAACTGGTACGCCGATTGACCACGCGCAGCAACCATTTCATGCGGGTACAGCTACTGGACTCGCAACTGTCGACCCTGCAACCGTTGGCCCCCGACGAGCCGGGCGTCCGGATCGATGCCGAAGGCGATGTCGATCAGGTGGTCGAGCGAGCGCGGTCGGCATTGCGCACCCGGCGAGGTTGACAGCCGGCGGTAGCGACCGAATACGGTGCGTCGCTGACGTTCTCGCCGATCGGTCAGTGCTCCAGGCGGCGCAGGAGATCGCGCAGCGTGCGCAGTTCGTCGGGGGACAGGGCGGCCAGAGAATCCGGGGCGGGGTCTGGGGTCGCCAGGGCGTCGGCGAGGACCGCCAGGCCGGATTCGGTGGCGGACACCAGCTTCGAGCGCCGGTCGGCCGGGTCGGTCTGGCGCATCACCAGGCCGCGTTCCTCGAGGTCGTTGATGGTGACGGTGGTCGCGGGGGCGTCCATGGTCGCCGCGCGGGCCAGGTCCTTGAGCGTCATCGGGCCCTGCCGCAGGCGGCGCAGGATCCGAATCCGGCTGAACGGCATGCCCGTTCGCTCCACGACCGCCCGCTTCCACTGATCGCGAGTGTCCGTGACCAGGTGGGTGAGCAACCGCCAGACCTCGTCCGGGGTGGCCGGGGGTTCCGGTGGCGCGGTGTGGACTTCATCGGACACTGGCGGGGACCTTCTCCTCGAGCAACGGTGCGACCCGGTCGCGGGAGCGCTCCGCCCACCGGGTGTTGGCGGCCACGCCCAGGCCGATGATGCTCGCGGCCAGCGCGGCCACCACCCACCACAGGCTCGCGCCGGTCAACAGGCCACACAATGCCACACCGATGCTGACCCCGACCTGCCGGCTGGTGGACGCCACCGCCGCGGCGGCGCCCGCGCGATCGTTGGGCATCCCGCTCACCGCGGCGGTCGTGATGGGCGCGTTCACCAGGCCGAAGCCGATGCCGAAGACGGCGAACATGACGATCAGCTGCCAGATCGCGGTATCGGCGTGCAGGGTCGTGAGCAGCACGGCGGCCAGCGCCATGAACGTCCCGGCCACGAGCAGCGACGGGCGGGTCCCGTACCGGCCGACCAGCCGCCCGGACAGCGGGGAACAGATCAGCACGCCGAGTGCCATCGGCAGATACAGCAGACCGGTGTGCACGGCCGAGAAGTGCCGTGTCCCTTGCAGATACAGCGAGGCGCTGAACAGGAACGCGCCCAGCCCGGCGAACGCGCACACCGCTGTCACGGTCGCCGAGGAGAACGGGACACTGCGGAAGAAACGCAGATCGATGAACGGCGACGGGTGTCGCGACTCGTGGAAGACGAACGCCGCCAACGCGATCCCGCTGACCACGAACACCAGCGGTTGCCGCTCGATGAGCCCGAACACGAGCGTGAACATCACCACGATCGCCAGCGCCTGGCCGATTCCGTCGATGCCGCGCACCGTCTTCGACTTCGACTCCGGCACGAAGATGGTCGTGAGTATCAGCGCGACCGCGCAGATGGGTAGGTTGATCCAGAACACCGACTGCCACCCGAGCGCGTCGATCAGCCCGCCGCCGACCATCGGGCCGAGTGCGGTCGAGATGCCGACCACCGCACCCCAGACACCCACCGCCCGCGCCCGCTCGACGCGGCCGGTGAACACCGTCGTGATGATGGACATCGCCACCGGGTTCAGCATCGAACCGCCGAGGGCCTGCACGAACCGGGCCCCGATCAGGATTTCGATGCTCGGCGCCAGGCTGCACAGCAGCGATCCCACGGCGAAGGTGACCAGGCCGAAGCGGAACACGCGCTTGCGGCCGAAGCGGTCGGCGGCGGCCCCGGACAGCATGAGCAGGCTGGCGAGGGTGAGCGTGTAGACGTCGACGATCCATTGCAGCCGAGACAGCGGCGCGTCCATATCGGTGCGGATGGTGGGGATCGCGACGTTGACGATCGTCGCGTCCATGGACGAGATCAGCAGGCTCAGGCAGCACGTGACCAGGACGATCGTCTTCCGGCGCGCGGCCAGCCCCTCGATAGTTGTAGGCACACAATGATTGTGTATTCACAATTATTCTTCGGCAACCCGTCCGGGCTGTGGCCTGGCTCACCGCGACCGGTTGATCTCGCGCCGGGAGGGTAAGGCGGTCACAAGTGACCCACCGAGGAAGGAGTCATCCCGTGGCACAACCCATCACCACGACCCTCGACCCCGAACAGCAGCGCATCGCCGGCGAGGCGCTCAACGGCGCCGTCGTCGACCTGATCGATCTGACACTGATCGCGAAACAGGCGCACTGGAACGTGATCGGGGAGCGTTTCCGCACCGTGCACCTGGCGCTCGACGAACTGGTCGATGACGCCCGCGACTTCACCGACAAGGCCGCCGAGCGAGCCACCGCGATCGGCGTGAGCCCGGACGGCCGTGCCCGCACCGTCGCCGACTCCTCCGGCGCGAAGGGATTCCCGGGCGGTTGGCAGCGCGACGTCGATGTCACCGACGCCGTCATCGGGAACCTCGCCGCCGTGGTCCAGCGGATGCGCGGCCGCATCGAGGCGACCGAGAAGGCCGATCCGGTCACCCAGGATCTGTTCATCGAGATCACCGCGCGGCTCGAGCAATTGCACTGGATGTGGGAGGCCCAGCAGGGCTGAGGCGCTTCGCGGCTCGGCCGCGCGCGTCGCGCGGGAGCGCGGTAGCGTGCCGACCATGACGACCGACCGCACTTCGGCGGCGCCCGGCGCGCCACCGCTCGCGACCGCGAGTGACGAAGAAGGCTACAAGCGCGGACTGAACCCGCGCACCATCCAGATGATCGCCATCGGCGGCGCGATCGGCACCGGTCTGTTCTACGGCGCGGGCGGTGCCATCGAACAGGCGGGGCCGGCACTGATCCTGTGCTATCTCGCCGCCGGTCTGGCGATCTTCGTGATCATGCGCGCCCTCGGCGAATTGCTGACCTACCGCCCGGTCTCGGGCAGCTTCGCGGAGTACGCCAACGAATTCCTGGGCCGCTTCGCCGGTTTCGTGACCGGCTGGACCTATTGGGCCGTGTGGGTGGCGACCTGCATGGCCGAAATTACCGTTGCCGGTAAATACGTGAAGTACTGGTTCGCGATCCCGGAATGGGTGACCGCGCTGGTCGTGCTCGGCGTGCTGTTCGCGGCGAACTTGATCTCGGTAAAGCTTTTCGGTGAGGGCGAGTTCTGGTTTTCCGCGATCAAGGTGACCGCCATCGTGGGCATGATCCTGATCGGCATCGGCGTACTCGTCTTCGGTTTCGGGCATACCGACCATTCCACGGTGACCAATCTCTGGTCGGCGGGCGGTGTCTTCCCGAACGGCGTCGATCAGGCCATGCTGGCATTGCAGATCGTGGTGTTCGCCTATGTCGGCGTGGAATTGGTGGGCGTGACCGCGGGCGAGGCCGCGGATCCGCGGCGCACGCTGCGCAAGGCGATCAATACGCTGCCGCTGCGCATCGGCCTGTTCTACGTCGGGGCGCTGATCATCATCATGTCGGTGGTGAGCTGGACCGAATTCCACAGCGGCCGTAGTCCGTTCGTCGAGGTGTTCGCGCAGATCGGCATTCCCGGCGCCGCGGGCCTGATCAACTTCGTGCTGCTGACGGCGGCGCTGTCCTCGTGCAATTCGGGGATCTACTCCACCGGCCGCATGCTGCGCAGCCTGTCGCTGCGCGAGGAGGCGCCGAGCGCGCTGTCGGGGTTGAGCCGCCGCCAGGTGCCGTACGCGGGGATCGTGGTGTCGGCCGCGATGATGGTGATCGGCGTGGTCGTGAATGTGATCTCGCCGGACAAGGCGTTCAACTACATCACCTCGGTCAGCACCATGGGCATCATCTTCGTGTGGGGCATGATCCTGGTCTGCCACCTGCTCTATCGCGCCAAGGTCCGCCGCGGGGAACTCCCGGCCAGCGACTACCGGCTGCCTGGCGCCCCCGTGACCAGCGTGCTGGCCCTGGCGTTCCTGGGGCTCGTGGTGGTGCTGCTGTTCTTCACCGACAGCGGGCGCACGGCGCTGGTCGTCGGTCTGGTGTGGGCGGTCCTGGTGTGCGCCGGATACCCGCTCGTGAATCGCCTGGTGCGCCGCCGCGAAACCGTCGCGTCGGCCTGACTCGGTGCGGGGCACCGGATCAACGGCCGATCGTGCTCGCGCCGATGCCCAGGAAGACGAGTGTCACCGTCATGAGGAACCACCCGGCGCCCTGCCAGATCGGCCAGGCCCGGTGTCGTTTCCACACCCGGTAGGTCTGCACGAACGCGCCGAGCGTCCCGAGCACCAGCACGATGCCGGGTGCGGCGATCATGGTTCCGCGCGCGGTGGTATCGCAGAAGGCCGTGTCCGCGTCGGCGCACGGTTCGCGGCGCGCGGCCCACTGCACGACGGCCACGCAGACCAGCGCCGTCACGACGAGGACGGTCGCCACATATCCGGCGGCCCGGCGGTACATCCCGGGGTCGTGCCACCGCTTCTCGACATCGTCGACCATCCGAACCACCTCCTCACGCAGCGACTACCCGCTGAATCCACCCGTACCCCTCGGGTCTGTGTCGTCAGAACGATCCGCCGCCCGCGCGCAGTTGCTGGCCGGTGATCCAGGCGCCGTCGGGGGAGGCGAGGAAGCCGACCACGGCGGCGATGTCGGCGGGTTCGCCGATCCGCCGCAGCGGCGTCTGCGCGGCCAGTTGCGCGAGCCGGTCGTCGTCGACGTTGGCGAGCAGGGCGTCGGTGCGGGTGGCGCCGGGCAGGACACTGTTGACGGTGATGCCGCGCTCGCCGAGTTCGACGGCGGCGATGCGGACCAGCTGTTCGGTCGCCGCCTTGCTCGCCGAGTAGAGCGCGGCGCCGGGCCGCGCGGTGACCGTGGTGCCACTCGAGATCACGACCACTCGGCCCCCGTCGCGGAGCCGGCGGGCCGCCTCGCGCATCGCCAGGAACGTGCCGCGGGCGTTGACGGTGAACAGCAGATCGAAGTCCGCGTCGGGCGCGTCCGCGAGCGGTGCGAACCGCGCGATACCGGCATTGGCGACCAGGACGTCCAGCCCGCCGAAGTGCTGCTCCGCGGTGTCGAACAGCTGTCGGAGCTGCTCGGGGTCGGCCGCGTCGCCCGGCGCGGCCACCGCTCGGCCGCCCGCTGCCCGCACCTCGCTCACCACTTCGGCCGCGGCCGCGGCATTCTCGCGATAGTTGATCACGACGTCCGCGCCGTCCGCGGCGAGTCGCCGGGAAATGGCCCGGCCGATGCCACGCGAGCCCCCGGTCACCAGTGCGACTGTCATACACCCTCCGTAATAAGAGATCATGGATAGTCGAGATGCTCGACCAATTGGTCGATGATGTCAACTGTCGATGTACTACACTGACCGGCGTGAGCGGCGCGAGAACCGATCTGATGACGGCGGTGATGACACTGCATCGCGAGACCGCGGCGCTGTACGCCGAGATCGCGCGGCGGTTCGAACTCACCAGCCAGCAAACGCAGGTGCTCTGCCTGCTGGACCGGCATCATCCGTCGTTCGGCGAGCTGGCGACGCTGCTGGGCTGCGACAAGACCAACGTGACCGGCGTGGTCGACCGTTTGCAGCGGCGCGGTCTGCTGGCACGCGAACCCGACGCGCAGGACCGTCGAATCACCCGGATCGTGCTCACTCCGGCCGGGACCGAGTTGCGCGGCGAGGTGCGAAAGGCATTGTCGGCGGCGATCGCGGAGCGCTTCCCCGCTGTGGTCGCCGCGGATCCGAACCGGTTCGCCCCCTTGGCCGACCTCTTGGGTGGCTGATTCCCCGGTCGAGTCACGGTTCCGGGCGATGCGGGGCTATATGTATACGTATACTAGGCCCATGTTCGATCCTCTCAGTCTCATCGTGGGCGCCGGTCTGGTCGGTGTCGGCTGGGCCTGTGGTCGTCTCGGCGGGCGGCGGACCCGGGCGGAGCGCAAGCATTCCGTGCTCTGCGGTTGCGGCCACGACCTGGCCATGCACGACCGCGAGTCCGGCACCTGCCACGCCGAGACCTTCCGCAAGAACGGCTACGGCATGCGCGAGTGGGCCACCTGCACGTGCCGGCGCTATACCGGGCCGACCCCGCTCGAGGACGTGTTCGCCCCGCCGATCATGCCGCCCTCGTCCTGAGCGCGGGCCAGCGCCGCCGCGATACCGTCGAGGACGACGTCCAGGCCGAAGCGGAAGTCCTCGGCGGCGATGTCCCGGCCCGGCGCGGCGGGTTCCGGAAAGGGCGCTGCGGCAAATAGTTTCGCGGCGTACGGGTAGCGGTCCGGGTCGACCAGCCGGGCGAGTGTGGCGCCGTATTCGAATTCGACCGCGGCCTGGTCGCGTTCGCCGCGTCCGGCGCGCATCTGCTGCTCCTGGAGGCAGGCCTGGCGGACATAGCCGTCGAGCGGCATCAGCAGGGCCAGCTTGGTGACCTCGGCCAGTGTCGTGCCGCGCAGCGCGCGCAACTGTACGTCGACCCAGCCGATCGAGTGGGGGCCGCGCGGCGGTCCGCTGAGCGGCACGTGCAGCAGCCAGCCGCGCCGGGCATAGCATTCGCGCAGGGCGAGCGCGCACTCGGTGAGCGCGGCCCGCCAGTGCCGGGGCGGATGATGGATGTCCGGGGGCGCGCCGACGGCCCGGTCCGCCATCAGCTCCAGCAGACGATCCTTCGAGCCGACGTGGCGGTAGAGCGCCATCTTGGTGAAACCCAGTGCCCGCGCGACCTTTTCGAGCGTCACCGCGGCGAGCCCCTGCCGATCGGCCAGCTCGATCGCGGCCGCGACGACGGTCTCCACATCCAGCGTGGGCGGACGGCCCTGCCGGTGCGGGACGGGCAACCGCCACAGCCGCGCCAGCTCGGCGGGGACGGCCGCGGCGTCGGACTCGCTCGGTTCTTCACCTCCTGGCATGAATCCATCCTGGCACCGATCGTGTCCTCAAGATAGTATCCATCAGAAAGTATCTATTGGATATTAACTCTCGCGACTGTGGTCGCCGGGGAGGGAAAACATGCCCCACCAGCGCATTCACGATGTCGACGCGCTGCGCGGATTCGCGTTGCTCGGCATCTTCCTCGTCAATATCACGTTCATGGCCTCGGCCTATCCCGGCAATCTCGTCACCGATCCGGCCTACTCCGGCGTGCTGGACGACGCCGTGCGGATGGGACTCGAAGCGCTGGTGAGCATGAAGTTCTACCTGCTGTTCTCGTTCCTGTTCGGCTATAGCTTCACCTTGCAGATGGACGCCGCCGAACGGGCCGAGGCGGCCTTCGTGCCGCGCATGCTGCGCCGCATCGCCGGTCTGTTCGTGTTCGGGGTGCTGCACACCGTGTTCCTCTACGGCGGCGACATCCTCACCACCTACGCCGTGGCCTGCCTGTTCCTGTTGTGGCTGCGGGGTATTCGGGACCGGACGGCGCTGCAGACAGCGGGCTGGATCTATGCCGTCGTGCTGGTGTCCACCATCGCCGCCGGTCTGTTCGTCGACACCGCGTCGTTCTTCCCGGCCGCCGAACAGGCCCGGGCCACCGCCGCCGAGCAGACCGCGGCGATGCTGGGCGGCTGGGGCGACATCCTCGGTCAGCATCTGTCGGGCCTGAGTCTGCTGGTGGTGCAGGCACTCTCGTTGCAGGGCCCGACCGCGCTGGCGATGTTCCTGCTCGGCATGGTCGCCGGTCGGCGCGGACTGCTGGCCCGCGTTCGCGGCGACGAGACGATGCTGCGCCGGATGCAGTGGTTCGGTTTCCCGCTCGGCCTGGCCGGTGGGCTGGTCTACGCCTGGGGCGGCGGTCCGTCGAATACCCTTGCGGCAGCGGCGGGCATCGCCAGCGCGCCCCTGCTGTCCGCGGCGTACGTGGCGACGCTACTGCGGCTGATGCATCACCCCCGGACCGCCTGGCTGCGCGGCGCACTGGCACCGGCGGGCCGCATCGCCCTGACCAACTACCTGGCCCAATCCGTCGTCGGCCTGCTGTTGTTCACCGGAATCGGCTTGGGCGCAGCGGGTTCGGTCTCCCCGGCGGGCCTGGTCGCGATCGCCGTCACGGTCTTCTGCGCCCAACTGGCCCTGAGCGCCCTGTGGCTCCGCCGTTTCCGCTACGGCCCCGCCGAGTGGATCCTGCGCCGCATCACCCTCGGCCGTCCGTTCGCGCGCCGGGACGCCGCTCCAGTGAGGGCGTGAGTCGGCCGGAAACCCATTGCCGCACGGCATATGGCCTGGTGCGGGGCGAAAGGGGCTGGGGTGTAGCGGTATTGGAGGGCCTTGTCAGTGGTGGAGTGTGGCGTCCGGATGCCGGCGGGGCCGTCGCCGGGTAGGTTGTCGACCATGCGTACCGAGGGAGATACGTGGGACATCAAGACCGGTGTCGGTTCGACGGCGCTGTTCGTGGCCGCCGCGCGCGCCCTGGCGGGTGACGAGCCGGGAGCCTTGGCGGAGGATCCCTTCGCCGAGGACTTCCTGCGTGCCGCGGGTGCCGAGTGGTCGGCGCTGCTCGACGGCGACGTGCCCGGACACCCGCTCACCGAGACCGAGTTCGGCAAGGATTTCCAGGAATTCCAGGCCGCCCGCACCAAATATTTCGACGACTACTCCCGTACGGCCGGCGCGGCCGGTATCCGGCAGGTCGTGATCGTGGCCGCGGGTCTGGACGCCCGCGCCTACCGGCTGCCCTGGCCCGACGGCACCGTCGTGTACGAACTGGACCGGCCGCCCGTGCTGGACTTCAAGCGCGAGGTGCTCGCGGGTAACGGCGACGAACCGCGGGCCGAGCGCCGCGAGGTCGCGGTGGACCTGCGCGACGATTGGCCACAGGCGCTGCGCGCCAACGGGTTCGACCCCTCGACGCCTACGGCCTGGCTGGTCGAGGGACTGCTCGTCTATCTGCCCGCTGATGCGACGGAACAGCTGTTCGACACCATTCATTCGCTCAGCGCGCCCGGCAGCCGGGTCGCCGTCGAGCAGATGGACCCGCTGTCCGAGTCGGCCGCCGCCGCGTTCACCGAGCACTCCGACGAGACCGAGCACGGCCGCAACGAGTGGATCCGACTGATCTACAACGAACAGCGCAGCGAGGCGGCCGGTTGGTTCGGTGCGCGCGGCTGGACCGCCGAGCGCGTCGACGTCCCGGATTACCTGCGCGCCAACGGACGTCCGGTGCCCGGTCTGCAGCCGGCCGACGGGCTGGTGTCGACTCTGGTCAGCCTGGTCACCGCCGTACGGTCCTGACCGCGCAGTCGGTCACGTCCCGATGACCGTATTCATGATGGTGCCGGCGCTGGTGGCCAGCACACCGCCGATCAAGGCGCCGGCCACCATCTTCGGCGATTGCAGCGCGCCGCCGTTCCATTTCTCCCAGGCGAATCTGCCACCGGCATAGATGATCGCCGTGGTTCCGGACAGCAGCACGAACCAGGTGAAGTACCGGACCAGCTTCAAGATCTTGTCGGCGGCCGGCGGCGTCTCCGGCGTCGGGTTGGTTACCTGCGCCAGGATGAATTCGTTTGCGGCATGGACGATCATGATGAACTCGTTCCGCGCGACTACAGTCCTCTACTCCATGGTAGATACCCGGCCTGAGCCGGAATCCGCACGGAAGCGTTGCCCGCGCGCGGAATTGACGTTCAGCAGCCTTGACGCTACTCGTCGTCCAGGCCGGCGGAGAGGTATGCCGCCGCCGCGACCCACTGCCGGCACCCGACATGGCGATCGTGTGCGCGCAGAATCGTGCGGGCGCGGCGATAGGTGAGGTTGTGGGGTTCGTCGGCGCAGTCGTCGGAGAGATCGGCGCCCGCGGCGGAACTCCGGGTAGCGGAATGCTGCAACGTGTGAGTCATGGGATGCCTTCGGCCGTTCGCGGAGGGTAGAACTGGCGACGCTGGCGATGCTGGCGCGGGGCTTCCACACGATCCGGCGCGGTCCGGGCCATCCTCGTCGAGAGGAAGTCTATGCGGCTGCGACAGACAGATGCAAGTACATCTGCACAGTCGGCTCGCTGTGTCGAGGGCCTTTCTTCCCCGGTCCGCATACCACGGGCCACTGGTCTCGCGAGCGCATTCCCGGTGATCGATTTCGGGCATAACCGACCGGTCGGAACAATGATTTCCGCAGTTCACCGCATATCCGCACCGGTCGACGGGTCAAGATCAAAGTCCTTGCCGCTCTTGCTGTTCGGGTCCGTCGCAAAGTCTCGATCGTCGGCAACTGGCGTGCTATCGTCTGAGTGTCGGTTTCAACTGTAAGAACATTTGCGCGAACATATGCAAACACCGACCCCGCCGCACCTGGCGGCGGAGTCAGCGACACCGAGCAGGGAGACAGCAATGACCGATACGACGGCGATGGGCGTTGGTCGCCCATCCGATCTGAGTTGGCGCAAGAGCACGTTCAGCAACCCGAGCGGAAACTGCGTCGAAGTGGCCGATCTCGCGAACGGTCTGGTCGCCGTTCGCAATTCACGGGACCCCGAAGGCGCAGTTCTGGTCTATACGCGCCCGGAAATCGATGCGTTCCTGGGCGGCGCGAAGAGTGGGGAATTCGACGACCTGGCGAGCTGAGCGGTAACATTGGCAACCGGCGCGGTGCGGTCTGCGACGGGTTGGTTGTGACCTCACTGCCGATGATCGTCGAGCATCGGAGTAGGACTCATGATCGGTCAACCCGTCCGGATCGGCCACGCGGAATCGCTTGTCGCCGACCGTGGTCCGACCGCGCTGCGGATCGCGGTCGGTGGGCAGCTCCGCCGACTCCGCGAGGATGCCAATATCACCCGTGAGGCCGCGGGCGAGCACATTCGTGGCTCGCACGCCAAGATCAGCCGCTTGGAACTCGGGCGAACCGGGTTCAAGGAACGCGATATTCGGGATCTGCTGTCGCTCTACGGCGTCGACGATCCCGACCAGCGCGAGATGTTCCTCGAGCTGGTGCGCAACGCGAATCAGCCGGGCTGGTGGCATCGTTACAGCGACCTGCTGCCACCCTGGTTCGAGACCTACCTCGGCCTCGAACACGCGGCCAAGTCGATCAGAACCTTCGAGGGCCAACTGGTTCCGGGTCTGTTGCAGACCGAGGAGTACATGCGCGCGGTCGTCGCGCTCGGCCACGAGAACTCCGAGACGGCGCGGCGCGTGGAGTTGCGCAAGCGTCGCCAGCAGATCCTCGATCGGCGCGGCGGGCCCACCCTGTGGGCGGTGCTGGACGAGGCCGTCCTGCACCGGCCGATCGGCGGTAACGAGGTGCTGCGGGCGCAGATCGAGCATCTGATCGAGGTGTCGAACCGCCCGAACGTGACGATTCAGATCCTGCCGTATGCCGCCGGAGGCCATGCGGCGGCGGGCAGTTCGTTCACCATGCTCCGGTTCGCCGAGCCGGAATTGCCCGACATCATCTACATGGAGCAGCTGACCAGCGCCTTATACCTGGATCGGGCGCAGGACCTGGAACTCTATCGGCAGGTCATGGACCGGCTGAGCGTGCAGGCCGAGGCGCCGGCCCGGTCGCGCGTCGTGATGAAGGAAGCGGCCGCCTCGCTGTAGACGAGGCGGCTGTACCGTCACTGCCGGATGAAACTGGAAGCGATACGCCAGAACGCTTCCGGGTGCATCGAGTGGAAATCCCAATCGTTCACCTGTGCGTGCGCGGTGGCGACGATGCGGTCGATATCGAAGTCGTCACGCGTGGCCGCCCCGGTGGACTCGACCGCGTTGATGACGAATCGTGTCGCGGTTTCCCGCGAGTAGTTATGTTCCTCGGCCCGGCCTCTATCGATAAGTCCGAGTCGGCCGAGACCCATTGGCTGGTTCATTCGAGCCCCTGACGCCCGGCCGTGAGCTGAACCGATGGTGAGAATTGACCTCCGGTTCACCTGACGGCTCACTGGTAGTCCCCTGTACTGCCTTGCACGTCGAGTCTAAGTCGGTGTAGCGAGCATATGCAAGTACATCTGCAACATCGAATACACACTCGCAGAGCGCATTTCGAGTGCTGAGTAGTTGCTATTCGTTGCCGCGTCATCAGTTGGATGGAAAATTCGCAACTTTGTGACGGAGTTTACCGGCCTGCTATACGCGAGCTGGATAGCGGCGATGACGCCCGGCGGGTCCGCGTGCGAGGTGGTCGTGCCGATCTTGGTGTCCGGTTCCAAGTATTTGCGGACCTACCCGGAACCCGCCCGCGGCCGGGCGAATTCACCGAATTTTTCCCGGCGAGCCGCGCGTATCGGCGACGATCCTGGGCAATCGCGAAGCGGGGGAACCCGTTTCGACACAAGGAGGTAGCATGCCAACGCTGCGACGAGCCCTGATCGCGGGAGTGTCGGTGCTGGCCGCCGGCTTCGGCGCCGCGGGAGCGGCGCACGCGGAAGCCGCGCTGGCGCAACCGGACCGAGACTTTCTGATCGCGGCGCATCAGAGTCATCTGACCGAGATCGCCGCAGGCGGGCGCGCCACCGCGATGTCGTCGTGCCCCGCCGTGCGGGAACTGGCGCCCGCCCTGGTCGCCGACCATATGCGACTCGACCAGATGGTGACCGCGACGGCCGCGCGCAACGGTGTGGCGCTCCCGGCGCTGCCGAATTCCGCTCAGACGCAATCGCTCGCGGACACCGCTCCGCGGACCGGCCGCGATTTCGACATCGCGTGGTTGCGGATGCAGGAGCAGGGCCACCTCGCCGCCTTGCAGAACGGACAGCAGGAGCTCGCGGCGGGCGGGGCGCCGGACGTGCGTGGGGTGGCGGAGCAGGCCACGCCCCTCGTGGAAGAACACCTGACCGAGGTGCGGGCGGCGCTCGCGAAGTGCTGAGCCGGCACGACGACGCGGACCGCGGGAACCACCGGCGGTCCGCGTCTGTTCGAGCGGCGTCGAGGCGAAAAGCGCTGTAGCGCAGCGTCAATGGCCGCCGGGATCGCGAAGCTGGTCGCCCGCGCGGGCACGGACGCGGCGGTGCTCCGCGGCGACCAGGGCGACGCCCGCAACCAGGCAGACCGCGGTGACCACCGCTCCCACCACGGCCCAGCCGCCGAAGCCGTAACCCGCGGCGGTGAGCGTGGCCGCCAGCGCGACGAGCCCGATGCCCAGCAGGGCCAGACCCGGCCAGTTGCGGGCGTCGGCGACCGACTCGCCGGCACGGGAACGACTGGTGCGCTTGGTGTCGGGGGAGTAGCGGCGTCGGCGGCCGGATCCGGGCGCGTCGGAAAAGGTGGCACCGGTCGGTTCTTTCGGAATGTGGGACATCAGCGCTGTCCTTCCTGTGCGAGGGTGGTGCGGTCGCCGGCCAGGCCGGACAGCAGTCGATCCCAGCGGCGGACGAATTCATCGATTCCGAAATTGGCCTGTGCCCACTGCCGCGCGGATTTGCCGGTGATCTCGGCGAAGACCGGTTCGGCGAGGAACTGGCGGATCGCCTCGGCGAGGATGTCGGGATCGGTGGACACCACGCCGGCGTCCGCGGGAATGGCCGTGGCGGTCTCGGTGGTGCCGACGGCCACGATGGGCATGCCGAGGTACATCGCCTCGATCACCGACACGCCCAGCGAGGTCCAGCGCGCGGTGTGCGCGTACACGCGGTGCCGCCCCAATTCCCGGTGCAGCGCAGGCTGTTCCAGCTCGCCCAGGCCGCACACCCGGCCGGTCGGCTGGCCCGCCGCCGCGCCCGCATCATCGGTGCCGGCACCGAAGACGTCGACCGGCGCCGCGGCGGACAGCGGGGCGAGCAGATCCGTTCCGGCGATGCGCCGGCGTCGTACCGGCTCGTTGACGATCGTGGCCACTCGCGCCAATTCCCCGGTGTACAGATGTCCGGGGTCGGGTACGCCGTGCGGGATCACCTCGATCGGGCAGCGGCCGTTGTCCCACATCAGCCGATTGAAGTGGGTGATGTGCACCAAGGGGATGTCGGTGCGATCGGCGAGCGGGTGGCGGGAGAGCGCGGCGTGCTCGGCGGGTGTGTTGTGCTCGACGTAGACCGCGGGGATCTCGGTGCCCGGCGCCCGCCCGAGCCACTCCCGCGCCAGGTCGAACTCGCCGGGGCGCTGGAGCACGACGACATCGACCTCGGCGGCGGCGAGATCCGCCGGCGCGACCTCGACCACGCGATCCGGCCACGCTCGCCCGCCGCGGCCCAGCGCCCATTCGCCCAGCGCGGGGTCCGTCGGCAGCAGATAGCGGTGCGGACCTTGTACGAAGGAGGTCGTCCAAGGTCCGTGGACGTGCCAGACCAGCACGTTCAGCGGCGCTACGGGTGGTTCGGCGGGAGCGCTCATATCGGCCGGGTGCCCGGCGACCGCGGGATGAAACCGTTCGGATGGTGTACGTGGGTGCAGGCCGGGTAGGCGGGGAACGAAGACGAGGTCCACTCGAGGCTAGGAGGTTCCGATGACCACCGCACGCGACCTCATGACGCCGGACGTGCAATGCGTCCGGTCCAGCGACACCGTGACCGAGGCGGCCCGCATGATGGCCGATCTGGATGTCGGTGCGCTGCCGATCTGCGGCGAGGACGGCCGGCTGAAGGGCATGCTGACCGACCGCGACATCGTGGTGAAGGTGATCGCCCGGCGCAAGGATCCGCTCGGGGTGGACGCCGGTGAACTCGCCGAGGGCACACCGATCGTGGTCCGCGCCGACGACGACGTGTCCGCGGTGTGCGCGGTGATGGCCGAGCGCCAGGTGCGCCGCGTGCCGGTGCTCGACGGCGACCGCTTGGTAGGCATCGTCGCGCAGGCCGATGTGGCACGCGCACTGGACAATCCGGAAGCCGGGAAGGTCGTCGCGGCGGTCTCGGAGGAGTGACGCCGCACGGCGTCAGGACCGGGCGCCCGCGGCTTCGGTCGTGAACCGCGATGCGGGAGTCTCGTCGCCGGGCACGGTCAGTTCGTAGACCGCGAAGGCGGCGTGGATGACCGGCTGGGCGACATTGCGCACCCGGACGCCGCCCGGCGTGGTGCCGCTCTCGCACCCGGCGTGCGCGTGGCCGTGCAGCGCCAGGTCCACGCCGCCCTCGTCGATCGCCTCCCCGAGCAGATACGAGCCGAGGAACGGGTAGATCTCGCGCGGCTCGCCGTGCAGCGTGTCGCTGACGGGGGAGTAGTGCGTGAGCGCCACCGTCACATCGGTGTCGAGCCCGCGCAGTGCCACCCGCAGCGAATCGGCGAGATCGACAGTGTGCGAGGCGAACTCGCGCATGATGCGTTCGCCGAAGACACTGGCGCACTTGCCCGCGAAGCCGCCGCCGAAGCCCTTGGTGCCCGCTACCCCCAGGGTGTGCCCGTCGATGGTGACGGTCGCGGCGGTGCCCTCGAGCACGCTGATGCCGTGCTCGGTGAGGAGCGTGCCGATCTCGCGCTGGGCATCGCTGTGATGGTCGTGGTTGCCGAGCACCGCGATCACCGGGACGCCCACATCCTGGAATTCCTCGGCGACGACCCGGGCCTCGTCGAGGGTGCCGTGCCGGGTGAGGTCCCCGGCGAGCAGCAGCACGTCGGCGCAGCGGGGAAGTTCGTCCAAGGCCGGGCGGAGCAGCCCGGCCGAGTCCGTACCGAGATGGACGTCGCCTACCGCGGCTATGCGCATGGTGAACCTCCTGTGGCCGAAGAGTTTTCAGTCCAGCTGCTCGCGACCGGTCGGGGCCGCGTGACTGGTGACGCGAACATCGTTGTGCACCCGGAGTTTCGGGACGTGCTCGTGGACGACCTCCCGCAGGTGCTCGCGGCACTGTGCGCTGGCGACTTCTCCGCTGAGTACCACCACGTCGCCTCGAATCGTCACCTGCACACCGAGTTCCGCGGTGCGCGGGTCCTCGGCGAAAGCGCGGCGCAGGTTCGCCACGAGGTATTGCGGCAACATGTCACTGTCCGGATCGGTCATCATGTCTCCTTTGTTGCTGACGCCCAGGTCGTCCAGCAGGCCGAGGAATGCCCGCGCGTACGGTGACATCTCGGTCTCCTCCCGGACCCGCGGCCAGTCCACCTGCTCGCGCAGCCCGCGGGCGATGCGCAGCAGTCCGGTGAGATCCAGTCGGTGCGGATCGAGCACCATGAGCTTGTCGACCATCAGATCGGTGCCGCTGACCACGGGCGCTGCGGTGGGACCGATCCGCATCCAGGTCGTCCGGCCGAGCAGCGCGTCGTTGACGGGGCGGTAGTTGGGCCGGAAGATCAAGTCCACCAGGGTGTCTCCATCGTATGCCTTGGTCAGCCAGTCTTCGGCCGGATCGACCGTACGCAGGCCCGCTTCGGTGAGCGCCCGGCAGGCGCGGCCGACGTCGGGGGGCTTGACGAAGATGTCGACATCGTGGTCCGACGGCGGTCCGCCGCGGGCATACACGGCACACCCGCCCGCGACCGCGAACGGGATCTCGGCTGCCAGCAGCGTGTTGACGACCCGGGTGAGGGTCCGCAACAGCTGCTCGATGGTCATGACCATGGTGGGGACCTACCCTGCGAGGTTCCGGCTAATCGTTGCCGCCGGTCGCCGGGTGCGTGGCCGGGCCCTCGAGCAGGGTGCCGTCGGCGGCGAAGCGGGAGCCGTGCAGCGGGCAGTCCCAGGTGTGCTCGGCGTCGTTCCAGGCGAGGATGCCGCCCAGGTGCGGGCAGACCGCCGAGATGCTGCGGGTCCGGCCGTCGACGGTACTGACCGCGGTGGGGGTGAGCCCGCGGCGCTCGACGCGGCCGGCGCCTTCCGGCGGCGGCCCCGGCTGGTCCTTCTTCGACGCCAGCGCGGTGGCCCAGCCGGCCGAAAGTTGTGCTCCCACAGCGCCGTTGTCGCGCAGCAGGGCGGGCAGCGCGGCCAGCTCACGCGGACTCCAGGTGGTGAACGCGTGCGCCCACGACGGGCGCTTGCCGACCACGCCGGCGGTGAGCACGTGCGCGGCCGCGACGGCGTTGGTCAGACCCCACTTGGCGTAACCGGTGGCGACCAGGATGCGATGGTTGCCCGGCAGGATGGGACCGGCGTAGGGCAGCTGGGCGCCGGCGCGGTAGTCCTGGGCCGACCAGCGGTACAGCGGTTCGGCGGAGGGGAACCAGGTGCGGGTCCAGTCGACCACGTCGTCGGCGTGCGCCCGGGCGGAACGGGTGCGGCCGACGGTGTGGCCGCTGCCGCCCACCAGCAGCAGGGTGCCCTCCGGCGTCGGCGCGTACCGCACCGAGCGGGTCGGGTCGTCGGCACTGAGGTACATGCCGCGGGGTATCGGCTCCGAGACGCGGAATGCGGCGGCGTAGGAACGCTGCGCGGTGACGCGGGCGAAGAAGCCGCCGCGGTCGAGAATCGGTGTGCCGGTGGCCAGTACGACGGTGCCGGCGGCGACATCGCCGTGGTCGGTGTGCAGGACGTGATCGGGTCCGGAATCCGAGGCTCGGCCTTGGACCCGGGTCTCCTCGAAGATCGGCACGCCGCGCGCGTCCAGGTCGGCGGCCAGCGCGTCGATCACCTCGATGGCGTCGAGCTGCGCCTGGTCGTCCAGCCGCACCGCGCCGTGGTTCGGGAACGGCACGTCCAGGTCGGTCGTGAAGGTGGTCGGCAGCCCGGCCTTGCGGGTGAGGTCCAGTTCGGCGCGGATCAGGTCGGTGCCGTCGGGGGTCTGGACGTAGGTGTACGCGGGTTCGCGCTGCACGGCGATGCCGTGGTCCTCGCAGTAGCGCAGCAGCCACTGCTGGGCCTCGCGATTGGCGGTCAGGTAGTCGTGCAGCAGGGCGATGCCGTGCTTGCGGCCGATCGAACTCGCGCGCGTGCCTTGCAGCAGGCTGATCTTGCCGGTGGTGTTCCCGGTGGTCACCGCGCCGAGGCGGCGGGCCTCCAGCACCGCGGCCGACACGCCCTGCTCGGCCAGCAGCAGCGCGGTGGTCAGGCCGGTGAGGCCGCCGCCGACCACCAGGACGTCGAAGCGGCGGCCCGGGGTGAGGGGTGGATGCGCCGGGGGACGGGTCTTGTGCAGCCAGATCGAAGTCATGCGTCCGGATAGCCGGGAGGTGCGGTCCGAAACGTCGCGGGCGGGTGGACCTGCGAATTGCCGATTGGCCGCCCGTGGTGCGGGTACGCGAACAATGCGACGCGGCCAGTCCTATCAGTGAAAGGGGCGATGATGCCGAAAACCGATCAGCGCGGCGCGCCCAAGGCCACCGAGTTGCCCAGCACGCTGCGCAAATCCGACGAACACGCACAGCGGATCTTTGCCGAGACGCATGATTCCGCGCTGCGCGAATACGGCAGCGAACAGCGGGCGCACCGGGTGGCGTACGCCGCCCTCAAGCATTCCTACGAGAAGGTCGGCGACCACTGGGAGGCGAAACAGCGCCGCGGCCCGTCCGACGAGCGCGCCGAGAGCGGCGGGCCGAACGCCTCCGGCCGCACGGCCGAGGGCGTGGATGCCAATGCCTCCAAGCGGCACCTGCTCGACATCGCCGGGCGGCTGGAGATCTCCGGCCGCTGGAAGATGACCAAGGACCAGCTGGTGGAGGCCATCGAGAGGTACAACCGCCGGGCGCGGTCCCGCGGTCGCGGAAAGCGAGCACCGGAGTGACCGCGGCCGGTGCCGCGGGCAGCGCACCGGCCGAACGGGATGGGACATGGGACTGGCAGGCGCGGCACGAAACACCCACACAGCGGCTGGATCGCAACTGGTCCACGCTCATTCAGGAGACCCGCGTCGTGCAGACCGGGGTGCAGCTGCTCACCGGCTTCTTGCTGACCCTGCCGTTCCAGTCCCGGTTCGAGGAATTGTTGTCGACGCCGATGCGGTGGCTGCACCTGGCCACCGTGGCGGCGTCGGTCGCTGCGACGGTCTTTCTGGTGGCGCCGGTGTCGGCGCATCGCATCCTGTTCCGGCGGCATCGGCTGGAGCGGGCGGTGACTTCGGCCCATCGGTTCGCGATCGCGGGGCTGGCGTTGCTCGGTCTGGCGTTGACGGGCGTCGCGATGCTGATCTTCGACGTGGTGGCGGGACTGCCCGCGGGTACGGCGGCGGGATCGGCGTTCGCGCTGCTGTTCGTGGTCGTCTGGGTGGTGCATCCGTGGCAGCAGCGCAGGCGGACCGGTCCGTCCGATACGGAGAGCTGATCGTGGGATGAATCACGCTGGTGCGCAGCGTGTTTCGTCCCGATGAGCCCGGGTAGGCCGAAAACGTCAGTGATACCGACATTCTGGAGGTGAATGTCATGTCCGAACACGACAAGGGTGGCGCTCAGGAAGGCATCGAGGGCGTCGTCGAGGGTGCCAAGGGTAAGGCCAAGGAGACCGCGGGCGCTCTGCTCGGCAACAACGAGCTGCGCGAGGAGGGGCGGTCCCAGCAGGATCGGGCCGACTCCCAGCGTGAGGCCGCCAAGCGCGAGGCGCAGGCGGAGAAGGAGCGCGCCAAGGCGGAGGCCGACGAGGAGCGCCAGCGCGCCTACCAGCGGGGTGACCGCTGACCCAGGTGTCTTCCGCCGCATACGACAGTTGCCCGGCCGACCGGCGGGGCAACTGTCCTGTTCGGGGCTGAAAGACTGTGCCGCACTGTGGTTTTCGAGAATCCGGCCCGGCTCAGGCGTGCTGTTGCAGATCACGTACCGGGGGAGTGCCGGAAACGGCTCCGGCCCAGACGAATTCGGCCGCGGACTCGACCGCGCGGCGCACGGCGTAGGCGAGGCCGTGACCGGTGTGCAGGGCCGTCGCGGCCGTGACGGCGAACATGTCGCCCGCGCCGTACGCGTCCGGGCTGCCGTGCACATACAGCTGTCGCGGCACCGGAATCGGGAAGTACGCGCGCGCACCGTGCCGGTAGAACACCGCGCCGTGCGCGCCGAGCGTCACCGCGACGGAACGAGATTCCCAGCGCCGCACCAGTTCCCGCGCCCGAGTGCCGGAATCGAACGGGCCGGGGACCAGTGCCGCGGCATAGGAACGGTCCGGCGTCGCCAGCGCCACGCCGGGAACCGGCGTGCTCCCGTACGGATGCGGGGACCAGGCGATCGGGACCTGCCGGGCCCGCTGGGCGAGCAGGGCGCGAAGTTCCGGATGCGCGGTGACGCCGCGCCCGTGATCGGCAACCAGGATCGCCCCCGCCGAGCGCAGGGCGGCGCGGGCCGAACCGGGCAGCGGATCGGCGCCCGCACGCCCGCTGCCCGAAAGAACCCGCGCCACCGCGGCGGGTGCTCGCGGGCGGGGCGCGGACGACTCCGCGGCCCCGTCCGAGGCGGTTCCGTCCGGTGCGGGCGTCGGCGTGGACGCGCCGAGCGCGCGGACCCGCTGTCGC